>JBILVS010000121.1:0-8061 GCA_044370335.1 Caulobacterales bacterium
CAATTATCTCGCACCCATTTCCATGCCAAATACCGTCGGATCAAAGCGGTGCGTCGATCCGGCACGGGACATATGGATTAGATATGTCTAAATTAGGCTAAACTGAGAGGAGTGCGTCGACGATGGCGAGTGGAGGACAAGCTACGGGGCGGTCGCGAATAACGCTAGCCGCGGCTCTCGCAGCGCTAAACCTCGGTCTGGCGGCCTGCAGCCAGGCCGAAGCCCCCATAGACCCGCCCGCGGCGACACTGGCCCCTGTCTATGTAGTCCAGAGCGCTGCCGTTCAGGGCCTGACGCCGGCCTATGGCCAAATAGACAGCGCGGACGCGGTTTCGGCCCGGGCGCGGATTAGCGGGACATTGAGCGATCTTCGGGTCAGCGAAGGCGCCATTGTCCAGCGGGGCGAGGTGCTGGCGGTGGTCAGCGATGCGCGGGTTCCGTTGCAGGCGCAGGCCGAGGGAGCGCAGGCCGCAGCGATCGAGGCGCAGCTGACGCAGGCCCGAGCCGACCTGGAGCGCTTTGCACGTCTGCACGCAGACGGTTTTTACCCGACCCAGCGGTTGGATGCGCAACGCACGCTCGTCGCAAGCCTCCAAGACCAGCTCCAGGCCGCGCGGTCGCAGCGGGCGGTGACGGTGGAGACCGGCGCGCAAGGGTCGGTTTTGGCGCCGGTCTCGGGCCGAGTGCTGCGCGTGCCAGTTCGGCAGGGCGCGGTTGTCATGATGGGCGAAGAGATCGCGCTGGTCGGCTCTCGCTACATCATCAAGCTGCGCCTGCCTGAGCGGCACGCCGCGACGCTGTCAGAAGGCGGTGAAGTCGCCGTTGAGACCGCTGATGGAGGCCGCCAGATTGGCCGCATTCGGAGGATTTATCCCGCCCTCGAGGACGGCCGGGTGGAGGCCGATGTCGAGACGGACGGCCTGGAGAACCGGGTGTTCGGCGAACGGGTGCGCGTGTGGACGCCTGCGGGAGAGCGGCAGGCCGTGGTGGTCCCGGCGGGGTATCTCTCCACCCGCTTCGGGGTCGATTTTGCGCACCTCATCGCTGAGGACGGCGCGGTGCAGGACGTGGTCGTCCGCCGCGGCGAGCCGGTCGCTGCGGCCGGAGTCGAGAATGGGGTGGAGATTCTGTCGGGCTTGAGCCCAGGGGATCAACTGGTCCCAGCGTCGGCCGCGGCGGCGGTTGCGCCATGAAGCTTGGGATTTCCGGCAGCCTCACTAAGGCCTTTATCCGCTCGCCGCTCACGCCTCTGATGCTCCTGGCGGCGTTGGCGTTTGGATTGGTTGCTCTGCTGACGATCCCGCGAGAGGAAGAGCCGCAGATCCAGGTCCCGATGATCGACATCATCGTCCCTGCCCCAGGCCTGCGCGCGCCTGACGCTGTGGAACTGATCACCGAGCCGCTTGAGACCATCGTCAAAGGCATCGCCGGGGTCGATCACGTTTATTCTCAGACCTTGGACGATCGGGTGTTGGTGACCGCCCGCTTCGACGTCGGCACAGACCCGGACGACGCCGCCGTCCGCGTCCACGAACGCATCCGCGCCAACTACGACCGCATCCCCGCCGGCATCCCGGAGCCGTTGATTCAGCCCCGGTCCATCGACGATGTGGCGATCTTTGTGGTGACGCTGTCGCCTACCTCCACCGCCGCGGGCCGTTGGACGCATGAGGAGCTGACCCGGATCGCCGACCAACTCCGGGCGGAGCTGATCAAGGTGGAAGACGTGGGCCTCACCTATCTCGTGGGGGCGACGCCGGAGCAGATCAGGATTGAGCCGGACCCGGAGCGATTGGCGGCGCAAGGGCTGACCCTGCAGGCCTTGGCCCACACGCTGGCGGGGGCCAATCAGGCCTTTCCCGTCGGCCGCTCGACAGTCGCGGATGTCTCCACACCGCTCATCGTGGGCTCGACCATGACGAACGCGGAGGATATCGGGCTGCTTGAAGTCACCAGTCGGGATGGGCGGCCGGTCTATGTGCGCGACGTGGCGGATGTGGTGGTGGGCGCAGTCCAGCCGGAGCATCGGGTTTGGACGTTCAACAGAGCGGGCGGGGCCTGGACGCAGGCGCCTGCCGTCAGCATTGCGGTGGCCAAGCGCGCCGGGGCCAACGCCGTCACAGTGGCGGCGGATCTTGAACATCGCCTGCACACGCTTGAAGGAACGCTGATCCCGGACGGTTTGCGCGTGGAGATTACGCGCAACTACGGCGAGACGGCGTCGGAAAAGGCCAACGAGCTTCTCTTCCATTTGGGATTGGCCACCGTTTCGATCGTCGCGCTGATCGCGTTCATGATCGGCTGGCGCGAGGGGCTGGTTGTGGCGATCGTTATCCCTACCACTATCCTGCTCACCCTTTTTGCCGCCAACATCATGGGCTTCACGATCAACCGCGTGATGCTCTTTGCCCTGATCTTTTCGATCGGCATCCTGGTCGACGACGCCATCGTCATGATCGAAAACATCGCGCGACACTGGGCGATGCCGGATGTTCAAGCCGGCGCGCGGGATCGCACCCGCGCGGCCATCGAGGCGGTGGCGGAGGTGGGCAATCCGACGATTGTGGCCACGCTCACGGTCGTCACCGCACTGCTACCGATGTTGTTTGTGTCCGGACTAATGGGCCCATACATGGCGCCAATCCCGATCAACGCTTCGGCGGCGATGATCTTTTCGTTTTTCGTGGCAGTGATTATCGCGCCCTGGCTCATGATGAAGATCGCCGGTCGCGCGCCGATCCATGGCCACGCCGCAAGCCATGATGGGCATGCGCCGCAGACGATGCTGACGCGGGCTTATCTGCGCGTAGCCGAACCGATCGTCGCGAACAAGAAGGCCGCGTGGCGGTTCCTGATTGTGGTTGGGATCGCCACGCTTGGGTCGTTGATGCTGTTTGCTTCCCAGACAGTGAAAGTGAAGCTCCTCCCGTTTGACAACAAATCCGAACTTGCGGTCGTGATCGATTTGCCGGAGGGCTCCACTTTGGAGCGCACCGAACGGGTGTTGGCGGCCGCGGCGCAGCGCATCCAGGCCGTGCCCGAGGTCACCTCCATTCAACTCCATGCAGGGACCGCTGCGCCTTTCAATTTCAACGGCCTGGTGCGGCATTACTTCTTCCGCCAATCGCCGGAGCTCGGCGATCTTTTGGTGAACCTTTCCCCCAAGCACGACCGCTCGCGCGCCAGCCATGCGATTGCGCTTGATATTCGCGAACGCCTTGAAGGCCTTGAGATGCCGCAGGGCACGGTGGTTCGGGTTGTGGAGGTTCCCCCTGGCCCGCCCGTGATGGCGACGCTGCTCGCGGAGATTTATGGTCCGGATGCGGACACAAGGCGGGCCGTGGCGCGGGAAGTGCGGACGATCTTCGCGCAGGTCCCGTTCATCGTCGATGTGGACGACAGCTTCGGCGAACCGACCCAGCGCTTGCGCCTTAGCCTTGATCAAAGCGCGGTCGAGTATTTCCGCGCGCAGCACGCCGATGTGACGGGGACCGTGGGCGCCCTCATGAATGGCGTTGTGATC
Source organism: Caulobacterales bacterium (assembly GCA_044370335.1). GTDB lineage: Bacteria > Pseudomonadota > Alphaproteobacteria > Caulobacterales > Aquidulcibacteraceae > REEB509. Next base: position 3,524 of record JBILVS010000121.1, read on the forward strand.
GGCTATTCCCACCGCGGGGAAGGTCGGCCGCCGGTGGAAATCCGCATGGCGTTGCCGCAGCAAGCCCAGATCTGGAACGAGACGGCGGAAGCCACGCCTATTCCGCTCAATGCCTTGCCGGGCGATCGCTCCATCACCGAGATCGGGGATGTGGTGAGCGCCGCGCCAGAACCTGCCTCCTACCCCATCTTCCGCCGCGACGGGAGGTTCGCCGAAATGGTGACGGCAGAGCTGGCCGGCCAGTTCGAGGCGCCTCTCTATGGCATGATGGAGGTGCAGCGCCTGATCGATGCACACGATTGGGGCGAGCTGCCGAAGCCAGTCATCTCCTTGTACGGACAACCCGAGGATGAGCGCCAAACGACTCTGCTGTGGGACGGCGAGTGGGAGGTCACCTACGTTACATTCCGCGACATGGGCGCGGCGTTCGCGGTCGCGATCCTTGGGATCTACATCCTCGTCGTGGCGCAGTTCGGATCATTCCGCTTGCCGCTCGTGGTGCTGATCCCGGTGCCGTTGACCTTCATCGGGATCATGATCGGACACGCGCTCCTCAATGCAGCCTTCACCGCAACCTCGATGATCGGGTTCATCGCTTTGGCCGGGATCATCGTGCGCAACTCGATCCTGCTCGTGGATTTCATCCGACACTCCGCGACGCCTGGCGCCACGATGCGGGAGATAGCCCTCGAAGCGGGCGCCATCCGGTTCAAGCCGATCCTGTTGACGGCGCTCGCCGCCATGATCGGGGCGGCGACCATCTTGACTGATCCGATCTTCCAAGGCCTCGCAATCTCGCTTCTGTTTGGGCTTTTGAGCTCCACGCTTCTGACCGTGCTCGTGATCCCTGCGGTCTATGTGATCTTCAAGGACGACGCGCCTGCCATCTCGCATCCCGCCAAGGAAGGAGTCCCTGTATGAACCTCGATCGGATGGTGCTGGCGTTCGCCGGCTGTGTCGTTCTCGCTTCGCTCGCTTTGGGCCTGTTGGTTCATCCCTCCTGGTTTGCGCTGACCGCCTTTGCTGGGCTCAACATGCTGCAGGCGGCGTTCACTGGATTCTGCCCGGCGGCGATGATCTTCAAGGCGCTTGGCGCAAAGCCGGGCAATGCGTTCAAATGACCATTGAACCGTCCCGCTCCAGCGCTCACCTCGGAGGATAGGCATGGCGAAATCTAACCCACGACGTATTGAGATCGGCATTTCAACAAGCGACCGCGCCAAGATCACCGCGGAGCTATCAAAGCTGCTGGCGGATACCTACACGCTTTATCTGACCACACACAATTTCCACTGGAACGTCACTGGACCGATGTTCAACACTTTGCATGTAATGTTCATGGCCCAATACACCGAGCTATGGAATGCGGTTGATCCGATTGCGGAGCGCATTCGAGCGCTCGGTCATCCCGCACCGGGAAGCTACGGCGACTTTGGGCGGCTGAGCTCGGTGGCGGACGCGCCATCCGCGCCGCCGAAAGCGCTTGAAATGGTGCACATCTTGATGAAAGGCCATGAGGCCGTCGCTCGGACTGCGCGCGGCATATTTCCGTTGGTCGAACAGGCCAACGATCAACCGACTGCGGACCTTTTGACCCAGCGCCTCAATATCCATGAAAAAACCGCCTGGATGTTGCGCGCCCTGCTTGAGGACTAATGCGCCAAGCCCCTGCTCCCAATGAACATCAGCCGCCGGAAAGATCCGGCGGCCATGATTGTGAGGCGGGTGATCCAAGCTCTTAGGCGGGCTCTTCTTCCTTCATCTTGGTGATGCCTAACATGTCGAGAACCGCACGCTCATAGAAGGGCTCGGACACGCCACGACGGATCTTCCCGATAAAGTATTTCTCGAAGGCGATTTTGCCCAAATGGACCCATTTGCCATCAGAGGACCAATTGACGTTGCGCGGCGGAATTTGCGGCATCGCCACGAACGCCACTCCCCCATCGCCGAAATCCGCTAGGCACACCGCGTTCCAGGTGGAGAGATGCTTGATGGATTTCCCATCAAGATCGGCGCGGATATTGTGCGCCGCCGCGCGCACCATGCTTTCAATCATGAAGCCGGTTTTCGGCACGCCGACCGGCACCGGCGTTGGCCCTAGGGGCGGGATCGCCACGCACACACCGACGGCGTAAATGTTCGGATACGTGGCATTGCGCTGATGGCGATCCACCAGCACAAAGCCGCGCGGATTGACGAGCCCCTCCACGCCCTGCACCGGCTTCACGCCGCGAAACGCCGGCAGCATCATGGAATACTTGAACGGAAGCTGATGCGCCCTCTTCAGCGCGCCGTCCTCGCCGACTTCATCGACATGCATCACGCCCGGCTCAACCTTCGCCACTTTGGCGTTGGTGATCCATTTGATGTGTTTGTTCCGCAGGGTGCTTTCGAGAAGGCCCTTGGTGTCGCCCACGCCGTCGAGGCCGAGGTGGCCGATATAGGGCTCGCTGGTGACAAACGTCATTGGCACGCGATCACGAATTTTCCGCTTGCGGAGATCTGCGTCCATGATCAGCGCGAATTCATAGGCCGGCCCAAAGCACGAGGCGCCTTGCACCGCGCCCACGACGATTGGTCCGGGATCGGCGCAAAAGCGCTCCCATTTGTCATGCGCGATCGCAGCGTGCGGCGTCATGCAGACGCTCTCGGTGTGCCCTCCATGAGGCCCAAGGCCTTCGATCTCATCAAACGCGAGTTCAGGGCCTGTGGCGATGACGAGATAGTCGTAATTGACGACGCGGCCGTCTTCCAGATCGACCGCGTTATCCTGCGGCCTGACCGCCTTGGCCCGCCCATGAAGGAAATCGATCCGCTTGCGCTTAAACATCGGCGCAAGCTCCACCTGGATATCGCCGGGCTTGCGCCACCCGACCGCAACCCAAGGATTGGAGGGGGTGAAGTCGAACGTCGGCACGGCCGAAATGACCGTCACCTGATCTTTCCGACGCAGCATTTGGCGCGCTTCCAGCGCCATCGGCACGCCACCAAGCCCTGCGCCCAAAACTAAGATATGCGCCATGATCGACCTCCCAATTTAGGCCTATTTTCTAAATTAGCATTATCTTATTTTGTGCCCGCGGTCCATTTTTCTTGGCCCGGTGCGCCCGCGACCCATCGACGCGATGCGGCGGTGCGCTTATTTAGGCAGACCTAATCAAATACGTCAGGATACGCCCATGTTGACCGGTGCCCGCAAGATAAAGCCTGCTCTCTCCCGCGATAAGGCCCAGGCGCTGGGCGCCCGCGCCCAGGAAGCCGCTAGACTCCTGAAGCTGCTGGCGAATGAGCGGAGACTTTTGATCCTGTGTCGGCTCATTGAAGAGGGGGAAATGAATGTCAGCCAGCTGGCCGACGCGGTGGATCTCGCCCAATCGGCGCTGTCACAGCATCTCGCTAAAATGCGTGAGGATGGGCTTGTGACCTTTCGGCGTGAAAGCCAAACGATCTGGTATCGAATCGCCGACCCTAAGGCCGCGCGGGTGCTGAAAACATTGCATGATCTGTTTGTTACCGAGACGGGCTCGCCGCCTTGTTCGGGCAATGATGATTGAGATATTTGTCAACCAGCACGGCTTAAGAGGGACGAAGTCGGCGAAATCCTCGGCGGGCTTGCTCTGCACATTCCCCAGCGTGCGATCACGATCCGAACCAGCCAAGCCAGACGATATAGGCGCCGACCGAGATGACGACCGCGGCGAAAATGAAGCCCAGCGCCTTGCGACGAGCCGCCAGTTTCTGAGCGGCGAGTCCGCCGACGAAAGCCCCAACGCCCCCACCTAAAGTCATCAGAGCGGCGAGCGGCCAGTCAACGTAGCCTGACCAAGCGTAGCTTGTGAGCGACGTGAGGCCAAATGCCGCGACTGCCACAAGCGATGTGCCCATGGCGACGCTCATCGACAGCCCCGCCGCAGCCATCAGACCTGGAACGATCAAGAAGCCACCGCCAATTCCAAAGAAGCCGGAAGCCATGCCGACCCCGAACCCAGCCGCAGCTAGCCGCGGCGCCATCATCGGTGCGTTCTCGCGCGTCATGCGAACTGCCGGGGTTAAGGCGCCTTCCGGCCCACCTCTCAAGGACGCGAGCCCCACCACGATCATAACAAAGCCAAAGATGGTCAGCAGCCTTTGTCCTTCGATCGTTTTGCCGGCCAGGGTTCCCAGAAATGCGCCGGCAATCCCTGCCCCAGCAAAAACGAGCCCGCATGGCCATCGGACATTATCGCGTCGCGCATGACGCCAAAGCGCCAAGAGGGCATTGGCGGCGACGGCTGCAGCCCCTGTGCCGATGGCGGTATGGGGATCTTCAACGCCAACAAGAAAAACCAACAGCGGAACAGCCAATATCGAGCCGCCGGCGCCAAGAAGCGACAAAATCGCCCCGATCAAGGCGCCTGAGGCCAAAGCCGCCAGCGCCTGAATGATGTCGATCGACACCTGCTAACCGGCCCTACGGTTCCACGGCATCACCGCCAACAGCTTCGCCATCCCGCACCAGCCGGTCACTCCCGCCAGCACCAATCCGGCGGCGACGA
>JBILVS010000119.1:0-8384 GCA_044370335.1 Caulobacterales bacterium
CACGCTGCCAAGAGCACGGACCCTCCGCTCACCGTCACGGCCCGTCGTGTCATCGCCATGCCCAAGGCCTCCCCGGCTACAGGCGTTCATCCTGCGGCGAAAGCCGCGTCAACAACAATCCAGTAAAGATGATCGCGGCGTAAGCGATCAGCATCGTTCCGCCGAACTCCCCGTCCAGCGTCGGATCGAGATTGGGAAAGGCCACCCCAAACGAAGGCACGACGAACGCATCAAGCAGCATGCCGGGAAACGCAAGCGCCACGCACGCCTCCCCTTCGTCGCCTCGGGTCACCCGCAACAGCCGCACCACAAGCCAAGCGACCCCAATCATCACCGGCGCCGCCGCATAAAAAATCACGGTTGGTCCGATTGTTCCTGCGTCATAGAACACATGGCCAGCGAACCGAAAGGCCGCCGTGGCCAGGAGCCACATCAAAAGCCCCAAAAGCGCCGCTCGCAAAACCATCCTTCAATCTCCCCCTTCAAAGCGAAGGCCACCCCAGATCCGGCGCCGGACTGCATCGCCCTTGGCCGATCATCCGCGCCACGGTTTCCCGCGAAGCGCCCATAGGCCCCGTCGCCGTCGTGTCGAAGGCGTAGTCGCCACGCCGCAAATCGACCCCTTGCCGACAGAGCTGGTCGCTGCCCGCCGCAAAGCAAGCAAAGGCCGCTGTTTGCCGCGCCAGCGGCGCAAGCCCATCATGGGTCTGCCGAGCTTCGGCGAAGGCCGCCGCCCAGTCGGGATCGACCTCCTGGGAACCGAACTCGCTGACCGCATAGAGCCCCCGCTCCCGGTCAATCCACAGGGTCCGATTGGTGTCGTCCACAAGGTGGGTAACGCCGTCCGCAACAAACGCGCGCTGCACCAAGCACGACAAAGCCACCCGATTAGGCAGGGGCTCCACGGCTGGCGCGCACCCCAAAAGCGCCGCAAGCGCAGCCAAGCCAACGAGTGCCCGTGTCATCGCAATACCTCTGGCGTCTGTAGCTCTGATGGTCGGTGTGGTGGCAAGGCGACGGAGCCCCGTCAAGCACGGCCCCACAAACCGCCACGTCCCTGCTCGCGGCAAGGTTTCGATAGGATTTACTAACAAACGAAAAGAATTGGTAAGAAATCCATTATAAAAAGATCCCGTGACCCGCCGTGGGCGGGCCGAACGCCGCGCCGATCCCTGTCCCCCAATATCCCTGACCCGGCGCGGTTCTGAGCGGGGCCCTTCTCGGTGGAGAGGGGCTCCGCGCCGCTTCTGCAGTCACGCTCCCTCGCCGCCGCGTCCCCCGCTTGACGCTCCCGCCAAAGCGCCGCTATACCCCGCGCTTCCTGGTGAAGCGGGCCTGTAGCTCAGCTGGGAGAGCGCTACGTTCGCATCGTAGAGGTCAGCGGTTCGATCCCGCTCAGGTCCACCAGTTTCCGCCTTCCCCGGCCCCATCGGTCCCTGCCCCTTCTTGCCGATCCCCACCTCGAAGCGCTACATCCAGCGTTCGAAGAAAGGCGATTCCCCACCCATGCTCGACGCAGTGTTCGTTCTCATTAACATCATCGTGAACCTCATCCTTATGGTCCTGGTGGTGCAAGCAGTCCTTTCGTGGCTGATCGCCTTCGATGTCGTCGATGGACGCAACAACACCATCGCGAGCATCTACGGATTTACAAGAAAGGTTACTGAGCCAATGCTTCGGCCGATCCGACGCGTCATAGGCCCTGTGGGAGGCATTGACCTAGCACCCTTGATCCTTGGCTTGGGTCTGATTTTTGGCCTCCAGATCCTGACGGCTTTGCTGTAACCATTGAACAAAACCGCGGGCTCCAGCCCTTCCAACGCCAAGCTGGTCGTCCGCCTCACCCCTCGCGGCGGGACCGACCGGATCGACGGCGAAGCCCGAGACGCCTCAGGCCAAACGCATTGGGCCGTGCGGGTCCGCGGCGCCCCCGAAAACGGCAAGGCCAACGCCGCCCTGATCGCGCTCATCGCAAAGACCGTGGGCGCCCCCGCCTCCGCCGTCTGCGTCGTCCGCGGGGGCCGTGAGCCGCCACAAAGAGCTATACATTGAAGGCAAAACCAACGAGGAGGTCCGCGCCGCCCTGTTGGCTTCGCAGAAAGACCGCCCATGACCGCCGCTCTCATTGACGGCAAAGCCATAGCCGCCAGCCTCCGCGCCGATATCGCCGCGGCGGTGTCGAGGCTGCCCGCCGCCCCGACGCTTGCCGTGGTGCTGGTCGGCGAGAACCCCGCAAGCCAGGTCTATGTTCGCTCCAAGGTCAAACAGACCGAAGAAGCCGGCATGGTCTCGAAAGAGCAGCGCCTGCCGGCCACCGCTTCGCAAAGCGAAGTGGAAACGGTTGTCAGGAGCTTAAGCGCCGACCCCGAGATTGACGGCATCCTGGTTCAGCTGCCGCTGCCGCAGGGGATGGATGAGGCCGCCGTCCTTGCCTGTATTGATCCCGCCAAAGATGTCGACGGTCTCACCGAAGTCAGCGCCGGCCGCCTCGTCCTCGGCAAACCGGGCCTGCGCCCCTGCACGCCCGATGGCTGCGTGATCCTGGCGAAAAGCGTGCACCCCGATCTCACGGGCGCCCATGTCGTGGTGATCGGCCGCTCGATCCTGGTCGGCAAACCGGCCGCACTCCTGTTCCTGGAGCAGAACGCCACCGTCAGCATGGCGCATTCCAAGACCAAAGACTTGCCCGCCCTCTGCCGCAGCGCGGACATCCTCGTCCCCGCCGTCGGCCGGCCCTTGATGGTGAAGGCGGACTGGGTCCGCCCGGGCGCCACCGTCATCGATGTCGGCATCAACCGGATCGACTTGGGCGATGGCAAAAGCCGCCTCGTGGGCGACGTGGACTATGAGGCGGCCAAAGAGGTCGCCGGGGCTCTCACCCCGGTGCCAGGCGGCGTCGGCCCCATGACCATCGCCTGCCTCCTGCGCAACACCATCATTGCCGCAAGCCGCCGGCGAGGCTGGGCCCCGCCGGCGCTTTAGCGTCCTAACGGAGCTCAACCACCAAGGACAAGCTGATCCGGGTTTCCACTTCCCCAGGAGCGATCGGCGTCGGCGCCGCCATCGCGTCTTCCATGCGCGCCATGGCGTAAGGCATCGGGGGCGCCGGCATGTAACCCCCACCTTCAGAGATCGAGATGATCCGGTGCAGCCGCAGGCCTGCGGCCTCCGCGTAGAGATTGATCCGAGCCAAGGCGTCAGCCATCGCATCCCGCCGCGCTGCGTTCAGCGCCGCATCCCGGTCCTGCAGTCCAAAGGAGATGCCGTTTAGCGTGTTGCCGCCCGCCGCGATCGCCTGATCCACGATCCGGCCGAGCCCGTCGAGGTTCCGGACCCGCACCGAAACCTGGTTCAAAGCCATGTAGCCCGAAATCGTCGGTGGCCGGTTCTCGACATAGACATATTGCGGATTGACGTTCAGCCCGCTTGTTTGGATGTCGCGCTCCGCAATCCCTGCCCGGCGCAACACCTGCACCAGCCGATCCATCCGTTCCGCGTTCGCCCGCAGCGCGGCGTCCGCGGTCGCGCCTTCGGTCGTCACGCCGAGCGAGACGGTCGCCATATCCGGCGTCGCCGCCACCGAACCTTCCGCCGAAATCGTGAGCGCCGTTCCTTCGATCACAGGACCCCTTTGCGTTTCATGGGCGACGGCGGGGGACAGAAGGGCCGCCGGCGCAGCGAAAGCAAGCGCCGCCAGGGTGGCGGCCGCCAACGATGAGCGGGCGGTGCGGATGATGGACATAACGTCTCCCCTTAAACACTAAAGTCATATTTTGCGGTGTTTTCGCGCCGAACCCGGCCAAAGTGAGGCGTCCACGCGGCAGCCAAAGCCCGCAGCGCGCCCCGCCACCCCGAATCAGCCCCGAATCAGTGTAGTGTGCCCCTCGGGGCCCGGAGCGAGCGCATATGCGGTTCACAGAGTCGTATCTGCGGGTCCTAAAAGAACGCGCCTCCATCGTCGCCTACGCCGGAACCAAGCTCGCCTGGGACAAGCGCAAATCCAATCCCGGCCGCGGCGACTATTGGGCCTGCTGCCCCTTCCACGGTGAAAAAAGCCCCTCCTTTCACGTCATGGACGATAAGGGGAGCTATAAGTGCTTCGGCTGCGGGGAGGCCGGCGGAACGCTGGACCTGGTGATGAAGCTCGAAGGATTGAGCTTCCCCGAGGCCGTCGAACGCTTGGCCGAGTTCGTCGGCGTCCCCCTCCCCGAAGAGCCCAAAAGCCAAGCCCTCGATCAAGAGCAAGCCCTCCGTCGCCGCGCCCTCGCCGCCGCGGCGGCCGCCCAAACCATTTTTTGCGACGCCCTCAAAAGTCCCGCCGGCGCCCCCATCCGCGCTTACCTCCATGGGCGAGGATTGGGCCCCCCGGAGTGGGAGCGCTTCGGCATCGGCTTCGCCCCCGATGGCTGGACGACGCTGGTAGAAGCCCTCCATGCCAAAGGTTTCTCAGTCGAAGACCAGATCGCCGCTGGCGTCGCCCGCCCCGGCCAGGACGGTCGCCGCCCGATCTCGACCTTCCGCAACCGCGTCACGTTCCGCATCGACGACGCCCAGGGCCGCGTGATCGCCTTCGGCGCCCGCGCCTTGGAAAAGGACGCGCAAGCCAAATACATCAACAGCCCGGACTGTGTGATCTTCCACAAGGGCCAGATCCTCTACCGCCTCAAGGCCGCCCGCGAGACCCTCGCCAAAAGCCGCAGCGCCTTCCAAGGCCTCGTCGTCGCCGAAGGCTATCTGGACGTCATCGCGCTGGAGCGCGCGGGCGTGCCTGCGGTCGCGCCTTTGGGCACCGCCCTGACCGCAGACCAGCTCACCCTTCTCTGGAAGGCCGGCCCCGAACCCCTCTTCTGCTTTGACGGCGACGCCGCGGGCGCCCGCGCCGCCGCTCGGGTTCTGGATATGGCGCTGCCGCAGGTGGGCCCTGACAAAACCCTCTTCGTCGTCGCCCTTCCAGAAGGCCAGGACCCCGACGACCTCTACCGCAAAGCCGGCCCCGACGCCCTCCGCGAGGCGTTGTCCAAGGCCGTTCCCTCGATTGAGGCTTTGTTCCAGCGCGAAGCCGCGGCCAAGCCGCTGACCACCCCTGAGGCCAAAGCTGGCTTCAAGGCCAGGCTCAAGAAAGCCGCCGGCGCCATCGCCGATGAGGAAACCAAGAAGCTTTATCTCCGGGACCTTTTGGACCGCGCCGACGCCCTCTTGAAACCTCCGCCGAAACAGCCCTACCAACCGAAGCCCTTCACCCCGCGTCCCGTGCAAAACGCTGCCCCCCGCGGCGGCAAAGGCGGCCGTGGGCAAAGGCCAGGCCCGTTTCTGCCGCCGCCGATTCCGACGCCTGAAACCAAGGCGGCCTTGGCGAAGCCCGCGCTCCAGGATTATGAGCGCCTCTTGGGCGGTTGCCTCGATCACCCCGCGCTGGCCGCCGATCACGTGGAACTGCTCGTCGAAATCGCCTTCCCCGAAGGCCCCCTCACCGCGATCCGCGACGCGGTCCTCGAAGCCGTCGCCGAAGGCGTCCCCAGCGACCGACCAACCGTGGCGGAACGATTGGCCGGCGCCGGCTTAGTTGACGCCGCGCGAATCATCACCCATCTCCCCCCTCTGATCAGCGAACACAGCGAGACCGTGAAAGACAGCCAAGCCGAGGCGGTGCGCGCGGCCCTCCTCGCGGAGGAACGTCAGACGCCTGCGCAGATGAAAGCCCCCGGCGCAACCAGCGCCCGGGTTGCGAAGCGCGCTTCGGCGCGCCGCACCCTGTCGCTGGGCGACGGTGGCGGCGGGGTGCGGCCGCAATTCGCCCGATTGGCGCATGAACTTTACGAACGCGCCATCCGGGCGCGTGAGGAAGAAGCCCTCAAACACGAGGACGGCGACGCCGCTTTCGAGAGGGCCCAGGCCTTGCATTTCGACCGGCTCCGCGCCGCTCGCTTGTCCGCAAGCGAAGCCGACAGGCGGGCCGACGAATGACCCTTCGGAAGAAAACCAACAGAAGCGTTGAGCAAGCAGTGACGAACGTTCGGAAGCCCGCCATGAGCAAGACCGAAGCAGAAGCCCCGGAGAAGGAGGAGGCCGCCGAAGCGCCGCTTCTGGATCTCTCTGACGCCGCAGTCAAAAAGATGATCAAGGCGGCCCGCGCCCGCGGTTTCGTCACCCACGAAGAACTGAATAAAGTTCTCCCGTCGGAAGAATTCACCGCCGACCAGATTGAGGACATCATGTCCCAGCTGTCGGAGATGGGTATCTCCGTGGTGGAATCCGAAGAAGAAGCCGAGGCCCCGGAGGAGGAAGGCCCCCGCGCCGTGGTCGCCCGCGAAGAGGGTAAGCCCCCCGTCGGCAACACCCGCGAAGACGCTGACCGCACCGACGATCCCGTGCGCATGTATCTGCGCGAAATGGGCTCAGTGGAGCTTCTCTCCCGTGAAGGCGAAATCGCCATCGCCAAGCGCATCGAGGCCGGCCGCGACGCGATGATCTGGGGCTTGTGCGAAAGCCCGCTCACTTTTGAAGCGATCATGGTCTGGCGGGACGAACTCCGGAACCAGCAGATCCTGCTCCGCGACATCATTGATCTCGAAGCCACCTACGGCGCCGAAGCCGGCGCGCCGCCGCCCGCCGCGATCGACAGCCCGGCTGAAGGTGAAGTCGCCGAGGGCGCAGAAGGCGAGGAAAGCGAAGACGGCGATTTCGACGACGAAGCCGCGATCTCCATGTCCGCCATGGAGGCTGAACTCCGCGAAGGCGTCATGGCCACCCTCGACGCCATCGCCAACGAGTTCGAGCGCTTCCGCGCCCTGCAGGACAAGCGCATCGACCTGCGCCTGAAGGGCAAAGCTCTGCCTGCCGCGCAGGCGGAATCCTACAACACCGCCCAGGCCCGGATCACCCAAGAACTCAAAAAACTGAAGCTGAACAACGCCCGGATCGAAACCCTGGTGGAGCAGCTCCACACCATCAACCGCAAGCTCATCGGCCTCGAAGGCCGCCTTATGCGCTTGGCGGAAGCCAACGGCGTGCCGCGGGGCGAGTTTCTGTCCGCCTATATCGGCTCCGAGCTTGATCCCAAGTGGATCGACGCCGTCAAAGACCGCTCGAAAAAGTGGGGCGCCTTCATCGAGGAAGAGCGCGGCGCGGTGCAGGAGCTGCGCTCTGAAATCGCCGTCCTCGCCCAGGAAACCGGCGTTCCGATCGATGAATACAAGCGCATCGTCTCGGCGGTGCAAAAGGGCGAGCGCGAAGCCCGCCAAGCCAAGAAGGAAATGGTCGAAGCGAACCTGCGCCTCGTCATCTCCATCGCAAAGAAATACACCAACCGCGGCCTGCAGTTCCTAGACCTGATCCAAGAGGGCAACATCGGCCTGATGAAGGCCGTCGATAAGTTCGAATACCGCCGCGGCTATAAATTCTCCACCTACGCCACTTGGTGGATCCGGCAGGCGATCACTCGCTCAATCGCCGATCAGGCCCGCACGATCCGCATCCCCGTGCACATGATCGAAACGATCAACAAGCTCGTCCGCACCTCCCGCCAGATGCTGCACGAAACGGGGCGCGAACCGACGCCTGAAGAGCTAGCCGAAAAGCTCGGCCTGCCTTTGGAGAAGGTCCGCAAGGTGATGAAGATCGCCAAGGAACCGATCAGCCTCGAAACGCCCATCGGGGATGAGGAAGATTCCCACCTCGGCGATTTCATCGAGGATAAGTCCGCGATCCTCCCCGTCGACGCCGCGATCCAATCAAACCTGCGCGAAACCACGACGCGTGTTTTGGCGAGCCTCACGCCGCGGGAAGAACGGGTCCTGCGGATGCGCTTCGGCATCGGCATGAACACGGATCACACGTTGGAAGAAGTGGGCCAGCAGTTCAGCGTCACCCGCGAACGGATTCGCCAGATCGAGGCGAAGGCCCTGCGCAAGTTGAAGCATCCGAGCCGATCCAGGAAGCTGCGGAGCTTTTTGGATAACTAGGGACGTGAGCAGCGGCGCCCTCGAAGCAGCAAGCGAGCCCTGCTGGATCACGCCGCGCGACATCCAGGCCGGCGCGGACTGGGACGGATCGATCCTCACCGCCATCGAAGCCTCCGCCGACGTCGTGCTCTTGGTGTCCGAAACCTCCGTCGCCAGCCGTTTCGTCCAGGCCGAAATCCAACACGCGTTTGACTGGAAGAAAAAGGTCGTCCCCGTCAGCCTCGCGGAAGCTGAGCCCGCCCGCCTTGATCTGCGACTGAAAACAGCGCAGCAGGTGCAGTTCAGCGGCGATCTGGTGGTGGTCACTCGCGACCTTCGCACCGCCTTCGTTTAACTGGAAGGCCCTGGCGTTCAGCGCTAGACCATGGTGCGACCATACGGGCTCGGCCAAAAGCGTCGCAACGTGGTCAAGGATTAACACTG
>JBILVS010000120.1:0-8375 GCA_044370335.1 Caulobacterales bacterium
GTCGGCTCGCCGGGGGCTTGGCATGTTTCACAATCGTGAAGGCCTGCTTCAGTTCAGCAAGCAACTCGGCATCCAGGCCACCCTGGAACGCCTTGGTCACAAAGGCGCCACCAGGGGCAAGGACATTCATGGCGAAATGCGCGGCGGCTTCCGCCAGCGCGCCTGTCTTGATCTGGTCGGTGCGGACGTGGCCCGTCGTGTTCGCCGCCATGTCGGAGAGAACCAAATCCGGCGCCCCGCCAAGGGCGGCCACCAGCATCGCCGGGGCGTCCTCATCGAGAAAGTCCTTCTCCAACAAGATCACGCCCGGGATCGGATCGACGGGTAAGAGGTCGATCCCAACCACCGCGGCTGCGCCCTTCTTGATGACCACCTGCGCCCAGCCGCCGGGCGCCACGCCCAGATCGACGACCTTCTGGCCCTTTTTCAAAAGTCCAAACTTCTCATCCAATTCCAAGAGCTTGAATGCCGCACGCGCACGCCAGCCTTCGGCCTTGGCCCGGCGCACATAGGGGTCATTGAGCTGACGCTCGATCCACTTCTTGGAGCTTTCGGTTTTGGCCTTCCTGGCGCGCTCGGTCTTGCCTTCACCGCGTCCTGAGGATTTCACCTCTTCCCGCGGCCCCGTCCAGCGGCGTTTTTCCGGATGCTCGCTCACGCTGCGCCTGCGCGCTCGCGGTAGGCTCGGGCCATCCGCCACAATAACCCTTCCCGCAAGCCTCGATCAGCCACTCGGATAAGCTGCGACGGATAAAGCCGCGTCACGGCTTCCAAAATGGCGCTGCCGGGCACCACGAGATCGGCCCGGTCCCGGCCGATGCAGGGGTTGGCCGCGCGCTGCGCCGGCGTCATCGCCTTAAGGCGATCGATCGCAGCGAAACAGTCGTCCGCGTCAAGCCAAAGCCCATCGACGTCCATGCGTCGATAGCGCTGCAAGCCGAGATGCACCCCCGCCAAGCTCGTCACCGCCCCGGAGGTGCCGATCACCTGCCCCGCCCCACGCGCGAAGACAGCCTCCAGCGCCTTAGGCAGGCCTGCGCTTTCAAAGCTTTGCAGAACGTCATCGACCATTTCGTCATACCAGGCGGGGTCGGGGGAGGTCGGCTCTGGCCAGCGCTCGGTCAGTCCCACAACCCCAACGGGCGCCGAAGCCCAAGCGAGAAGCTTAGGCTCACTGCCGCAGGCCGTGGCCGGAATATCGATGAAGGAAATTTCCGTCGAGCCGCCGCCGATATCGACAACGAGCGCGCATTCGGCGTTCGCATCGACGAGCTCTGCGCACCCCAAGGCCGCCAGCCGCGCCTCCTCTTCCGCCGAAATCACGGTGAGCGCGAGGCCCGTTTCCCGCTTCACCAGGTCGAGAAAGTCCGCCCCGTTGGACGCGAACCGGCAGGCCTGAGTGGCGACGCAGGCCAATTCGGTGACTCCGTGTTCGGCGATGCGAGCCGCACACTCCTTCAGGGCGTCCAGCGCCCGCGTCATGGCCGCCGTGGCGAGCCGACCCGTGCCGGCCAGCCCTTCGCCCAGCCGCACGATGCGCGAATAGCCTCCCAGCACGCGATATCCCGCTCGGGAAGGCGCGGCGAGCAGCAGCCGGCAGTTGTTCGTGCCCAAGTCAAGGGCGGCGAACCTGGCGGCGTCCTTATGGCCGCTGGAGGCGGGTCGGTGGTTCATCGGATGCTGAAGATCGGTCCGTTAGCGCCAAAAATCCAGGCGCCTCGGCACCCTACGTAGGCGCGCTGCGCCGCACAATGAAGCCCGCGTCTTGCGGGCGCCGTCACCGGGACCTACCTGTTTGTCCACAGCGCCGTTTGCCCAAGCCAAAGGAGGGAGCAATGCGCGAAGCGAGGTTCTCGATTGGGCAAGTGGTGAAACACCGCTTGTTCCCTTTCCGCGGCGTGGTTTTCGACGTCGATGAGACGTTTTCCAACACCGAAGAGTGGTACGAGGCAATTCCGGCCGCGATCCGGCCCAAACGGGACCAGCCATTCTATCATCTTTTGGCGGAAAACGCCGAAAGCACCTATGTGGCCTATGTCTCGGAGCAAAACCTTCTGCCCGACGACAGCGGCGATCCGATCAACCATCCCCAGGTGCCGGAGTTGTTTGCCGCTATGGAAGGCGACCGCTACAAACTGCGGGATCAGCACCTGAACTGAACCTCACCGTTGGAAGCTGTAGAAGTTCTGGCCCAGGGGTAAGATTTGGGTCAGGGCGTCTAACGCCGTTCGCACTTCATTGATAAGGGCCGGATCGGCGAAATCGGCGGGCGCAATTTCAGCCCGGTAGTGTTTGGCGACCCAGGCCTCAAGCGCGCGTCCCAATGCCTCGGTCCATAAGAAGCCCTGGCGCATCGCGGCCTGCTCTTCGTGGGTAGCTTCTACTCGCAGACGCAGGCAACCGGGGCCGCCGCCGTTGCGCATGCTCTCCCGCACATCGACGACCTCAACCCCGCCGATCGGGCCTCCCTCGCCGATCATGGCCTGAAGCGCGGACCAAACGGCCGGCGTCTCCTTCGCTTCGGCCGGCGCGATAAGGGTTTTGCGGTTTGCGCCCGGCAGTGTCACAAGTTGACTGTTGAACAGGTAACTCGTGATTACGTCCGAAAGGCCCACCGCAGCCATGGGCACGACCGCCCAGCGGGGCTCAAACAGGCCATCGGCCGCCCGCGCCAGAGCCCCCTTGGCGCCGGCGAGATCCGCAAAAGCCTGCTCGTGGCAGAACACGGTGTCGCCATGGGCGACGGCCACCACGTCGTTGTGGAAGGCGCCGGAGTCGATCGCTTCCAGCGCCTGCAGCCAAAAGAAGGTCGCGCCGTCTCTCAAGCCATGCCGACGCGCGATAGCCTCGCAGGCTTCCAGCGTTTGTCGCGCGGGGAAGCGGCCCCCTTGGCTCTCAAACCCGCCCCGGCCGTAAATGAAAATCTCAACCCCCGGCGTGCCGGGCGCTGCGCTGAGGCGCATGTGGTTTGCAGCGCCCTCGTCGGCGAACACCGCATGAGAGGGCAGCGCGGGATGAACGGCGAAGCGGGCCTTATCGGGAAACATGCGCTCCAATAGGCGTTGCGTGTGATGCTGTTCCTGCGCCCGGTGCGCCATGGTCACGAGATTCGCCACACTGAGATGCAGCCGGCCATCGGCGGTGTCCGCGCTTGGCGAGACGGTGGCCGCATTCGCCGCCCACATCGATGAGGCGGCCAAGGCGTTGCGCGCCAGGCGTGGATCGGCTCGGACGGCCGCTTCCCAGACCTGCGCGTCCGTGCCTGCAAAGCCCAGGCTCCGCAGCCAGCGCAGGTTCGGCCGCTCCATTGGCGCGAACATCCCCTGCTTGAGGCCAAGCCCCACAAGCCGGCGCATCTTCGCCAAGCCCTGCAAAGCCGCCTCGCGCGGTTTCGCCACCGCGTCCTTGTTTCGGGCGGAAGCGAGATTGCCCTCCGAAAGGCCGGCGTAATTGTGTGTCGGCCCAACAAGGCCGTCGAAATTGATCTCGTCCGCGGCGATGGTCACGCGGGCATCCCCGGGGCAGGCAAGGCCTCAGCCTTGGGCGCGATCTGTTGGGCCACAGGATAAGCGCAGTAGTCAGCCGCATAGGCCGCGGAAGGGCGCAGATTGCCCGACGCGCCCGGCCCGCCGAAGGGCAGCGCGCCGGAAGCGCCGGTAGTGGGCCTGTTCCAGTTCAGCACCCCGGCGCGAAGTCGGCCGCGCGCCGCCTCCCACACCGAGGCCTCATCGCAGACAACACCGGCGGCCAGGCCGAATCGGGTGGCGTTGGCCAACTGAATAGCGGCCTCGAGGTCGGTCACGCGATAGACCTGCAGCAAGGGGCCGAAGGCCTCGTCGTCCGGGGCGCGACCCGCGGTCATGTCGATGAGCCCTGGCGTCAGGAAAGCGCCGGATTGCGTCATTGGGACCAGGGCCTGTCCGCCCGCCGCGAGAAGCTCAGCCTGAAACGTCATGAGCCGCTCCGCCGCCTTGACCGAAACGACGGGCCCGAGGAAGGGATCGGCGTCCGCCGGACCCACTTTAAGCTCGCCCATCAGCTTCTTAAGCGCGGCGATCACCGCGTCGCCGAAATCGCCTTGGGGCAGGATGAGCCGTCTGGCGCAAGTGCAGCGTTGGCCGCTCGTGATGAAGGCGGAATGGGCGATGAGGTTCGCTGCCGCCGTCGGATCCGCCGGCGGCCACACGATAAGCGGCGCATTGCCGCCCATCTCGAGCGCGAGCAGCACCGCTGGACGCCCTGCAAAGTGCCTGTGAATGGCGGCGCCGGCGTCTGCGGAGCCGGTAAACAACACGCCCGCAACGCCTTCAGCCTGAACCAGGGCGCGGCCGACCTCGCCATCGCCCTGCACCAGATTGAACACGCCTTTGGGCAAGCCCGCTTTCTCCCATAGGGCCGCCATCATGGCGCCGACGCCCGGCGCGAATTCGCTTGGCTTGAACACGACCGTGTTCCCTGCCAACAGCGCCGGCATGATGTGGCCGTTGGGCAGGTGCGCAGGAAAGTTGAAGGGCCCCAGCACCGCCAAAACGCCATGAGGCCGATGGCCGAGACGGGTTTCGCCAAACGGGGTGGCGGACGCCTTCTCCCCCGCCCTTTCCTGCTGCGCAGCAATGGAGAGTGCGGCCTTTCCGACGACGCTCTGCACCTCTCCCTGGGCGTCCCACATCGCCTTGCCCATCTCCAACGCGATGCGCCGGGCGAGGGGTACTGGGTCCGCCTTCACGGCGGCGGCGAAGGCCTCCACTATGGCGATGCGCTCGGACAAAGCCGTCGCGGCCCAACCGGGGAAAGCCGCCTGCGCGGCCGTCACTGCATCTTTGATGTCCTCCGCGGTCGCCCCAGAGCCCTGCCACACAAGGGCGCCGGTCGCGGGATCGTCCACAATGAAAGCCTCGCCGCGGCCCGGACGCCAGACCCCGTTGATGAACAGCTCAGTCTGCATCCACCACCCACACCCGCGCGATGTCCCCCGCTTTCAAGCCCAACGCTTGAAGCGTCGCAGGGGTCGCGCCTAAAGCGTCTTGGCCCAGCAGCCTCACACGCACAGGCGCACAGGCGAAATCCCGCAAAGCCGCCCGCGCCAAGAGCGCGCGGCGCCCCTCCTCCACAGGGCCGGGCTCCACCCTTACGAGACGCGATTCCCGGTTGGTGCGGATCTGATCGCGCGGGGCGCTGAGGAGTGGGCCGCCGTCAAAGATGTCGATCACGTGATCGAAGCGGAAGCCTTCCCACTCCAAAAGCCGCTTTGCGCCTTGGCCCTGCACGTGGCACTGCCCGATGACCGCCTGCGCCTCAGGGGGCAACAGATCGACATAGATCGGCGATCGGGGCATGAGGTCGAGGATAAACTGGTTGTCGGTCGTCGCCGAGATTGCGTCCGCTTCGGAAAAATCCATCCGGAAGAAATGCCGACCCAAGGCCTCCCAGAACGGCGAACGACCGGCCTCATCCACGACGCCGCGAAGCTCGGACACCACCTCTTCGTGGAAGCGGTGCGGGGCCGCGGCGATCAACAGATACCGCGACTGCGCCAGCGCCCGCCCCGCGCCGCCGGCGCGATGATCGGGATGGACGAACAGCGAACCCACTTCGGAGGCGCCATGGTACTCGTTCACCAGCACCAACAGATCCATGTCGAAGCGCCGCTTGGCCGCCAGACTCGCCTGCGCCACCGTCACCACGCGGAAGTTGAAGAAGGGCGGCATCATACCGACCTTGGCTTTGACTGCCGCGGTGCCGACGATTGTCCCCGTGGGCGCGTGCTCCATCATCAGCACATAGCGTTCCGGGCCAGGCCCTTCGAGGTCGGCAGCATAGGCCGCAGCGCTGTCGGCAAGGCGATTTCCCAACGCGGCCTCGTTCGCCATGAGGCTTGTAAACCCCGCCCCGGCCATATCCCGCAGCCGCAACAAGGCCGGGAGATCGTCAGCCCGGGCGGCCCGGATTACATAGAGCGGATCAGCGGCATTCATCGGCGCAGCTCCCGGACGTCATGCAGTCCGCTTGCAAAGGCGGCGAGCATCAGGAATGACAACTGCGCCCGCGGGCCAAAGCTCGAGGCGATCGCGAACTCGTCCTCGGAATGAAGCGCCCCGCCACAGGGACCAAGTGTGTCGATGTTGGGGCATCCGGCGGCGGCGAGATTGTTGCCCTCACAGACCCCGCCGGAGGCCGCAAACCGAACCGTCTGGCCAAGGATTGCGGCAAGACGCTCTGTCCAATCAACCAGTTGCTCCTGCGCCGGCGTCAGGGGCTTGGGCGGACGGGTGAACCCGCCGGTCAGCTCGGCGGCGATCCCGTCAAGGTCGCTGATCGCGGCGACGATGCGGTCGACCTCCGCCAAGGCCCAAGTCGCCGCCTCATCATCCGGTACGCGCACATTGAAGCGCACCACCGCGGTGTCCGGCACCACATTGACGGGGCCCCCGCCCTCAATGGCGCCGACATTGACCGTCACCCCTTCGCACCGCCCGTTCAGAGCGCCCAAAGCGGTGGCCGCCTGGGCCCCGGCAAGGATGGCGCTGCGGCCGTCGTCGAAGGCGCGGCCCACATGGGCGGCGCGCCCCCTCAAGATCAAGGCGAAGATCGCGCTGCCCTTGCGGGCGCTCACCAGGCCGCCGTCCGGCAGGCCGGGTTCATAGGTCATGCCCACGTGCGAACGGCGGCCGAGATCCGCCAACAAAGGCGCGGAGGCTGGGGAGCCGATCTCCTCATCGGGACTCAACAGCACCTCAAAACCGATCCGGTCCTTGAACGGCAAGGTCTCGAGCGCGCTGAGCGCCTCTGCCATCACCACAAGGCCGCCCTTCATATCGGCCACGCCCGGGCCATGGAGCACGCCGTCTGAGCGCAGCACCGGGGTCTGAAACGGATGGGAGGCGGGAAAAACGGTGTCGAAATGCCCAGTGAGAGCCACCTGCAGCGGCGCCTCGGGACGCACCTTGATGCGCAGCGCTGGCGGGTGGGCGACCGCCTCCACAGCGCCGGCGGCGGTCACGCGCTGGGAGGGGCCAATCGGGACCGCCTCAACGGGACCCAAGGCTGCGTACGTTTCGGTCAGGGCCTCCGCCATCCGAGCAAGCCCCGCAGTCTCCCGTGACCCGGAATTGATCCGAGACCATGCCATGGTCGTGGCCACCATCGCCGGGGCGCGGGCGTCAAGACGCGCGAGGCCCCGGCTCACTGTAGGATCGGCCAGAAGGTCCTCAAGCGAGGCGTACAAGGGGTTTTGCATGCCCCGGTGTTGCCTGTTCGCAGCGAGGCTGTCAAAGGGCCGTCTCCCCTAGGGCAGAGGCCAAAGGCGCCCATACCTTCAGTGAGGAGGGCGAATCGGCATAGGGGCCGATCCTAAAGGATCGCTCCCCTGCCACACCACCCGGCATGCGGGTCCGCACCGGGCGGTTCGAGGCGTTGAGGGTCAAGAGAGCGAGGGCGCGCCAAGTTCAGCGAGCCATCGGGTGGTCAGGACTGCGTTAAGAGCTGTGCCGCTGTTTCGCCGCCAGCGTGGGCTGTTGGCGGCGACCCGTCTGGCGTGGTCGGGTTTGGCCCCCATCGCCAGAAGCTCCCGATCCATGGTGGTTCCCCGTTTCCAGTGCTTGAGCTGGATGGCGCGCCGCCGATGGCGCATCCATTCGTCGATGCCTGCGAAGACCCCCGGCGTCTGCGCCAGATGGGGTAATGGGCCAGGTCGAGACCAACTTGCCCGCTGGCGGTGAGGTTGGTCGTCCCTCAAACTGATGGTTTCAGAAGCAACGGCGTCATGCTTGCACATGCGCCAAGCATCAGGAGGGACGACCATGGAACAATATGCCGGATTGGATGTGTCTTTGGAACAGACAAGCGTGTGCGTTGTGGATGGCACGGGGCGGATTGTGCGCGAAGCGAAGGTCGCGAGCGAGCCTGAAGCACTGCTGGCTTGGTTTGCCGCGCACGGCGTGGCGATGACGCGGATTGGTCTTGAAGCTGGTCCTTTGTCCCAGTGGCTGTTCGCAGGGATGGAGGCTGCGGGGCTGCAAGTCTCACTCCTGGAGACACGGCGCGTCCGGGCCGCCCTCAAGACCATGACCATCAAGACCGACCGCAAAGATGCGCTGGGCATCGCGCATCTGATGCGAATGGGGTGGTTCCGCGCAGTTCACTGCAAGTCGCTGGCGGCCCAGGAGGTTCGAGCCCTGCTGACAGCCCGTAAGCTCTTGTTGAGCAAGCGTCTTGATCTTGAGATGAGCTTGCGCGGCGTGCTGCGTGGTTTCGGCCTGAAGGTTGGGTCGACCACGCCCAGAACCTTCGCCGGGCGGGTTCGTGAACTCGCGAAAGGCCAGGCGACGCTGGAAGCCATTGCCGAAGCGATGCTCAAAGCCCGCGACGCCCTGATC
>JBILVS010000279.1:0-6739 GCA_044370335.1 Caulobacterales bacterium
GAGTAAGACCAGTGCTGATGATGCAGCTAAGGCTAAGGCGGCAGTCAAGAAGGAGAAGACAGGCGAAAAGGCTGCAACCAATTCTGGCGACGGAATCAGGAAAGTCAAGGATAGCATCAAAAAGCCTGAAGAAAAAACACCTGTCCAGGAGTCTGCCTCCTACCGTCAGTCTCCACGTTATAACCCAGATCTAGCTGAGGCTATAGACAAGATAGGCAAGTTGCCCGGGTCCGCAAGTCGTGAACAAAGACTGAATGCAGCGCAAGATGCTATAAATCTTGCCGCAGCTGATCTAGAAAAAGAGGTCCAGCTAAAGCGAAGCAATCCCGACGGCTATAGGATCCCATTGAGTGAATCTGCCGATAAGGGTCATAACTGGGTGCAACCACCTCTGGTCAACCCTCCGGCTCAAATGAGCTTCAATGATACGATCAAAACGATCACGATTACGACAGGAACCCCTGGATCGGCAAATTACAAAACAGCTCGGATTTCGTCTCCACCATTGCCAGCACGACAGTACGAAGAGTATAAAAACAAGTATGGGTCATTGACGAAGGAGCTTAACCAGTTTGCGGGGAGTGGCGATCCGGTCAACAAAGATGACCAGATCGCACAGATTGCCCGGACTCAAAAGGTCTCAGAGTCAGTCGCCAGAGAGCGCGTGGAGGCGGTAGGAAGATTTGCGGATTACAACTACCCAGAGATTCGAGCTGCTGACGATGGGCTGACTACATACAAAGACGTAGACGATGAGATAGTTGGCGTATCGAAGCAAGCACAAGATGACGCACGAAGAATAAACGAGTACATCAGAGACTCTCCGAAGTATGAAGGAACAATTTACAGGGGATTATCGGATAGTGGCGGCAATCTCGATCAAATGATCGATCAACTTAAGAGCCCTGAGGGCCTAACGATCCGAAGTGTTAGCAGCTTTTCCTCAAGCCCTAGAGTGGCTGTGAACTTTGCTACGGCAGGGAAAACTAAGGCGGTGGTTGTCGAGGTTAGATCTAACCGCAGCGGAGCGTCAATTCGTAACATAGCTGCATTACATCATGAAGATGAGGTGATCGTGCCAAAAGGTACCCGCTATCGATATGTTGGCGAACGGGTTGAGAATGGTATTACTATATATGAAGTAGAGGAAATCTAAAGCTAATGGAAAAGCGGTCTCCACGAATCCGGCATGAACGGTTCGTCTTTGATGATTTCGATTTAGGTAAAAGCGACTTCCCTGATCCCGTCCCCAATGGGTCGACAGAAAAGCCCAGGAGTCGGAATGGGCGATCTGCCCTCGGCGCAGACCCCCCACCCAGCCCCAACCCTAACCCTCCCTCCGCCTGAGCATCCCCATCACTCGCTCCCTTAGCCCTGGGTGCATCCGGCTGACGGTGTCCTGGATGGCCCTGGCCCGGTCCTGGGTGCTACCTGGGGCAAAGTTAAACCCTGGCTCAATGACTGGCACCGTCTTATCGCCTACTTTGACGACTGGGGCGGTAAACTGCTGGCCAGTACGCTTGTCCTTGACAGCCATGGTCGGCAATGGATCCGATAGGCTCATCCCTTCCTGGCGCAGCTGGCGTTCATTTAGGCTAAAGGTGCGACACCGACAGCCAAACCCATTGGGCGGGTGCAGCGTATTCCAGATCGGGTCATCTGCTCTGGCCACAAAGCCATCTAGCGCAACATGGTGAGGCCTGGGGGTGATAGGGTCATCATGGCGGTAGACCAGGTAGGGACGGCGTAGGACCGTTTCGGGGTCATGCTGCTGCTGGTAGCGCCCTGCCCCATAGGCATTTCGCATATTTTGCAGCAAGATCAGGCGCATCCGCCAGTCGTTGAGTGGGCTAAAGCCACGCTTGATAAAGGTTTCTGCAAATTGTTGCTTAAAGTCGCGGTATAGCTGCCCATCGTCTACCGCCTTGGTTACCAGGTCCAGTGCTTCCTGCAATAGCTGGCCATGGGTAACCCCGGCGATGGTAAAGGCCCAGTCTTGGGCACCATCGACCAGCGTATCCCAGCGCTCTGTCGGGATCGGTAGCTTAGCCTTTAGCCAGTCCAGGGCCTTGCGAAAGGGTAGCCGTCGATAGGTCGGTTTAGCCATCCCGCTCACCCTCTTCGATCACCTCGTACCGGCCAGCGGCCTCAGCAGCGGCCATGCTAGCCCCCAGGATTTCGGCAAACTGGCTAGTGTCCACCTGCAGCTGTAGCAGGCGTTGCTCTAGCTCCTCGAAGCTATTGGACTGATCCACCGCTTCGTTGATCAACCGGCTCCAGTCGGCCAGGATGGGCTGCATTTCGATGATGGCTTGATCGGCATAGTCATCGGATGAGTCGCGCCTATCATCAGGTTCGGCCAAGTCCTCTGGCGCTTCCTCGTCAGTCGCGTCCTGGTTGGCCTGTTCCACCTGCTGGGCCTGCTCTGGCGTTGGGGGTGCTTCTGCCTCAGGTGCAGGGGCTGGCGCAGGCTCAGTCGGGGCTGGCGCTTCACCACCACCGAACAAGGCATCTAGCTGGGATTCGGCGGTAGGGCCTTCTGGCTTTTCGTCCTGTAGTTCGACGCCATAGGTCTTGATCACATAGTCGCGAGTGACCACAAAACCCATATCATAGAGCGTCCTATCCCGCTGCACCCTAGCATTGAGGTCTTCCTGTACCTCTAGCTCGGGGAATTTCCACCATAGCCGGGGTACCGCTGCATCTGGCCCGGCATTAAGGCGAATGATCCACTTGATCAAGCTATTGGTGATCGCCCCAGCCAGCATATCGGCATCGGCTTTGGTGCGCTTCAGGCTAACGCTAGCGGCCACCTCATCCCTGGCCCGGCTGCCGCCCCCCGTTGATTGGTCGGTGGTGCCTGTCTGGCCCAGGACAGCCTTACTAATCTGCGCATCACACCAATTGGCAAGCTTTTCATAGCTATCGGCAGAACTGCTGCGAGAGGCCTCTAGCAGGTCCAGCTCATAGCCTTCGGGCAGGCCAACGCCGGTCTCCGAGGCAATGCTTTGGATGGCGGCCATGACCGCATCTTTTTCAGCATCACTGGCCCCAACCGGGAACTTGGCGATGGTGGTAGGCGAGGCAAACTTTTCAACAAAGACTAGCCAGAATTTGATGTCCTGGCGCTTAAAAAATACTGGCCAGAATAGGCGATGGCCTAGCCCCCGGCCATAGGGCCCATAGTGCAGCTGATGATGGTGAAAGATAAATTTACGAGGCGGGATCGGCTCGCCAATGGCCATATTGGTTCGAGTGCGCAGGCGTGGCACCCAGCCGTCTTCGGTCAGGGTGAAGCCAAAGCGTCGTGGGTGACGGGTGCGCAGGTCTTGGGGGTAGATCTCCTTGCCTCCAGTCCACATAATTTCAGCCATCGAGACGCCATACATCAAGCTATCGAGCAAGCCATGGCAGGCCTGGTCGAAGCCGGTGCCAGTGCTGATGATCGCCTGGTCCTTCTCTGCATCTGGCGTGGTGGTCGCCAAGTTGCGCAGCATGGCCTCTACCATCTGGGCATTGCGCTTATCCTTGGCGCTCTGGCTAGCGGGCTCAATGATCCATTCCCGTTGCACCACATCCAGCTTTCTGGACTCCAGCACAGCAAAGACATGGGCATCGCGCTCTAGTTCTTCGTAGATCTTGAGTTCATAGTAGAACCGATTGGCCGCCTGGTAGGCCCGGCTCGACTCATCTCTGATGACATCATCAAATTCACCTGGATCCAAAATATTGGACCGGCCATAGGCGAATAGGTACGGATCATCGACGAACCGGACCAGGTTAGAGGTTAGATAGTTTTTGCGAAGGGCCATGGTGGTTATTTGCTGCGGGGCTCAAAACGAATGCCATTGTCGCCAGGAAAAGGTTGACGGTGATCAGCTATGCCCATCAGGATCGGACCGGGGATGCCATCTGGGAAGGCTTTGCAAGACCAGATGCCAGGCTTGTTAGTAATCAGGTGCTTGCATTGGTTGCATCCTGGAAAGGAACTATAGTCCATAGTCATCATCCTCCGGCCATTGACCGACATAGTCTATACCTTTTTCATTCTGGCTCACCTGGCCTAATAGCCTGCCATTTGGGTTCTCCTTGACCCACTTCTCCTCGTCATCATGAGGCTTGAGCCCTTGGACAACCTGCCTGCTATCTTCCCTTACTCTATCTCGGGCTTTAGCTGCATCCTCGTTCCTGACGGTGACGACCTGCTTGGTGTCAAATGCAACTCCATAGCCAAAGTCTTGCAAATAAACTGCGTCGTAACCTTTGGCTCGCAAAAATTGATTAAGGGCCACGCTATCAATATTATTGTCTTGATCCCCTGGGAAATTTTTGCCCATGTCTGCGAGGTCTTTGGCATTAGTGATGTAAGGTTTTTTTGCCCTAATATGGGCTGTCACAATGCCTACATCTAATCCAGGGTTAACTGCTCCGGCATATTGCTCGCCTATTCTTCTGTCAATCCCAAAATAAACTCCCTGGCCGTAAATGCCTCGGCTATTGCGCTCTGGCATTGCGCCTTCGCTGGCAATACTATCAGTGACGTCTTTGTGATTGCCATGATACCAAGCCATCTGACCAAAATAACTATCCTTAAGATAGTCAGATGCTTCCTTGTCGCTCATCTGGGGCTTCCAGTCACGATCCGCTTTATCGTCAGCCATAGGAGCGTTTATAGCTTTGTCAATACGGGCAATCTGATTGCTCCAAGAGGCTTGCTCCTTCCGGTTGGCTTCGACCTTTGCGAGCTGAGCTTTAGTCAGCTTGGCATCAGCGATTGCCTTATCGCTCGGCACAAAGCCAGCCTCAATGGCGTTAGCTATCTCTATCTTGTACGCATTGACTGACAGCCCTGACTCTTTTCGATCCTTATTCCATGTAGCATCAGAACTGGACTGATTGGCAAGTATCTGTTTTCGCAGAATGTGTTCTCTAAAGTCTTTGGCACTTAGATCCGGAATGGCATCAGGATTCCAGTCGACTGCCTTGAGTGTTGGCTTGGCGTCGGCAGTTCTTTCTCGCTCTTTCTTTGTCTTTTTAGTCCTCTCCTTTTTAGGCTGATCGCTCCCCGTATCCTGGCTGGTCAGCCATTTGCTAGCATTTTTCGTTGCCCCGTCTAGCTCAATCTTGCATACCCGGTTTTTGGAAATGCAGGTTGCACCACAAACCTTGCCTTTGCTGCATTTCTTGCTGCCAGACTTGGCTGCTTTCAGGTCAATATGACCCAGGTATCCAGCTAGATCGATGGGGGTGCCAATTCGGATCAACATAGGCGCTCACAGTGCTACTTACAGAGTGCCCTAGTACCCTAGCTTGGGGCTGGCCACCCGTTTTGCCTTGGCAGTGCGGTACTCAAAGGGCGTCGAACGGTTCTGGATCAATGCATCCAGCGCATATCGCAACGAGTCCCATAGGTGCTGGTGCTTGTCAATGATGATGGGTAGTACATCCTGGGTATGGGGGTCCACCTTGCGCTTATAGTTCATCGCCTCAAATTTAAGGTTTTTGCAGCGTGGGTGAATGATGATCTTGTCGAAGCTGCGTAGGTATTCGATGCCGTCTTTGATGCTATTGGGCCATTTGTCAGCCGCTATCAGGCCAGCGATGCCCTTGCCCCGGACATGCTTGATGGTCTCCGGTCTGGAGTTGTCAGCCCGCACTGGATAGGTAGCAATGCCTGGAATGTCAACCTTCCAGATGGTAGCAATTTCATCCAGCGCCAGGTCATAGGCATAGCTTTCGCGTTCAATATAAAGCTGGCGTTCATGGATCCAACACTTGATCGCCGCTGTTGGATCTGGCCCAAACCCCCAGTCAGCGCCAAAGTATGGCCCCTGCCAGTCATCGCCAGGCTCAAATTCATCCACCACCCACTTGCCATGGAATACCTGGGCCTTGCTGAACCGGATCGGGTTGCCTTCCCAGATGTTGTCATAACGGTCTGGGTCGGTGCGCAGCATCCGCTGACGCTCATCCTCTAGCTCTGGGGTGAAGTAAGGGTTCTGGTCCCAGTTCACCCGACAAACATAGTCGCTGGCCTCAGCATTGACGACAAAGCGTTGGTAGATAGTATCTGACTCCTGCTCTGGGTTGAAGGTTACCCAGATCTCAGAGCCCGAAGCCCGTACCGTTGGCGTTAGGATGTCCCAAGACTCCTGGCTGATGGTCTGGGCCTCTTCTACCCAAACATGGGTAATGCCTGCAATGGACTTGAGGGATCGCACATTATGGCGTAGGCCCTTAAAGAAAAATTGAGTACCCCGGGGGCCCCGGATCTCGCTATCCAGGATGCGGTAACAGTCCTGCAAGCCAAGCGCCTCGATGCGATCACACAATAGCTGATGCACCGACTCAGCCAAGCTATTCTGAAATTCCCTGGCGCATAGCACCCGACACTTACGCCGGGCCCCTTCAATGAGCAACGCATCAGCCGCGGCGGTGGACTTACCCGAGCCACGGCCACCCCATAAGCATTTGTACCGGCGTGGCTCTAGCAATGGCTGGGCCCAGGGCAGCAGGTTCCTGGCTAGCTTGTCGAGGTCCACCGAGTCGGTAGGCGCAGCGGCATAGCTGGCGATCAGCCATTTTTTCCACTCTGCCTTTAGTTCTAGTGCGCCGATGGTGGCCATTGGCAGGAAACCCGGCATAGGCCGGGTAGGGACTGACAACATTCTCAGCATTCCCTAGGCTGGATGGGCTGGGCATTCTATAGCCATGACCCGCAAGCTTTGCCTACACCCAG
>JBILVS010000034.1:0-26115 GCA_044370335.1 Caulobacterales bacterium
CGGCTTCGCATCAGAAGAAATGAGCGCCCACGGCTTCCGCACACTCGCCTCCACACTGCTGCACGAGAACTCGAAATTCTCCTCCGCCGCCATCGAACGGGCTCTGGCGCACCAGGACCCCAACGCCATCCGCCGCGCCTATGCCCGCGGCGAACACTGGGATGAGCGCATCCAACTGATGCAGTGGTGGGCGGATTATCTGGATGCGCTGCGCGATGCGGGGGAAGTGAAGCCGCTTGCTGCGCCGACGACTACGGCGTCGCCGGTGGGCGCGTTTCAGGCGAGCATGCGGATCGTCAACGTGAAATATGGGTGAGCGCGTGCATCGTCACCAAACCAGCAGCTTCAGATTGGGAATGTCCGCATAGTCGCCGCCGTTCATGGTCACCAGTGTCGAACGATGGACGAGCGCCTGCGCTGCGATCATTCGGTCAAGCAGCTTGCGCCGCGAATAGCCGACATGTCCGACAATAGCTCCATAAGCGTCCGCTGCTGCATCATCGAAGGCGAGCGCCGGGATCGCCTTCAAGATCACGTCAAGGCGCGCGCGCCGAACGGAAGCCTGTGCGGGAAAGCGGTAAACGCCACCTTCTAGCTCAACCCGCGTCACAATCGACATGAGGACGGCATCGTCGAGTGCGCCAATCTTGGCGGCAACGTCCGCGTTTCCATCCCGGAGATGGATCGCGACATCCGTGTCGATCAGATACGCCAACCTTAAAGGCCTTCCCGTTCGGGAAGCTCTTCGTCATCACGCCGTTCAATACCCGGCGGCGCCGGCAACGCCCGGAGACGGTCGACCATTTCCGCAATCGACATTTCGGCGGGATAGATCGTCATTACGTCGCCTGATCGAACAATGACGAGCTCCACGTCATCGCCGAAGGCGACATCCTTGGGGAGCCGGACGGCCTCGCTGTTGCCGCTTCTGAAGGTTCTGGTACGGGCGACGGTCATCGGTTCACCGAAGGCTATGGATATACACGTATATACCTTTATTCGGCGGCATTCAAGCGCGATGGCAATCGTTCGGGTGACGCGGCATCATTGGCCTCTCCGCTTGGGCGCGCTGCGGTCATTGACAACACTGCAGTCAGTAACTGCAAACGAGAGCGACGCATGACGACCATGACCATTCGAAACCTGGACGAGGCCTTTATGGTCCGACTGCGCCAGCGCGCCGCCGAACACGGCAGGTCCATGGAGGAAGAAGCGCTGGACATTTTGCGGGATGTGCCTTCGACAGAGGCGCGCGCGCCGGTCGATCTGGGCCGCGCAATCCAAACCCGTTTCGCGGCGCTCGGCTGCATTGATTTGGCGCCCACGCCGCGGCAGCCGATCCGGGATTCGACATGCTCCGGCTCGTGATCTTTTGAATATTGATTGGGGTAATGGGCAGCGAACGTGAACCTTCGAACGCGCGCCTTCAATACTCCGGCTTCCTTCATTTCTCTTCGAAGCAATCGCTCCACGCGCGAGTTCCGAATCGTTCAACTGCGTCATCCCGCCACAGATTTCATGCGGCGCACTGCGGGGCATTGCAGCGCATTGGTGGGCATTGGGGGCCATCGTCCGGCGTGGGCGGTCGTGATCCGCTGCGAAGCGCCGCGCGGGGCGCGCACACACTGATGAGTTGCGCTTCGCGTGCGCGGCGTTTGATGTTCCGCGCCATTCCTCATCGCGCCATGCTGATGCTCTGTCATCGGACGATGGGGACGAGCATGGCGCACGACAGCGACATCGACGACCGCGGCAAGCTGCTGTGCCGCAAGGAAGCCGCGCGCTATCTCCCAGCGCTTGGCCTCGTCATCGCGCCGCAGACGCTCGCGCGCAAGTATCACGAGGGGACGGGGCCGCTATGCACCCCTGTCGGCGTGCGCGCGATGGATTGGCAGGCGCATTTGGATGCGTACTTCAAGGCGCAGGTGTCGGAAGCCAAATCCGCGCCGGCTGTTCGCAAGCCGAAGAAGCCAAAAGCATCGGCGCTGCCAAATGAACCTTTGGCGCCTCTGCCGCCCATTTCGCAACCGACACCGCAACAAACGCCCAACATGGCAAGCGCTTCAGCGTTGGAGCCGGCGCCGCCAGCCACCGGCGACACGTCAAAGCGAAAGAAGCGCGCCACTGCCGCGCCAATCAACCAAGCAGAACTGCCGTTTTGAGTTCGGCTGCGTCGCATTTCGCGGCAGGCCTTGGCCCTTCACCCCAAGCACCGCCCGATCTCCAACTCGATCGACGCCTGTACCGCCGCCTGCGGGCCGAAGCTGAAGTCCAGTCCTTGTGCGGTGTTCTTTCCAAACACGAAGTGCTCGCGCGCAACATCGAGTTCGGGGCGCCATGGCGACAGCGACAACCCGCGCCCAACCTGAAAGACCGCGAACGTGCCCTCGGTCGAATGCACTTTGTCGATGTAGACGCCGGCGATCTCGTCGCGCGCCACCGCAAACCGGGCCGTCCTTCCGTGCTTTTGCCACAGCGAATCCAGCACATGCTCGCGCTCCAATGCGCTCAGCTTCGTGTGCATTTCAGGATCGGCGCAGAGGCCTTTGCCTGGAATGTCGTGCGCCAAGCCCTTGGACTTCAGCCATGCTACGCGCCCATCTGTCGCCACCCGAACCGCTTCGCCAAAGCCCTTGTTCTTCACATCCGCCCAGCCGCCATCCTGCATGGTTTGGTCCAGCCACGTGCGCCCCTTGTGTTCGATCTGCTGCGTGACGGTGCGCGGGTCGAGCACCTTCGTCTCAACCTGCGCGCCGGTCTACAGCGTCTCGTGCGCCGTCGCCACCGCCTCGTAATCCGCGCCGATGCGGAACAGGCCGGCTCCTTCGCGCTGCACGCGGCCCGCACTCGCCAGCGCCTCTAACCGCCGCACATGGGTGGTGATGAACGCGGCGCGATCCGTCGGCGCGGCGGCGCTGTGGATCTCGGCGGAGTAGAGGCCGTCATTCTTGGCAGCGATCTCGGCGATGAGACGATCCGACGGCTTCGCCCGCGTCGTGTGCGCCGAAATCTCGATGATCGCGCCGGGCTTCACGCCATCGAGGCTGCGCAACATCTCCCGCGAAGACGCCTCCGCCAGCCACATGTTTCCATCGACGCCATCGATGGCGATCAGCGGGCGCCCGTTCTCGTCAAAGCCCGTCGCCTCCATGCCGATCAGCTGGCCGGAAATGGACTTGGCCTTGCCGGGATAGAACCAGGCGAGATTGTCGTCCGGCGCTTCGCGCTCATCGCGCGCGCAAATTCGCCATAGCGTATCGACGCGGGCATTGACCTCGCCCTCCTTCTGCAACGACTCCCCGAAACCCTCCGCCAACCGCCAATTGCCGGCGCCCGCGCGCTCCGCCAATCCCATCTCCTCAAGCCGCACCAGCCGCTGCACCAGCGCATCGCGCGGGAAACGGGTGGAATGGGAAAGAAGATCGAGCGACAATCCGCGTTCGGAGGAAAGCGCGCTAAGCTCTTTGTCCAAAGCCGTGAAGCGATTGGCCTGCGCCAGCCGCGACAGGTCACGGCGCAAGTCCTTCTCCTGGCGCTCGCCCAAAAGCTCCGTCGCTAAGCCTTGCGCCTCGCGCCGCATGCCGTGGGACATGAACTCGCGCGACATCACCAGATCGCGCCCATCGCTGCGCACGCCGCGAATGATCAGATGCAAATGCGGCCGGCCGGAATCGTGATGCTCCGCGCCGATCCAATCGAGCTTTGTGCCAAGGGCTTCCTCCGCCCGTCCCATCAGCCCCCGCGCATAGGTCTTCATGTCGGCGATTTCGGCGCCGTTCTCGGGGGAGACGATGAAGCGGAAGTGGTGGCGATCCCCCGCACACGTCTCGGCGAAGGCGCTGCCGTCCGCCTGGTCGCTGCCGGCGTCGAAGAAGCGGCCTTCATGGCCTCCAGATAGGGTCGCATGACCGGAGCGACGCCGCCGGCTTCAGCGAGGCGCATCAGCGCGGCGGGCGTAGCTTTGCGTTGCCGCAGCGCCTCCTGCCGACCCTCCAGGGCGACCGCAAGACCGACGGTGCGGCGGTGGCGGAAACAATCGGCCACAGTCCGCACTGCGCTGAACACCTTGACCGAAACGCCATCGATCATGTGCGTTTCCACCATCGGCCCGCAGCAGCGCATCGGCCATCTGGATGAGCCGGATCGAGGCAGCGGCGGGGCGGCGCGTCCGCTCCCGTCCACGCGCCCGCTGCTGGGCCTGCCAGGCCAGATTGGCCAGCACCCGTTCGGCAGGCGTCGGCTCGCGCGGCGGCGCTTTAGGCGGCTCTGGGCGCGGCTCTTTGCGCGGCTCTTTGCGCGGCTCTGGGCGCGACACGGGCGCCGCCGTCGTCTCGGCTTGTCGCCCGCTTGGCTTCGCGCTCGACTGACCTGCAGCCCCGGCCGCCGCATCGCCCTGGCGCTGGGCGCCCCGTCGCCGCTGCTGACAGTCGTCGAGATCGTCGAGGGTCGAATCCTTCACCCGCTGCCGCGCGAACGCCCGCACCAGTTCGTCGAGGCGCGCATCTGATCGCGCCCGAGAAACACGCTCGTCTCCTTCCGGCGCCGGATGAGGGCGACATAGGCGGGCTGGCCGTGTCAATCGGTCATTGGCGAAGACGTAGGACCAATCCACCGTCGCGCTCTCCGCCCGCCGCGACTTGCCGCCACAGCCTGTGGACTTCGCTCAAGAACCTCCGCATATCGCCTCCCAAACGCATGAGGGAACAGGGATATGCAAGGCGATCTGATCGTCGTGTTCGGCGGCTCCGGCTTTATCGGAACCCATGTCGTCAAGCAGTTGGCCAAGCGCGGCAAGCGCATCCGCGTGCCCATGCGGCGCCCCCATCTGGGCCATGAGCTGCGCGTGCTTGGCGATGTCGGGCAGGTCCAGCTGGTGCAGGCCAATGTCCGTTACCCCGAAAGCGTCGAGCGCGCCTTGGAGGGCGCCTCCGCCGTTGTGAACCTCGTCGGCTTGCTCTTCGAAAAGGGCACGCAGAAGTTCGACGAGGTCCAGGCGCAGGGCGCGGAAACCATAGCTGAAGCCGCAGCGAAGGCCGGCATTACGCGCTTCGTCCAGGTGTCCGCCATCGGCGCCGACGCCCGCGGCAAGGCCCGCTACGCC
The DNA here is from genome assembly GCA_044370335.1 of Caulobacterales bacterium. Lineage (GTDB taxonomy): Bacteria > Pseudomonadota > Alphaproteobacteria > Caulobacterales > Aquidulcibacteraceae > REEB509. The sequence goes on from JBILVS010000034.1 coordinate 5,102, forward strand.
CGCACCAAGGCCGCAGCAGAGGAGGGCGTCCGCCGCTACGTGCCGACCGCCACCGTCGTGCGGCCGTCCATCGTGTTCGGCCCCGAAGACCAGTTTTTCAACCGCTTCGCCGACATGGCCAAGTTCGCCCCCGCGCTGCCCCTGATCGGCGGCGGCAAGACGAAGTTCCAGCCCGTCTATGTGCAGGACGTGGCGGAGGCCATCGCCAACGCGCTGGATATGCCCCAAGCTCAAGGAAAAACCTACGAGCTCGGCGGACCGAGCATCTATTCCTTCAAGGAGCTACTCCAGTTCACCCTGGACACCGCCGCCCGCAAGCGCGGCTTGGCGAACCTGCCGTTCTTTGTCGCGGGCCCCATGGGCGCCGCCGCCGATGCGATCTTCAAGCTCTGGCCCTTCTCCGGCCCGCCGATCACCGCCGATCAGGTCGAAATGCTGAAGTCAGATAACGTCGTGACCCCCGGCGCCCTCACGATCCGCGATCTCGGCGTCACCCAGCTCGAAACCATCGAGACCATCGTTCCGGCCTATCTCTGGCGCTTCCGGCCTCACGGGCAGTTCCAGGCCAAGCCGTCCGAGTAGGGGGTGGACGGGGCCGCAGAGGCTGCCCCGCGGGCGCCTAAACCGCGCCGGTTTCGCTCAGAGCCTGGTTCTGGCGTTTGCCGCGTTTGGCCCTCCCATTGGATCTGTTGCGGCGCTTCTGACGCTGGCGGTGTTTGACGTCCTGAATGGCCAAGCGATTGGTTGGGAGAGGCTGATCCTGCTCGCCCCGATCGCTGCGCTGATCTCCTATGTTTATGGGCTCATCCAAGGCTTCCGCGCGACGATCCTTGGACGGCGCAAAGGCCAGAGACTTGCCCAGAGACTTGCGGAGAGACTTGCAGATCAGCCGCACGATAAAGGTCTGCCCCTGAGCCTTTTGGGAAAGGGGCGGTGATCTTTGGCGATCATCTGGGGGTCGAAGGGGGCAAGACGATCCCGGGGCACAGCGATTGCGAACGTCGTTGTGTCGCTCAGCCCGGTCTTGACGCCGTAGCCGTTGCAGCCGTTGCAGCCCCCGTCCGGCGCTCCGCTGTCGAGGTGACGGTCCATCTCCGCGTTCAGCGCCCGCTGCGCCAGGGCCTTCTTCAAAGCAGCGAGAAGACGATCCTTCTCAAACGCGGTCTTGGCGTCCGCGCCGGCCAGCAACTGGTCCAAAATCGCCTCCGGGATCCAAGGGGGATTTGCGTCTGGGCATGCGATCTTCCTTCTCGCCTTATCCCGGCCGAAACACGAAAGTTCCCACAGTCTGATCAGGGGCGCTGGTGCTTCCGCAAAATCCCGGTGCAGACCTTCCCTGATCCCGGACCGCTCACGCGCGAAAAAAACTTAGGGCGTTTTCCGACCTTTTGGAATCGGCCGGAAACGTCGGAAAACGCCCCAATGTTAATCCTTGACCACGTTGCGACGCTTTTGGCCGAGCCCTTATGGTCGCAACGTGGTCTTGGCCGAGCCGCATGGGCGGCGGCGTCTGACGCTTTAGACCCGGCGGACACCCGCCGCGCCGGGAACGAAATGTCAGATCACATGGATGCTTCTACACATCAAAAACCCCCCGCACCGCGACGTCCTGCGCCCCAAACCGCCCCCGGATCCGACACCGGTGGCGCCGCTGCCCGATCCCGCAGAAGCACAGCACGCACACCCGCTCCCGCGCCGCGAGCTCTTGGAAGCGCCCCCCGCTGCATCAGCGCCTCAGGGCCGCCCCAAAGACGCGTCCACGATCCCCCAAAAGTCCGCGAGGCGGCCTTCCTTGTTGGCGATGCGGCCCTCTTTCGGCGGGCCGAGCTCTTTCAAATGGGTGCAGCCGATGCCTTCAGCCGCCGGGCTCGCCTCCAGCATCCGCTTGGAAAACCCCGCCCGGCGCGACAGCGGCAGCTGCCGCGCGTCCGCCACAGGGCTGACCCCAACCCCCTGCAGCGCTGCGTTCAAGGCCCGCAGGCCCACCCCCTCATACCCGGCGGTGAAAAGCGCACCCCTCACCCCCAAAGACCCATCTGGATGGCGCCGATCACCACAAGCCCCAAGGCGATCCGATAGAACGCGAACGGCGCAAACCCAAAGCGCGAGACGAGCGCCAGAAACGGCTTCACCACGATGAAGGCGGCGATGAAGGCGGCCACAAACCCCACCCCGATCAACGCCCCATTGGAGAAGTCAAGCTGCTCCCAATCCTTATAGATTTTATAGACCGTCGCCGCCGCCATCGTCGGGATCGACAGGAAAAAGCTGAACTCCGCCGCCGCCCGCCGATCAACGCCGAGGCTTAAGGCGCCGACAATCGTGGCCCCCGACCGCGACACTCCCGGGATCAGCGCCAAGGCTTGGCAGCAGCCCACCGCAAAGCTCTTCCACAAGGGCAGCTGCTCGGGATCGCTGTGCTGAGGCACGGGCCGGAACCGCTCCACCAGGAGCATGATGATCCCGCCTCCGATCAGGGTGGACGCGATGATCGCCCCCGCCGTCGGCGAGATCACGTCCGAAAGGAAGAACTGCGACAAAGTCTCCTCCAATAGGATCCCCGCCGGGATCGCCGGCAGGAACGCCAGGATCACCGACAGCGCAAACCGGCGGCTCTCGGGCCGCGAGGGCAGGGACGTCGTCGTGGCCCAGATCTTTTGGAAATAGACGGTCACCAAAGCCAGGATCGCCCCGAACTGGATCACCACCTTGAACGTCTCGCTCCGCTCAAAAACCAAGGCCTGACTGAGCAGGATCAGATGCGCCGTGGACGACACCGGCAGGAATTCTGTCAGCCCCTCCACAAGGCCGAGGATAATCGCCTTCACAAGGGCGAGGGGGTCCATGCGGGGCTCCTGAGCGGTTGTTGAGCGGTCTCCAGCGCTGTTAGCGCAATTTGCGCCGCGCGCGAACGATCCCTTCGCAGAGTTTGATGGGAAAGTGACACTGACCTATTGGCCAATTTTTTGCTTGCTTGGCGAAATGAAGCCCCGTATGGCGAGGCGTCACGGGGCCGAAGCGGCCGCCCGGGGGGCAGTTATGGCCGAACGCATGCTCAAGTTCGTGGATGTCGCGCCCAGCCCCCCGGAAAAGCGGGCGGTGCAGGAGCGCAAAGCCGATTTCGATGAAATCTATAGGGATTTGATCGAGGCGAAAGCCGCCGAGCAAGCCTCCCGCTGCAGCCAATGCGGCGTGCCGTTCTGTCAGTCTCGCTGCCCTTTGCAGAACAATATTCCCGACTGGCTGATGCTCACCGCCGCGGGTCGCCTGCAGGAGGCCTACGAAGTTTCTGCCGCCACCAACACGATGCCGGAAATCTGCGGCCGCATCTGCCCGCAAGACCGTCTGTGTGAAGGCGCCTGCGTCATCGAGCAGTTCTCCCACCACGGCGCGGTGACCATCGGCGCGGTGGAAAAACACCTGACCGACACCGCCTTCGAGCAGGGCTGGGTTCCGCCCATTCGCCCCCCCGTGGAGCGGCGCGAAACCATAGGGATCATCGGCGCCGGCCCCGCTGGCCTCGCCGCGGCGGAAGCTCTGCGCCTCAAGGGCTACCAGGTCACCGTCTATGACCGCTACGACCGCATCGGCGGTCTGCTCGTGTACGGCATCCCGAACTTCAAGCTGGAAAAAGAGGTCGTCCAGCGCCGCGCCGATCGCCTCATCGACGGCGGCGTCGTCTTCAAGCTCAACACCGAAATCGGCAAGCAGATCAGCTTCGACGCCCTCCGCAGCCAGCACGACGCGGTGCTCATCGCCACCGGCGTCTATCAGGCCAAGGAGCTGGGCGTCCCCAACGAAGCCGCCCGCGGCGTCGTCCCCGCCATGGCCTTCCTCACCGCCGCCAACCGCACGGGCCTGGGCGACGCCGCGCCCGAGTTCACGTCCGGCGCCCTCAACGCCAAGGGCAAGCGCGTCATCGTCATCGGCGGCGGCGACACCGCCATGGACTGCGTCCGCACCGCTGTCCGCCAAGGGGCGAAGAGCGTTGCGTGCCTCTACCGCCGCGACCGAGCCAACATGCCGGGCTCCGCTGCCGAAGTGAAAAATGCCGAAGAAGAGGGCGTCGTCTTCGAATGGCTCTCCGCCCCAAAAGCCATCCTAGGCTCCAGCCGCAAAGCGACCGGCGTCAAGGTCGCCAAGATGCGCCTGGGGCCCCCCGACAGCTCCGGCCGCCAAACGCCGCAGGAAATCCCCGGCAGCGAGGAGGATCGGCCCGCTGACATGGTCATCGCCGCCCTCGGCTATGACGCCGAGGACATCCAGGCCCTCTGGCAAGCGACCGACCTCAAAACCACCCGTTTCGGCACGGTCAGGGTCGATCCTGCGACGATGGCGACGAACCTGCCGGGCGTCTTCGCCGCCGGCGACATCGTCCGCGGCGCGTCCCTTGTGGTGTGGGCCATCAAGGAGGGCCGCGACGCCGCCGAAGCCATGCACAAATATGTGCAGAGCCGGGCCTACGCCTCAGCCTCCGTCGCCGCCGAATGAGCGGGGCGTCCGGGTCCTTCGGCCGCTGCCTCTGCCGCGCCATAAGCTTCACCGGCAGCGGCGCCCTCAAGGGCGTCGCCGCCCGCCATTGCCGCGACTGCGCCCGCTTCATCGGCGGCCCCGCGCTCACGGCGGAGCACACCGAAGACTTCGCCACCCAAGGCCTGGTCCGCTGGTGGCGCAGTTCCCAGTGGGGTGAGCGCTTCGCCGGCGAAAAATGCGGCGCAGCCCTGTTCCTTCGCGCGGTCGACGGCTCGATCGTCAACGCCGGCGCGGGCTTCTTTGACGACCTCGGCCGGTTCCGGCGCATCGACCTGGACATCTTCGTCGACCGCAAACCCGCCTTCTACGACTTCGCCGACGACGCCCCGCGCCTCAGAGGCGATGAATGTCTCGATTCCCTGCAAGGCCAGCCATGACAGACGCCGCTGACGAGATCGAACGCTATCGCCGTGAGCGCGCGCGCCTTCAGGCCGAAGGTCTGTACCGCGCCGAAGACGAGCGCGACGCCTGTGGCGTGGGCCTCATCGTCGCCATCAACGGCCGCCCCCGGCGCGAGGTGGTCACCATGGCCATCCAGGCGTTGAAAAACCTGTGGCACCGCGGCGCCGTGGACGCCGACGGCAAGACCGGCGACGGCGCGGGCATCCTGTTGGATGTGCCTCAGGCCTTCTTCCGTGAGATCGTCGAGCGCACCGGCCATAAGGTGGCGAAAGGCCCCGTCTATGTCGGCCAGATGTTCCTGCCGCGCCTGGATTTCGGCGCCCAGGAACGCGCCCGGATCATCGTCGAGAGTGAAATCCTCAAGGCTGGCTTCCAGCTCTATGGTTGGCGCCAGGTCCCCGTGGACATTGCCGCCATCGGCGACAAGGCCAACGCCACCCGGCCCGAGATTGAGCAGGTCCTGTTCCACGACCCGCTCGCCCGCCCCGAAGCGGAGGTCGACCGCGCGCTTTTCATCTGTCGCCGACGCATCGAAAAGCGCGCGCTGTCGAAAAACATCGATCTCTATGTCTGCAGCCTCTCGGCCCAGACCTTGATCTATAAGGGCATGTTCCTCGCCGAGCAGATCGACGCCTTTTATCCCGATCTCCAGGACGACCGCTTCGAAAGCAGCGTGGCGATCTATCATCAGCGCTATTCCACCAACACCTTCCCCGAATGGCGCCTCGCCCAGCCTTTCCGGATGCTCGCCCACAACGGTGAGATCAACACCCTCAAGGGCAACACCAACTGGATGCGGAGCCACGAAATCCGCATGGCCTCCGACGCCTTCGGCGAGGCCGACCGCGACGTGAAGCCCATCATTCAGCCCGGCGGTTCAGACAGCGCCGCCTTGGACAACGTCTTTGAGGTTCTGGTCCGCGCCGGCCGCTCCGCGCCGATGGCCAAAGCGCTCCTGATCCCGGAAGCCTGGGCCAAGAGCCACATCATGAAGCCGGCCCACAAGGCGCTCTACGCCTACTGCAACGCGGTGATGGAGCCGTGGGACGGCCCCGCGGCCCTGGCCATGTTCGACGGCCGCTGGGCTGTCGCCGGCATGGATCGCAACGGCCTGCGCCCGATGCGCTACGCCCTGACCGCCGAGGGCCTGCTCGTCGTCGGCTCCGAGACCGGCATGTGCCCGCTAACCAACCAGGCGGTGGTGGAGCGCGGCCGCGTCGGCGCCGGGCAGATGATCGTCGTCGACACCGAAGGCCAGCGCCTTTACCGCCATGAGGAGATCGTCGATCTCCTCGCCGCCCAGCACCCCTATCAGGACTGGCTCGACAACGTCATCGAGTTCGACAAGCGCCTAATGGGCGAGGAGCCTCGCCTCTTTGAGAGCCGCACCGAGCTGTTGAAGCGCCAATACGCGGCGGGCCTCACCCTTGAAGACCTCGAACTGATCTTGGCCCCCATGATGCTCGCGGCGAAGGAAGCCGTAGGCTCCATGGGCGACGACGCGCCGCTCGCGGTGCTGTCGGACAAATACCGTCCGCTCTCGCACTATTTCCGCCAGAACTTCTCGCAGGTGACGAACCCGCCGATCGATCCCTTGCGCGAAGAGCGCGTGATGAGCCTTGCCACCCGCTTCAAGAACCTCGGCAACATTCTCGCCCAGGATGAGACCCAAACCAACGTCTATGTCCTCCCCAGCCCGATCCTGACCAATGGCATGTACGCCCGTATGGTCCAGGAGCTGGGCGATGCGGTGGAAGTCATTGACTGCGCGTTTGACGCGCCCTCCGATCCCGAAAGGGCAGGGCCTGCCCTCCGCGCCGCGCTAGACCGCATCCGCCGCGACGCCGCCGACGCCGTCCGCGCCGGCCGCAGCCACATTGTCCTGTCCGATGAGGCCCAAGGTCCGGGCCGCGTCGCCTGCCCGATGATCCTCGTCACCGGCGGGGTGCAGGCGCATCTTGTCGCAGAAGAGCTGCGCTCCTTCTGCTCGATCTCAGTCCGCTCCGCCGAGTGCCTCGACACCCATTATTGCGCCGTGCTGATCGGCTGCGGCGCAACGACCGTGAACCCCTATCTCGCCTTCGAATGCATCGCCGACCGCGTCGACCGCGGCCTGAGCGAAGGCCTCACCCGCGAGGAGGCCGCCGCCAACTACAAGGCCGCCCTGGATGCGGGCCTGCTCAAGATCATGTCCAAGATGGGGATCTCGGTGATCTCGTCCTATCGCGGCGGGCTCAACTTCGAGGCCATCGGCCTCTCCCGCGCCCTCTGCGATGAGTTCTTCCCCGGCCTCACGAGCCGCATCTCGGGCATCGGCCTTTCCGGCCTCGCCTTGGAGGCCTCCGAAATTCACGCCAAGGCGTTTGACGAGCAGGTCGTAGCGCTCCCCGTGGGCGGGCTTTACCGCTACCGCGCCAAGGGCGAGCGCCACGCGCTCGAGGCCCAGCACATCCATCAGCTCCAGAAGGCTTGCGACACCGGCGACTACGAGGCCTACAAGGCCTATTCCAATCAGGTTCGCGAGCGCCGCCTCGGCGAACCGATCCAGCTTCGCGACCTCCTGGAAATCCGCGACAATCCCCGCTCCACCGTCTCCATCGACGAAGTGGAAAGCGTCAACGAAATCCGCCGCCGCTTCGTCACCCCCGGCATGAGCCTCGGCGCCTTGAGCCCCGAAGCCCACGGCACGCTTAACGTCGCCATGAACCGCATCGGCGCGAAGTCCGTCTCCGGCGAGGGCGGCGAGGACCGCGCCCGCTATACCCCGCTGCCGAACGGCGACAACATGAACTCGGCGGTCAAACAGATCGCCTCCGGCCGCTTCGGCGTCACCGCCGAATACTTAAACCAGTGCCGCGAAATCGAGATTAAGGTCGCCCAAGGCGCCAAGCCCGGGGAAGGGGGCCAGCTTCCCGGCTTCAAGGTGACCGAGCTCATCGCTCGCCTGCGCCACGCGACGCCGGGCGTGATGCTCATCAGCCCGCCGCCTCACCACGACATCTACTCGATCGAGGATCTGGCCCAGCTCATCTATGACCTGAAGCAGATCAACCCCACCGCGGAAGTCTGCGTGAAACTGGTGGCCCAATCCGGCATCGGCGCCGTCGCCGCCGGCGTCGCCAAGGCCAAGGCGGATGTGATCCTCATCTCCGGCCATGTCGGCGGCACAGGCGCCTCTCCGCAAACCTCGATCAAATACGCCGGCATCCCCTGGGAGATCGGCCTGTCCGAGGCGCATCAGGTCCTGACGCTGAACAATCTCCGCCACCGGGTGAAGCTGCGCACCGACGGGGGCCTGCGCACCGGCCGCGACATCGTCATCGCCGCCATGTTGGGCGCGGAGGAATTCGGCATCGGCACCGCGAGCCTTGTGGCCATGGGCTGCATCATGGTCCGCCAGTGCCACTCCAACACCTGCCCCGTAGGCGTCTGCGTCCAGGACGAGCGCCTCCGTGCCAAGTTCGCCGGCACCGCGGATAAGGTCGTCAATCTGATGACCTTCGTTGCCGAGGAGGTCCGCGAGCTCTTGGCCGAAATCGGCTTCCGCCACCTCCATGAAATCATCGGCCGCACCGACCTCATCGAACAGATCAGCCGCGGCCACGACCACCTCGACGATCTCGACCTGAACCCGCTGCTCGTCCGCGTCGACAGCCCGCACCCGCCCTATTGCGCCCGCACCGGCCGCACCGAGGTGCCCGACACCCTCGACGCCCAGATCCTCCGTGACGGCGCGGCCTTCTTCGAGCGCGGCGAAAAGCTCCAGCTCAACTACACCGTCCGCAACACTCATCGCGCCGTGGGCGCCCGGTGCTCCTCTGAAGTGACCCGCAAATGGGGCATGCACGCCCTGCCCGAATCCAGGCTCACCGTGCAGCTCACAGGCTCCGCCGGCCAATCCTTGGGCGCGTTCCTCTGCCAGGGCGTGACCCTGGAAGTGGTCGGCGATGCCAACGACTATGTCGGCAAAGGCCTTTCCGGCGGCCTCATCACCCTGCGCCCCGCCAAGGCGCCCGCCCCCGGCGCCCGCAACGTCATCATCGGCAACACCGTGCTCTATGGCGCGACCTCGGGCCGCCTCTTCGCCGCCGGCCAGGCCGGTGAGCGCTTCGCCGTCCGCAACTCCGGCGCGGACGTGGTTGTGGAGGGCTGCGGCGCCAATGGCTGCGAATACATGACCGGAGGCTTGGCGGTGCTGCTCGGTCCCGTGGGCGACAATTTCGGCGCCGGCATGACCGGCGGCATGGCCTTTGTCTATGACCCCGAAGACCGCTTCGCCACGATGGCCAACCCCGAAACCATCGTCTGGCGCCGCATCGGGGCGGCCTTCTGGGAAGAGCGCCTCCGCGCTCTGGTGGAGGAGCACTGTGACCGCACCGCCTCGCCCTTGGCCCAGGAGCTTCTCGCTGCGTGGCCGCAAAGCCTCGGGGCCTTCTGGCAGGTCGTGCCGAAGGAGATGCTGAAGCGCCTGCCGCATCCCTTGGAGGAGGGGACGGCGGTCGCCGCGGAATAAGCCCCGCGACCTCACCGCGCAGCCGCCGCCGCGACCCTCCCCGAGCCGCGGGGTGTGGCCTACATGACAAGGCCGATGACCACGCCAGCTTCGCCCACCCTGACCAGCGCCGAAACCGCGAGCCTCACCGCCCGGATGGCGCAACTCGCGGTGCTGGTGGCTGCGGTGCTGATCGCCATGAAAGGCTGGGCTTGGCTCGCCTCAGGCTCTGTCGCGATGCTGGCGAGCCTCACCGACAGCGTTCTCGACCTCGCAGCCTCGCTCTTCTCCTACTTCGCCGTCCGGTATGCGGCCCATCCCCCCGATGCGAACCACCGTTTCGGTCACGGCAAGGCGGAAGCCTTCGCTGGGCTGTTCCAGGCAGGGCTGGTGGCGGTCTCCGCCACGCTGATCGCTGTCGAGGCCGTCACCCGGCTCATCCAGCCGCAACCGTTGCACGCCGGCGTCGAAAGCATCGGCGTCATGCTGGTCTCCATCGTCCTGACCTCAACTTTGATCGTCGCCCAGACCAGGGCGCTGAAGAAAACCGGCTCTGTCGCGACCGCCGGCGACCGCGCCCACTACGCTGCGGACCTGGCCTCCAACGTGGTCGTCATCATCGGCCTCGCCGCCGGCGCGCTCTGGGGCCTGACCTGGGCCGACGCCGCCGCGGGCGTCTTCGTCGCCCTCTGGCTCGGCCACGGCGCCTGGGAGGTCGCCCGCGACAGCGCCAATCACCTGATGGACCACGAGCTCCCCGATGCCGACCGCGCCCGCATCCGCGCGCTGGCGGAACAAGACCCCAACATCGGCCGCGTCCACGATCTGCGCACCCGCGCCGCCGGCCCCTACATCCACATCCAGTTCCATGCCGATCTCGACCCCGACCAGACCTTGGAGCAAGCTCACGCCATCGTCGTCGCCGCTGAGGGCCGCATCCGCGCGGTCTATCCCACCGCCGACATCATCATTCACCCCGACCCCGCCGATCGCGCCGAACCGCATGGCCACGAGGCCTTCGCCGAAGGCCGCGCCGAATAACCCCTGGAGCGCTGGCCGCTTCCCGAGGACGGAAGAAGCCGCTATGGACTTTATCGATAAACGACATGGCGGACGAAATGGCGATGACCTGGCCGAAGAGTGCTCAAGCCCTGATTGTCGCGATGGTCCTGGCCGCGGGTCCCGCCCTGGCGACCACCGATGACTGGGTCGCCGCCTCCGAGCGCCTGGAATACAGCCGTATCATTCAAAGCGTGAACCTCGCCCTGGCCGATCAGGTGCGTGCGTTGCCGTCCCCCGACTTGGTCCGCCGTTCGCCGGAAGAAGCCCGGGCGCGGCTGGAAACCTGGGTCACAGAGAGCCGCCTCGTCCTCGCGGCGCAGCGCTTCAAGCTGGAGGACCCGAGCCAATACGTGATGCCCGATCCCGCCGCCGCTGTTGAAATCGACGCTCAGCGCCGCGCCCTCGGGCGCTTCATCGACGGTCTGGACATTCTGGTGGAGCAGTTCGACTACTACAGCCAGTCGACCCGGCGGCTGGAAGTGAATGCCGATTGGTGCCTCGACGCCTATTACGACGCCCAGCTCCTCGCCATCCGTGTCGTCCGCGACCTCACGGCCTCCCAGTCCCGGCTTGAAGTCGACCCGCTTGTCTCCCGCAGCCTCAATGTCTTCGCCCATTCCGCCGACATCCAAATCCTGCTCGCCCTGGCGAGCCATAACCGCGCCCACGCCGCCCACCTCAACGCCCTTGAATGGGCCAACAACCTCTCCCGCAGCGCTGAGGCCATGAGCCAAGCCCTCGACGCCGCCAATCAGGCCTTGCTGACCGCCCCCGGCGACACCGAAGGCTGGGCCGAGGCCTTGGCCTATGAGGCGCAGATCGTTCAGGAGACGCGGGCGGTGGCGGCGAGCCTGCGCAACGGTCCCGGCCTCACTTTGGCCGGCCGCACCGCAGGCCTTGACCGCCTGATCCAACTCTACCGCAACCGCCCCGACCGCGACATGATCTTCGCGAGCAGCATGGTGCTGTGACCAAGGCCCTGAAAGCCACCCTCCGCCGCCGGGCTCTGGCCGGCGGGTTTCAGGCGATCGGCATAGCCGACGCCGCAGCCCCCTGGGAGGCCGGCGCTTGGCTGAGGGCCTTTCTCGACGCCGGCCGCCACGGGACCATGACCTGGATGGAAGAGACCGCCGACCGTCGGTCCCATCCGCAAGCCCTGTGGCCCGAGGCCCAAAGCGCGGTGATGCTCGGCGCCTCTTACGCCCCCGAAGCCGACCCATTGACCCTTTTGCAGGCGAAAGGGCAGGGCGTCGTCAGCGCCTACGCCGCCCGCAAGGATTACCACGATGTCTTGAAGGGCCGCCTGAAGGATTTGGCCCAGTGGTTGGCCCACGCCTCGGGCGCAGAGGTGAAGGTCTTCGTCGACACCGCGCCCCTGATGGAAAAGCCTCTGGCCCAGGCCGCCGGCCTCGGCTGGCAGGGCAAGCACACAAACCTCGTCTCCCGCGACCATGGCTCTTGGCTGTTCCTCGGCGCCATCCTCACCGCCATGCGCCTGGAGCCGGACGCCCCCGAACAGGACCATTGCGGCTCCTGCCGCGCCTGCCTCGATGTCTGCCCCACGGCGGCCTTTCCCGCGCCCTATCAACTCGACGCCCGCCGCTGTCTCGCCTACCTCACGATCGAGCATCAGGGTCCGATCCCGGAAGAATTCCGCGACGCCTTGGGCAACCGCGTCTTCGGCTGCGACGACTGCCTCGCCGTCTGCCCCTGGAACAAGTTCGCCGCTGCAAGCCGAGACGCCAAACTCAGCCTCCGCCAAGACCTCCAGACCGCGCCCTTGGCCGACCTCGCCGTCTTGGACGACGCAGCCTTTCGCGCCCGCTTTGCCAAAACCCCCCTCAAGCGCACCGGCCGCGCCCGTTTTCTGCGCAATGTCCTCATCGCCATCGGCAACAGCGATGATCCCGCAACCCTCCCGGCCGCCCAGGGCGCCCTGAGCGACCCCGACCCCCTGATCCGCGGCGCTGCGGTCTGGGCCTTGCGCAAACGCCTTGACGCGCCGGCCTTCCGGCGCCTGAAAGAAGCGGCCGCGCCTCATGAACAGGACGCGGCCGTTCGCCTTGAATGGGGCGAAGTAGGGGCCGAAGGCGGAGCAGGGGACTAAGATGACGGGGGACACCCGCCCACATAAGCGCCCGCCAAAGCCGCCGGCGTTCATCCTCACCCCCCAAAGTCCAGAGCGCGTGCGCCGCCGTGGCCAGCATCTCCAGCGCGATCTCGATTACGAGCTCGCCCGCCTCCGCGGCCGCAAACGCCTGGGCCTGGTCTGGCTGTCGCTGACCGTGTTGGGTGTCAGCCTCGTGGTCCTCCCCTTCTTCTGGGTCTGGTCCCTCGCCGAAAAAGGCCCCCGCGGCTCCCCCGCCATGATCGCCGAAGCCTCCCGCGCCATGCGCCTGTCCCGCGTGCCTGTCCCCTTGGACCAGCTGGACCCGATCCTGGTCCTCGCCACGGTGGCCGCCATCGATCCCGCTTTCTGCGCCGACGGCTCAGCCTTCCGGCAGCGCCTTGCGAAGGATGCGCTCCTCTGGCCGCCGGCGGAAGGCCGGGAGCCCGGCTTCGTCCAACGCGGTTTGAGCCGCTATCTGGCGGGCTATATCAATGTGCTGTGGTCCCAGCCGCGCATGGTTGAGGTCTATATGAACAGCGCCGTTTGGGGCCCGGGCCAGATCGGCGTCGAGGCCGCGGCTTTGACCCGCTACGGCTTGTCGGCCCGCTCGCTGGAGCCGCGCCTTCAGGCCGTGCCCTTGGCGGTTGCCGTCACTGAGCCCGCGCTGATGACCGAGGGTGCGCCTGCTGGCGCGCTGCTTGAGCGGGTGGATGCGCTGCTCGCCGAAACCCAGCGCTTGGCTGCGGAAGGCGCCTTCAGCTGCCTCACGGCATCGGAACAGCCGGCGCCGTAGCCACCGGAGCGCCGGTCCGCTGCGCCTCCCGCGTGTGGCCCAACACCAAGAGCGCCTCGATCTCCCTCGGCGCCAAGGCGACCGCGCGCTCGGCGTCCGCCACCGCCAGGTCAAAGGCGTTCTGGTGCATCCGCGCGATCGCCCGCAGTCGGAACGCCACCGCGCTCTGCGGCGCCAGGTCCAAGGCCCGGTCCAAATCCTGTTCCGCCCCGCGCCAATTCTCCTGCATCGCAAACGCCTGTGACCGGTCGATGAGAATGTCCGGCGCATAGGTCGCCTCATCACCCATCAGCGTCAGCGCATCTGTCAGCGCCCGCTGCGCCCCCACCCCGTTCCCCGCGATCAGCCAGGCGTTCCCCGCCTGCACCATCACCTCAGCCCGCCACGCCGGGCTGCCGTAGTCCGGCGAAGACCCCAGGCCTTCAAGCCGCCGGGCGCCTTCGCCGGCGCGGCCCAACTCCACAAGCGCCATCGCCGCGCACCGCCAGCCTTCGGGCCTGCGATGCTGGTTCGACCATGCCATGCCCTCTTCGTAGGCGGCCTCCGCGTCGGTTCCGATCTGCGCCACGCACTGCTCCAGCCAGATCATATCGGCGGAAGCGGCAGGCGAGCCTTGCAGCAAGGTCAACTGGACGAGGAGAGCGGCGATCGACATGCTGGGACGGCCCCTAACGCGCAGAGGATGGTGGATAAGGCCCATGCCTGAACCCGAAGGCGAAACCAAGGCTGAAGCGCCGCTTCTGGTGTGTCTGGGGGCGGGCTACGTGGCGGGATATCTCGCGCGCCGTCTAAAACAGCAGGGCTGGCGGGTGATCGGGACCCGTCGCGCGCCGACGGGCCCGGACGAAATCGCCCTGGCCGACGCAGGCCCCGCAATCCGCGCCGCCAGCGCCGTCCTCGCTTCCATCCCCCCCGAGGAAGGCGGCGATCCGGCCCTGCGCGCCCAAGGCCAGGCCCTCAGCGAGGCCAAGTCCGCCTGGCTCGGCTACCTCTCCACCACCGGCGTCTATGGCGACCGCGCCGGCCGCTGGGCCTTCGAAGACGACGCCCTCACCCCGCAAAGCCCGGAAGCCACCCGGCGCGCGCACGCCGAAGAGGGCTGGCGCGCGCTTGGCGCGCACGTGTTCCGCTTGCCCGGCATCTATGGCCCTGGCCGGGGGCCCTTCGCCAAGCTCAAAGCCGGCGCGGAGCGCCGCATCGCCAAGCCCGGCCAGGTCTTTTCCCGCGCCCACGCCGAAGACATCGCCGCAGCCTTGGCGCTCTCCATCGCCCGTCCCAACCCGGGCCGTGCCTACAACATCTGCGACGATGAACCCGCACCGTCGGACGTCGTGACCGCCCACGCCGCCGCCTTGTTGGGTATCCCCCCGCCGCCGCTCGCGCCTGTCGAGGACGCCGACCTGAGCCCCATGGCGCGTCGCTTCTACAGCGAGTGCAAGCGCGTCAGTAACGCCCGCGCCAAGGCTGAGCTGGGCTGGCGGCCCCTTTATCCCACCTACCGCGAAGGCCTCGCGGCGATCCTCCAAGCCGAGAGTTCAGCGCAGAGCTGAGCGGCCGTCCGCTCCAGAAGCGCGATGTCCTGCGGCCGCGACAGCCGGTGATCCCCGTCCTTCACCAGGGTCACGTGGACGTCCGCCCCGGCCAAAGCGTCCGCGGTCGCCAGCGCGTGCGGCCATGGCGCGTCCGGGTCCAGCTGGCCCTGCAGAATGCGCACAGGGCCGTCAAACGCGATCGGCCCCGGCAACAGCGTGTGCCGGTCCCCGTCGTCCAACAGCGCCTGGGTGATGATCGTCGGCGCCCCATAAGCCGAAGGCATCGCCCAACGTCCCGTCGCCGCCAGCGCCGCCTTCGCCTCGGGCGGCAGAGCAGGGCCCATCAACCGCGAGGTGAAATCCGCCGCGGGCGCGATCAGCAACAGGCCCTTGATCCGCGCCGGCCGCGCCCGCGCCGCAAGCAGGCTCAGCCAACCTCCCATGGACGATCCCACCAACACGAGCGGCCCCGCCGTCACCGCATCGATCACCGCAAGGCTGTCCTCAAGCCAGGCGCTGATCGTCCCGTCCGTAAACACGCCACAGGACCGCCCATGCCCGCTGTAATCGAAGCGCACAAAGGCCTGGCCCGACTGCTGCGACCATGCAGCGAGCGCTTGCGCCTTGGTCCCCATCATGTCGGAGTTGAAACCTGAGAGCCACACCAGCGTTGGCCCGCGGCCAGCAATGGCCTCATAGGCGATGCGCCGGCCTTGCGGCGTCGCCAGCTGCGCAAAAGGCTCGATTGGCAAGGTTAATGACCTGACGTTAGCATTTACGGAAGGCAAACGCGGCACGCTGATCAGGAGAGAACAGCTGCGTCAAGCGGCCGTTAACGTCTAACACTATGTTCATGCACGCTGTTTTGCAGGTCACGCCTTCTCTGAACGCCGGCGGCGTTGAACGGACCACCATCGAAGTGGCCGAGGCCCTGACCCGCGCCGGCGGCCGGGCGCTGGTCGCCAGCGCCGGCGGCCAGCTCGAGCCCGAACTCGAAACCGTCGGCGGCGAACTCGTCCGCCTGCCGATGAACGCCAAGAACCCCCTGACCGTCATCGCCAATGCCGGCCGGCTCATGGCGTTGGCCCGCCGTAGAGGCGTGGCCCTGGTCCACGCCCGCTCCCGCGCGCCCGGCTGGAGCGCCCTGTGGGCCGCCCGTCGCTTGGGGTTGCCCTTCGTGACGACCTATCACGGCCTCTACAACGCCCGCTCAAGCCTCAAGCGCTGGTACAACAGCGTGATGGCCCGCGGCGACATCGTCATCGCCAACTCCGAGTTCACCCGCGCCCACATCCTGCGTGAGTATAACCTCAAGCCGGACCGCGTCATCGCCATCCCCCGCGGCGTGGACTTAAAACAGTTCGATCCCGCCCGCGTCGACCCCGCCGCCGTGGCGGCCTTGCGCGCCCAATGGGGCTTTGCCGACAAGGCCAAGCTCCTGATGCTGATGCCCACCCGCATCACCCGCTGGAAAGGCCACGATGTGCTGCTCGAGGCCGCCGCCCGTGTCGACGGCGCCCGACCCGGCCGTTTCGGCGTGGTCATGGCGGGCTCCGCCGCCGGCCGCGAAACCTATCGGGCAGAGCTCTTCCAGCGGATCCACGACCAAGGTCTCCAGGCCATCGCCCAGATCGTTGACCATCAAAATGACATGCCCACCGCATTGATGGCTGCGGACGTCGTCGTCACGCCGTCCGTCGAACCCGAAGCCTTCGGCCGCGTCGCGGTGGAGGCCCAGGCCATGGGTCGCCCAGTGGTGGCCACCGCCCATGGCGGTTTCGCTGAAACCGTCCAGGACGGGCAGTCCGGCCACTTGGTCAAACCTGGAGACGCAGCTGAACTCGCCCAGGCTTTAATTCGCATGATTGATGCAGGAGAGGAGGGCCGCCGTCGCATGGGAGACATTGGAATGGCGCATGCCCGTCCGCTTTACGCCAAAACCACCCTGCAGAAAGCGACGCTCGGCGTCTACGAACAGGTCCTGGCGGAGAGGCGCTGATGGTGTTCTGGCGCAAAGACAGCCCTTCCAACAAAGCCGGGCGCGGCGGCCCGATCCTGGTGATCAAGCTCGGCGCCCTCGGCGATTTCATCCAGGCGCTGGCGGCCGCCAAGATTATCCGCGCCCGCCATGTCGGCGCCCGGATCACTCTGCTTACGACCGAGCCGTTCAAGGCCTTCGCCGAAAAATGCCCGTACTTTGATGTGGTTGAGGCCGATGGCCGCCCCCGCGAAGCCGCCGCCACCGCCGCTCTCATCGCCCGCATCCGCGCTGCGAAGTATGATTTCGTGTACGACCTGCAGACCTCCGGCCGCACCACAAACTACTTCCACGCCCTGAAGCCGCGCCCGCCGCTCTGGTCCGGCGTCGCCCCTGGCTGCTCCCACCCGCACGCCAACCCCAACCGCGAGCAGATGCACACCCTCGACCGACTGGCCGAGCAGCTTGAGATGGCGGGCATCCCAAAACAGGACATTTATCTCGACGGCCAGGCCCCAATGCCGGATCTGAGTTGGGTCCGCCGCGCCTTGGGCGATCCCCCGCGGCTTCAGCCCGGCTATTTCGGCATCAAAGGGCCCTACGTCCTGATGATCCCCGGCGCTTCCCCGCATCGCCCGGAGAAGCGGTGGCCGGCGAAGAACTATGGCGACCTCGCCCGCAAGATCGCGGCCCGCGGCGTCACCCCAGTGGTCATCGGCGCCCTGGCGGAGAAAGATGTCGGCGCCGCCGTCGCCGCCGCGGAGCCCACCGCCAAGAACCTCGTCACCCGCACTGATCTGTTCCAAGTGGCGGCCCTCGCCGAGCGCGCTCAGTTCGCCGTCGGCAACGACACGGGCCCCATGCACATGGCCGCCGCGGCAGGTCAGCGCTGCCTTGTTCTGTTTTCGGCGAACTCAGACCCCGAGCGCGTCCAACCCCGCTCCCGCCGTGGCGTGGCGGTGCTGACCGCGGGCAACCTCGAAGACTTGCCCGTCTCCGATGTCGAACAGGCGATGCGCAACATGGGCGCGTTCGGCTGGCCCATTTCGGCCTGAAGCGGGCGGTCCCGAAAGCCACGCTCCGCGGAACAATCGAGCAGGGGGGCGCAACCGCGCTTGATCCTTGTGTCAACCACAGCGATATAGACGGGCCCTCTCTGTGCGTGTAGCCGGAGGGGCCATGGTCCGCCATCGGCCGCATGAGGCGCCGATGGGGCGCGTGTCCGTGCTGAAACCGAGGGAGGCAGAATATAGCCCGTCGTCCATTTGCCGCACCGGCGCCGTCCAAAGACGGCCCCCGCGTGAACGAAGAAATCCGGGGCGTTCCCCGGGTGCTCCTGATTGACGAGAACGGCGAGAAGCAGGGCGAGATGCCCATCGGCGCCGCGCTTGAAGCCGCCGCGGAAGTGGGGCTGGACCTCGTCGAGGTCGCTCCCATGGCCGAACCCCCCGTGTGTAAAATCATGGACTTCGGCAAGTTCCGCTTCCAAGAGCAGAAGAAAAAGGCGGAAGCGCGCAAGAACGCCAAGGCCATCGAAATCAAGGAAATCAAGGTCCGTCCAAATATCGACGACCACGATTACGAAGTGAAGATGCGGTCGATCCACCGCTTCTTTGAAGAAGGCGACAAGGTGAAGGTCACCTTGCGCTTCCGCGGTCGCGAATTGGCGCACACCCACCTTGGGATGGAACTGCTGGAGCGCATCCGTGGCGAACTCGACGGCATCGCCAAGGTGGAACAGGAGCCCCGCTTTGAAGGCCGTCAGGTCGTCATGGTGATGGCGCCCCGGAACGCGTAAACTGACAAACGCGTAAACTGACAAACGCGTAGCTGGCAAACGCGTAAGCCCACCAACGCGTAAGACGGCACGGTCAAGGGCTGCGGGCGCCTCAGCGCGCCTGCGCCTCCTACCGAAACCGCCGGCGCTGCAGCGTCATCGTGATCAGCAGCATGATCGCTGAGGCCCCGAACCCGACCAGGTTGGCAATCCGCGCCGCCTGCGGGTTGGCTTCAAAGAAGCTCAACTCCCCAGCGGCCTCGCGCTCCGCGATCGCCTCCCGCGCCTGACGCTGCGCGGCTTCGGTGGCGTCCCGCAGGGGATTGTTCAGCTCGCCCAGATCCGGCGCCGAGGGCAGGCCCACCTGCGCCAAACTCAAGCCCCCAAATGGCGGCAGCCGCTCCGGCGCGAAATAGCTCTGCGCTCCGAAAGCCACCAGACACAGCGTCGAGATCGCCAAGGCCGGCCAAGACGCGATCACCGCCGCCACAAAATCCGTCGCCCGCTTGAAATAGAGCTTCGCCTTGTCGGAGGCGGACAGCGTATCGGTCATGGCGGGGTTTCCTTCAGTCGTCAGGATCAAGACCCTAGTCCGCCGCCGGCCGGGCCTCAAGCGCTGGCCCGGGCGGTCTCAGCGCAAACCAGATCAACGCGAGCCGCGACAGGATCAGCACCCCCACAGTGATCAGCGCCACAGGGTTCGCCAAATCCAAGGCCGTGAGCGGCGGCGCGCTCGCCGTCCAATCGAAGTCTGCGGGGCCAGCGAGCGCCGTCACACCGACATTCCAGCCGGCATGAAATCCGATCACTCCGAGAAGGCCGCCTTGCCGCAGCGCCAAAAGCCCAAACGCTACCCCGGACAGGGTGTGCAGGCCCCATTCCAGGGCCATAATCAAAGGGGCGGCGCTGAAGTCGACATGGCTGGCTCCGAAGGCGAGGCTGGAGACGGCCAAGCCCACAACCGCCCCGTGCCGCGCGGCGATGCTGGGCAGCAACCACCCACGGAACACAAGCTCTTCCGCCGCCGCCTGCACCAGAATGAACGGTAAAAGCCCCGCAAGGATAAGGATCATGCGGGGCTGCGCCGCCGCCGACATCAATGTCGGCTCGAGCGCACAAAGGACCACAAACAACAGCGCGATGACGCCGCCGGCGGCCAAAAACCACCGCCAGAGCTTGGCCCAGCCCCCCCCTCCCATCAGCGCGGAAAGCCGCCGTCCGTCCATCGCCTTCAGATAGAAAACAACCGGCAACCCCGCCGCCGCATAGAACAAGGCCAGCGAAAAGGCATTGCCGACGGCGTCAGCGCCAAACAACCCAATGTTCGCTATAAACCCTAGGCTGCACAGGCAAAGCCCCAGGGCCGTCGCCGCGGCCCACAAACGCCGCCGCGGCGCTGGCCGGCGCAAAAAGGAAAGATGGCCTCGCCAATAGAGAAGAGACCCCGCCAGGGCCAAAGCCGCTGCCGTCGCCGCCCAGCCGGCCACGCTGAAGGCCCTGACCCAGAGCACCAGACCGCCAAGGCCCGCGCCCGTCAGCAGCACCGAGAGCGCGAGCGCCCACACGGCCCCCCGCGGCCGGGCTGGGACCAGGGCCGCGCCGTCCCCGGACACGAGCGCCGACCCTGCCGCCGGGTTCACGGCCACACCGCCGGACAGGCGACCAACCCGTCAAATCCTGTACGATAAAGACCGTCGGCTGCCGCGGACAAAAAGGGCCCTTGGCCGCCGACGGCGGCCTCGCCGACCAACCCGATTTGACGCCCAAAAACGTGTCCCATCGTGTCCCCCAAAGCCACGATGGCAGGCTACAAACCACCATTCCGGCGTCCAGGGTGGGGGGCCGCGGCATGGCGCCGCTCTCAAAACCCACACACGGGAACACCCCGAAAGAAAAGAGCCTAAAAACAAAACACCCCGACCCGCCGAAGCGGACCGGGGCGTTTCGCGTCCTCACGAACCAAAACCCGGTCAGTCGACCAGTTTCAGGTTCACCGCCTTCGGACCCTTGCCCTTGGGATCGGGCAGGGTCTGGAAATTGATTTTCTGGCCTTCAGCCAGGGCCGGCAGGCCCGCCCGTTCGACCGCCGAAACGTGCACGAACACGTCCGCGCCGCCGCCGTCCGGGGTGATGAAGCCGAAGCCGCGGGCCGCATTGAAGAACTTCACGACGCCATTCTGCGGATCGCCGAGGGGAGCCCGCGGGGGACGATCACCGCCGCCGAAGCCGCCGCCTTCAGGCCGAGGCCGGAAGGGCCGGTCGCCAGGGGGGCCGTCGCCGCGCGGACGAAACGGGCGATCCCCGCCGCCGCCGCCGCCGCCACGGTAACCACCGC
>JBILVS010000122.1:0-8016 GCA_044370335.1 Caulobacterales bacterium
CATGGAAGACTTGACGTCCGCGAAAATGCAGACGCAGCTCGGCGATCTTGAACGGATCCGCGCCGCCGGCCATCATCTGCTCGGCCTCATCAGCGAAGTGCTTGATCTGTCCAAGATCGAAGCCGGACGGCTCGACATCCATCCCGAGCCCTGCGACGCCGCCGCCATCGCCCGTGAAGCTGTCGAGACTGTCGAAGTCATGGCCGCCCGTCAGGGATCCGTCTGTGAGCTGATTATTGAAGTGGCGGACACCACGATCGTGAGCGATCCGGGCCGGCTGAAGCAGTGCCTGCTCAACCTGCTCTCCAACGCCGCCAAGTTCACTGAGAAAGGGCGCATCACCCTGACGATGCGACGCGCCTTAATCGGGGAAGCACAGGGCCTTTCGTTTGAGGTGAAAGACACCGGCATCGGCATCAGCCCCGAGAACCTAGCCAAGCTCTTCCAGCCCTTCGTTCAGGTTGACGGCTCCCGCACGCGCCGTGCAGGCGGCGCCGGGATCGGCCTCGTGATCACCAAGCACTTGGCGCAACTCCTCGGAGGCGACATTGCGGTCACAAGTGAGGTGGACGTCGGATCGGTCTTTACTCTGACCATCCGGAACCTGCACATTGACGACGACGAGGTCTGGATCGCGGCCTAAAAGGATCTCCCTTGCTGGGTAATCCAGGCGCGCACAAGGTGCTCGGTCACCGACAAGGGCGTCGACCCGTTGACGAGGACGGTGTCGTGGAAGCCCTTGATGTCAAAACGCGCCCCAAGCGCTGTCTGCGCCTCGGCCCGCAGACGCAGGATCTCTTGTCTCCCGACCATGTAGCCGCAGGCCTGTCCAGGCCACACGCAGTAGCGGTCGATCTCGGTCTCAATCGAAGAGCGCTGGTCGCCGGTCGCCGCCAACATCGACTGGATCGCCTGCTCTCGGGTCCAGCGCTTGGCGTGCAGCCCCGTGTCCACCACAAGTCGCGAAGCCCGGAAGGCGGCTGACTGCAGATAACCCAGCCGCCCAAGCCGATCGTCCGCATACATCCCAAGTTCATCAGCCAACTGTTCCGCGTAGAGCGCCCATCCCTCCGCATATGCATTGAAGCCGAGCATCGCAGTGCGGATGAAGGGCAGCCCTTGCGCCTCTTGCTGGATTGAAATCTGCCAGTGATGGCCAGGCGTCGCCTCATGATAGGTGAGCGTCGGCAGCGTGAACTTAGGCCACTCCGCGGTGTTGCGGAGATTGATGTAATAAGCCCCCGGTCGTGAGCCGTCCGGCGCGGCAGACTGATAATAGCCCCCCGGCGCCCCCGCCTCAATATACGGAGGCACCCGCCGGATTTCCAGCGCAGCCTGGGCCAGCGTCCCACAGACCTCAGGCATGCGCGCTGTGATCGCCGCAGTCTGCGCGTTGAGATCAGCAAGCAGCCGAGCCCGACCTTCGTCTGTATTCGGATAAAGCTGGTCGGGCCGCCGGGAGATTGACTGGATGCGCTCGGCAATCGTGCCGGTTGTCAGACCCTCCGCCCGCAGAATGGCCTCTATCTCGGCCTGGAGGGAGGCGACAAGATCAACGCCCATCTCATGGATCGCGTCTGGAGAAAGACTAGTCGTGGTCTGGCTCTTCAGGAAAGCCGCATAGTAAGCCTCTCCATCCGGCAGTTTCCAGGCCCCTGCATCGTCGGTCGCCTGCGGCCGCACCGACTGCAAGGCCTCCACCTGGCGACGATAGGCGGGCATGATCTCGTCCCGGACGATTTGCTCCGCCTGCCCCGCAAACCGCCCCTGCTCTGCTTCCGGAACATCGACAGCCGCGGCGATCCGTCGCGCGATGGACTGCGCCAGAACGACGCCCTGCGGCGGCAGCGCCGCAAAGGCGGAAATCTGCTGGATCGCCCCATCAAGACAGAACCCGGGTGCGATCACGCCGCGCGCCGCATCCTCGCGGATCATCCTGCTCTCTTGATCGAGCATGCGCGCATAGCCCTGGAGCCGCGTCAGATAGGCCTCCGCCTGCGCTCGATTGGTGACGGGATGGGCGCTGTCCAGAAAATCCGGAACCCACGTATAGGCGCCTGAAATCTGGTTGACGACATAGGGACCGCCGCCGCTTCCGTAGTCGAACCGCAAAACGTCCACATCATTCTGCAGGCTGGTCCGCACCACATCGAGGCTCACCGCCTCCTGCCCAGTCAGCCCAGCGTTCGAAAACGGCGCCAGCGCCGCAAGCCCATCCTGCAGGACCTGCTTTGTCTCGCGCACGCCTGAGCGGGACAGATCGCTCCACCGGTCAAGATAAGGCCCGCCGGCGCGGTCTTCGCTCGCGGCAAGCCGCGTGGCGAACTCCGGGCTGTCGCGGAGAAGATCCGTCGCCAGACGATCAAGCACCGCATTCAAATCGGGCGCCGACGCCATCGACGCACAACCCGCAGCCTGCAACGCAATCGCCGCCGCGGTTCCCGTCATTAAGTCTCGCCGGTTGATCTGCATGGCGGAGCTCCCCAGAACATCTTTGCGCTGAACAGAGTAACCCCCTCCCCCAAAACGGCTAGGGTTTTGCGCAGGCCGCCGCGGCCACCACTTCGCCGAGCGCAAAGCTTGAGGTGAGGCCTGGACTGTCAATGCCGTACAAACAAAACAAGCCCGGCAAGCCGTGTCGGTCCGGCCCATCGATGCGGAAGTCCTCAAACCCCTTGGGCGCGGCGCCGATTTTGGGCCGCACGCCGGCGTAATCCGGCAGAAGCGTCCGCCGCCGCACTTCCGGCCAGTACCGCGCCGCCCCTTCCGTGAAAGCGGCGACCTTGCCCTCGTCCACCTCGTAGCGGGGCCTTTCGATCATCTCCACATCCGGTCCAAGCCGCGCCCGCCCATCCGCCATTGGCGTGTAATGCACGCCATGTCCGGACGGATTGGGCGCAGGGTAGACCAGCCGCGAAAAGGGCATCGGCCCTGTCACGCGAAAATAGTCGCCCTTAGCGTAGCGCACCGTTGGCGTGAGCGCGGGCGCAAGACCCTCAATGCCCCGCGCGGCCTCATCGGCCGCAAGGCCCGCCGCATTGATCAGGAGCCCCGCAGTGAAAGCCTCCCGCCCCGCCGTGACCCGCCACCCCGACCCCGTCCACACCGCCCGCTCAAACGGCGTCGAGCGCGCAAGCGCTCCGCCCGCTGCTTCAATGTCGCCTAAGAGCGCCAACATATAGAGGTGACTGTCGACGAGCCCGGAGGACGCCGATTCAATCGCGGCTTCACAGGCCAACTCGGGCTCAAGCCGAAGCGCCTCCGTTGCATCGATCAGGCGCAGTCCCTCGACCCCGTTCGCTTCCCCTCGCGCCATGAGTTGGTGAAGCGCCGCGAGTTCCCCAGGCGCGGTCGCCACGATCAGCTTGCCGATCGCCTCCGCACGAAAACCCCGTTCGGCCCCATAGGCGTAAAGCGCGCGCTTGCCCTCCACGCAAAGCCGCGCCTTCAGCGAACCAGTCGGGTAGTAAAGCCCTGCGTGGATGACCTCGCTATTCCGGGAAGACGTCTCTTCCCCGAACCGTGCGTGCCGCTCCAGCACGGCCACGCTGCGTCCCCGCGCCGCCAGCGCCCGCCCGATCGCAAGCCCCACGCAGCCCGCGCCGATGATCGCAGCGTCAAAATCTGGCGTCAAAACCCCACGAACTCCTGTTCCGTCATCCGCCGGGCAAAGACGCCGCCGCCCGCCGACGCCCGCAAAGTGCGTGTGCGGACGAAGTCCCACGGATAAGTGAACACCGCGTTTGCGTAGTCCCTCGCCGTGAGCGGAACGCCGAGAGCCCGCGCCCGCTCTTCCATCTGAACCGCCGAAGGTTCAGAGCCCAGAAGCCGAAGCCACAGGGGAAACCGCGCCAGAAACCGCTTCGCCGCCCGCTCCGCCTTCTGCCCCTGCCCTCGTGGCATCCTGGACCCGTAGCGGAGCGCGGCCTCCAAAAGCCAGAAATGCTGCATCCCATTCCGCTGCCGCGCCAGAAGTTTGCCGAAGGTGTCGTCGTGATGCCGGGTATAGATCAGCGGCTCCTTGACGAAGGCGACCTTGCCTTCCGCAATCACGCGCAAAACGGCTTCGCAGTCAAACGACGGCATGCCGGGCGTGAAGAAATCTCCGTGCGCCCACTCCGGCGTCCAGCGAATGAAAAACGCCTGCCAGGCGAAATGAGCGTCTTCCTGACGGCATACACGCTGGATAAAGGACAGCCCTTCTTCAAGGTCCTCCCCGTCCCGAAGCGACGTCGGAAGCACCCGATCATGCACCACGTCCCAGCCGCTGACGCACGTAATGGCGGGGTCGGTTTCGGCCTTGGCAACGAACTTCTCAATGGCGTCGCGGCGGATCAGGTCGTCCGCACAGAGCCATTGCACATAGGCTGCCTCCCGCGGCGTCATGCGCAAGGCGGCGTTCCAGTTCGGCAGCTGTGGCAGCGCGTTCGCGTTCCGCGCCGTCAGCAGCGGCGCCCGGCCGCCTTCGAACGAGCGGATGATGGCGGGCGTTTCATCGGTGCTGGCGTTATCGAGAACCACGTGGATGAGGTTCGGATAGGTCTGTCTCTGGACGCAAGCCATGGTGGCAGCCAGATACTTCGCCCCATTATAGACCGGAGTGACCACCGCCACGAGCGGCGCCTTAAAGGCGGGCGACCCCGGCAAGGACATAGGTGCAGCGGCTTCCATGATCAGCGACCGTCAGAGTTGGCCTCGCCCCCAATGTCCCTAACCATGGCCCAACACCCTGCACAATCGAAATGTTGCAAGGTCCGCAAAAAGAGCCAAGCGACGCCCATCATCCCTCTTCCCGCAGACCCATGCGTCCGAGAACCCCTTTAACAACCACATCCAAGACGCTGTCGATGGAGTAGTCCGCCGGGGCGACAAAGTTGACCCGATCTTCCTTGATCAGGTCATGGATGCGCCCGGTTTCCCGCTGATTGAACCAATGATCGGGATCGAGAACCCCAATTGCACACCCCCCTTGGATCATGACCATTTTCATGGACGGGATGTCGGTATGCCCGTCGCCGATGAAGATCATGCGGCGGAACGGCAGCGGCCGGCGCTCTTCCGGCATCCACCGATTGATGGCCTCGGTGTCCCAGCTGTTGTCCACGCCCTTGTTGATCCGGAACAGAAACTGGGTCTTGGTCGTGTAGTTGATCGCCACGCCCGGCCAGATCGCCCGCCCCTGCTCATCGAGCATGAACCGGCTGGCGAACACCCGGCGGAACTCCGAAAAAATCGAACAGCCCTCGATCATCTCATAGTTGCCCGATGAGATGACGTAGTGCTCCAGGTGCAACCCATAGCCCGCCGCGAAGGCGTTAATCCGGTCGAACCAGCCCTCAACACCCTGGAAGTAATCAGGTTTTCTCCCGTGATCCCGCAGCATCTGCCCTGTCACGGCCACCCCGGCCTCCCGCGCCTTCTCCAGCATCAGGCGCATATAGACGAGGATCTCGTCCGCATCCTCCCGCCGCGCAGTCTGCCGGACCTCCTTCCAAAAGACCTCCCGATCCACCCCGATGCTTGGGATGAAGCTGCGCTCCTGCATATTGCCCCGGGCAAGCGTGCCGTCGAAATCATAGACGATGGCCGCGCGCACCGGCGTCGGGCGCTGAGAAGACGAGTGGCTCATCCTTGGTGATTACCCCGAGTCGGGGTCCCAGAAGCGCCTTCTAGCTGAGCTTTCCCGCCAGCGCCGCGGCATGGGCGGTGATGTCGCCGGCCCCCATGCAGACCACGATGTCACCGGGCTGCGCCTCCGCTTTGATCAGCGCCGGCAGGCCCTCCAGCGCTCCCAGATGCAGCGCCCGTCGATGCCCATGACGCTGGATGCTGGCGGCCAGCGTTTCCGCATTGATCCCCTCGATGAGGGCTTCCCCCGCAGGGTAGACGTCCGCCACCGCCACCACGTCCGCCTCGTTGAAGCAGGTGGAGAATTCCGTGAACAGGTCCCGCAGCCGCGTGAACCGATGCGGCTGCACGACCGCGATCGTGCGCCCCCGGCCCACCTCCCGGGCGGCCTTGAGCACCGCGGCGATCTCCACCGGGTGGTGGGCGTAATCGTCCACGATCCGCACCCCGTTCCAGGTCCCGACGGTCGAGAAGCGCCGCTTCACCCCGCCAAATTGCGCAAGCCCCTTGCGGATGGCGCTGTCGCCGACCCCAAGCTCCCGCGCCACTGCGATCGCGGCGGTGGCGTTCTGGACATTGTGCCCGCCCACGACCGGCAGAAACAGGTCATGCAGCGTCACCCCCGGCCCCTCGCCCCGCCGCCGGGCGACCACGTCAAACGTGGACCCTTCCGGGCTCGGCCGGATATTCGTCGCCACCACATCCGCCTGCGGATTGAAGCCATAGGTCACGATCCGCCGGTCGATCACCTTCGCCGCTAGCTTCTGCACTTCAGGGTGATCCAAGCACAGGACCGCAAACCCATAGAACGGGATATTGGCCACGAAATCCTCGTAGGCCGCGTTCATGGAGTCTGCGTTGCCATAATGGTCGAGATGCTCAGGGTCCATGTTCGTGACGACGACCGCAGTAGCCCGCAGTCGCGTGAACGTCCCATCACTCTCATCGGCCTCCACCACCATCCAATCGCCTTCCCCCATGCGGGTGTTGGCGCCATAGGCGTTGATGATGCCGCCATTGATCACGGTGGGGTCGATTCCCCCCGCGTCGAGCAGCGAGGCCACCATCGAGGTCGTTGTGGTCTTGCCATGCGTGCCCCCGATCGCCACCGACCATTTGAGCCGCATCAGTTCCGCAAGCATCTCTGCCCGTCGGACGATGGGGATGCCCCGAGCCCGGGCCGCGTCGACTTCCGGATTGCCGCTTTTGATAGCCGAGGAAATCACCACAACCCCCGCCCCAATCGCATGCGCCGGGTCGTGGCCAATGAAAATCTTCGCCCCTTGCGCCTTGAGCCGCTCGGTATTGGCGCTGTCCTTCGCGTCCGACCCCGTTACCCGGTACCCAAGGTTCAGCATCACCGAGGCGATGCCGCTCATCCCGATCCCGCCGATGCCGACGAAATGCACAGGGCCGGTGTCAAATGGAACGGGGCGGATGGCCATGGGCGTAGGCTTCCAGCAAAGAGGATGGGGTTCCCTCTTAGCCAAGCCCCACCCCTGAAGGAAGCGGCCATCGCGGCCCCGCCCCCTAAGGGAGTGCAAACCCATCTCTGGCTCAGAAGCGACCGCGCCTCAGCACTGCCCATCCCCTCCTGCAGGCTGGGGCGCTGCCGCGCCAGCGCGAGCGCCCCATCAAGGCGCTCCGCCTCGATCAGGAAGAAGCCCCCAAGCTGCTCTTTCCTGTCCGAAAACGGCCCGTCGACCACCTGCAGAGCCCCGCCTCGCATCCGCCGGGTCGGAGCGCTCCCCGGCGATGTGAGCGCCGCGTCCCCGGTCCTCAGAGCCCCCGATTGCGCCAAGGCTCCGCCAAAGGCCGTGCAAGCTCCCCAATAAGCTTCGCGCTGGTCGACCGCGTCGGAAGCTTCAAACCAACCGGCGGTTTCATAAACAAGAACAGCAAACGTCATGGGTCATCTTCTTGCAATGAACGCCCAGTCGAAAGCCGGCCTCGCTGCTGGAAAGACGCCGCCGACCGTCACCCTTCGACATCGCCGGCGACGGTCCCGTGTTGTTTCTGCACAAACCCGCGCACGGCCGGGTCTTTTTTCCCGCGCGAAGGCCTCCTCGTAGACGCGGAGCGCCCCTGCCCGATCGTCCGCCTCGGCAAAAAGATGCGCTCTCAGCGCCAAAAGCCCCAAACCCTAAGGGTCCTCCGGCGCAAGACCCTCAAAAGCAATGGGCCAAGCCAGATCGCCTTGTGCGCCAGGCCAAGATCCAGCGCCCAGCCCTCTTCGAAAGCCCCGCAAATGGCCTAAAGCAACGCCCCAAGCCGCTCCTCCCAATCCTCCGGATCGGGAACAGCGAAGGGAATTCCCGCCTCACAGATCTTCCGCTTCGCCCGCACAAGGCGCTGGCTGATCGTGGCGGGCAACGACAGAAACAAAGG
>JBILVS010000123.1:0-7943 GCA_044370335.1 Caulobacterales bacterium
TCTGAGCTCATCGCCATGCGCGCCGCCGGCGTCTCCGCCTGGCGCTTCACCACCCCTGCGATCGTCTCCGCCTTCGTGATTGGGGCTGTGGTGATCACCGCCCTGAACCCGATCGGCTCCCAGCTTTACGGCCAGTTCGAAACCCGCCGCGACGCGCTCCTGTCGCAGCGCCTCGGCCCTCCGCAGGAGCGGGGCGTCTGGCTGCGCCAGGGCGACGAATTCGGCCAAGTTGTGATCCAGGCGGAAACCCTCGATCCTCAGACCGCGGTCCTAACCAACGCCACCTTCTTCTTTTTTGCCCTTCAGGACGATGTCCTCCGCTTCGAACGGCGGATGCGCGTGGAAACAGCCGAATTGCGCAACGGCTTCTGGCAGCTCAACGACATCGTCGAGGGCGCGCCGGGCGAAGCGCCCCAGCGCCAACAGACCCTTGCCATTCCAACGAACCTTGACGCCTCCGACCTGTTGGAGCGGTTCGTCTCGCCTGCAACCCTCTCGTTCTGGAGCTTGCCGGGCTTCATCGCCGAGGCGCGGGACGCAGGGCTTTCACCCCTCCGATTTGAGATCAAGTGGTCGAGCCTGATCGCCTATCCATTCCTTCTGGCGGCCATGGCGGCCCTCGGCGCAGTCTTTTCTCTGCGCATGCAGCGAATGGGCAACATCGCCGCTTGGGGCGGTCTGGGCGTCGGCCTGGGCTTGGGTTTGTTCTTCTTTTCCCAGCTCTCGCAGGCCCTCGCCATCACCGAAGCCGTGCCCCCCTTGGTGGCCGCCTTTGCAGCGCCGATGGCCGGTCTTTTTTGTGCATTAGGAATCGTGTGCTTTCTGGAGGACGGTTGAGGCTTATCCTGGGCTGCGCGATGACGCGGCGCTCGGGGCAGGCTGCGGCTCTGTGCTTTACGGATCGGGCTCAGGGCGGCTAGGAAGTAGCGGGGATGAGGTTAACGTCGTCGATGCAACGCGGGGAAACTCCTTGTGAACGGCCCGAAGGGCGGCTCTCGCCGACCCCGATGACGCCGCCGCGGTTTGCCGCCCCCTGGGCGACGCCGGCCTGGGCTGCGGTAATGGCGGCGATGGCCATGGCCGCCGCCACACCGTCAGCGATTGCCCAAGAAGCCGCTCCCAATGCCGCCGCCGCCGATGAGCTGGTGGTTTTGGAGGCCGATTCTCTCGTCGATGACCAGGAGAACCGAACCATCGTCGCCGAAGGCGATGTCCAGGCCCGTTACCAAGGCCGGACCCTCCGCGCCGACCGGCTGATTTACGATCTCGAGAACGGCTCGATCCGCGCCAGCGGCGGCGTCGAACTGATCGAAGCCGACGGCTCGGTCCAATACGCCGAGGAAATGCAGGTGAACGAGGGCCTCGCATTGGGCGTCGCCACCGAGCTCCGCGCCCGATTCCAGCCCGAAGGCGTCCTCGCCGCTCGCAGCGCTGTCCGCCGCGAAGCCGGCGACAACGAACTGGACTACGTCGTCTATACGAGCTGCCCCGTCTGCGAGGACGGCTCCCGCCCTCCGACCTGGACCCTGCGCGCTCGCAGCGCCGTCCAGGATCCCGAAACCCAGATGATCTCCTACCGCGACGCGGTCCTAGAGGTCGCCGGCGTTCCGGTTTTCTACGCGCCCTACTTCTCCCACCCCGATCCCACGGCCGGCCCCCGCTCCGGTTTCCTACAGCCTGATCTCGGCCGCAACACCCGCCTCGGGGCCTATTACGAACAACCCTATGTCTGGGCGATTTCGCCTTATCAGGACCTGACGGTCTCCCCGCGCATCCACCAAAATATCCGGCCTTTGCTTGGGTTTGAGTATCGCCGCCGCTTCTGGTCAGGCGATATGCTGATCGACGGCAGCCTCACCGCGGAACGGGATTTCGACGGCGAAGGCAACCGGTTCGGCGACGACTCGTTCCGCGGCCACATTTTCGCGACCGGCGCCTTCCGCATCAACGAAGACTGGGACTGGGGCTTCGGCGCCGAGCGCGCCAGCGACGACCTTTATCTCCGCCGCTACGATTTGGCCGGGGCCGGCGATCCCCGCGGCCCCCTGGTCGGCGACTTCACCCGTCTGATCACCCAGCTCTATGTCGAGCGCCAGACCCCCTCGAGCTACGCCACCCTGCGGACGGTGTCGTTCCAGGGCCTGAGGGAGCAGGATGATTCCCAGTTTCTCCCCCTGATCCTGCCCCAGGGCGAGATCAGCCAGAGCATAGCCGACCCCATCTTTGACGGGCAGTTGCGGCTCACCGCCTCCACCGCACTTCTGGAACGCACAGAAGGCTTTGACAGCGCCCGCGTGTCCACCAGCGTCTCCTGGCGGCGGGATTGGATCATGGGGCCAGGCCTTGTGGTCAGCCCCTTCGCCGAAACCCGCGCCGATTACTATCGTTTCGGCCCCAACACCCCCGGCCAGGCCGACGATGACGTGACCCGAGGCGTAGGCATCGGCGGGGTGGAGATCTCCTGGCCCTTCGTCCGAGCGGCCCCCGGCATGTCCGTGGTGGTCGAACCCGTGGTCATGGCGGCTATCGGGTCTCAGGGCGGCAATGATCCCCTGATCGTCAACGAAGACAGTCAGGCCTTCGAACTAGACGATTCCAACCTGTTCCGCCCGAACGCCGCCCCCAACTACGACCTCTGGGAACCCGGCCAACGGATCAGCGCCGGCGTCCGAGCCACCGCCCGCACCGACGCCGGGGCCACGATCACGGGCCTTGTCGGCCGCCGCTGGCGGTCCGACGCTGAACCCGCCTTTACCCCGCCCACGAACTTGAACGGCCGGGCGTCCGACTGGGTCGGCGCGGTCCAGGTCGATTTCAGTGATCGCCTTCAAGCCAATGTCCGCACTCGCCTGCGCGACGGCTCTTTGGCTCTGCAGCGTCTCGATGCGGGCGTCTCGGGGCGCGTCGGCCGGGTCATTGCCGGCGTCCGCTATCTGAACGTGGACGGCGCCCTGAACGCCGGCGACCGGATCGAGGAACTCGCCACCGACGTCACGGTGCGCATGACCGACACCTGGAGCGCCAATGTCGCCTTCAGGCGTGACCTGGGTTTGGACACAAATCTGCAGCAGAGATTGGCCCTAATTTATCAGGACGACTGCTCGTTCCTGGAGCTGGCCTACAGCCGATCCGAGACCTTCGATCGGCGCCTCGGCCCAAGCGAAGGGTTCCGAATCCGGGTCGGCCTAACTACCCTTGGGGTCATCGGCGGCGGTGACTGATCCCCGACACGCCGTAGGACCTTGTTTGGCCCCGCGCGGACCGTGCGCGGGGTTATTGCGGAGCATCGGATGAGTTGGAAGCAAGCCTGGATCGCGTTGGCAGCCGTTTCGGGGATCGCCGCGCCTGTGGCCCTCGCGCCGTTCACCCCGGCTGCGGCGCAGGTGCAGGAAGGCATCGCCGCCATCGTCAATGAAGACATCATCACCACGTTCGACGTGCGCCAGCGCGCGATGTTGCTGCTGGCCTCCTCGGAACTGGAGCCGACCCGGGAGAACCAGCAACGCGCTCAGGTTCAAGCCCTCCGGGACCTGATTGATGAAACCTTGCAGTTGCAGGAAGCCGCCCGCTTCGACGTCGAAGTGACCGAACAGCAGATCGACGAAGACATCGCCGAGCTCGCCGCTCAAGCCGGCGCGAGCCAAGCCGACCTCGAAGGCCAGCTCATCGCCGCCGGCATCCGCCCGCAGACCCTGCGCGATCAGGTGCGCGCCGAAATCGCCTGGCGCCGCGTGGTGAACGGCCTTTACGGCTCGCGCATCCGGGTCTCCGCTACGGAAGTGGAGGCGACCCAGGCCCGCATCGCCGCGAACGCCCAGCGCGCCCAATATCAGGTGTCGGAAATCTTCCTCCCCGCCGAAAGCCCTCAAGAGATCGCCGAGGCCCGCACGAACGGCCAAGCCCTGCTTGAAGAAATGCAGCGCGGCGCGCCGTTCCCCCTCGTCGCCCGCCAATTCAGCGCCGCGGCCAGCGCCGCCCAAGGCGGCGATCTCGGCTGGGTCGCGGCCGGCGAGCTTGCCCCGGCAATCCAGACCGTGTTGGATATCCTCCAGCCCGGCCAGGTCTCGATGCCCATCACCACCGAGCGCGGCGTCTATATCATCGCCCTGCGGGACCGCCGCGACGGCGTCACTCCCGGGATGGCCATGGTATCCGCTCTCCGTGTGACCGCTCCCGCTGACAGTGAAGCGGCCCTAAACCGCGCCCGCAACCGAATCAATGCGTGCGCTGGCCTCGCCAGCGCCGCCGACGACGTCCCAGGCGCGGATATCCAAGATCTCGGCTTCTCGATCGAAAACGCTCTCGCCCCGGACGTGCGCGCTCAGATCGCAGGCCTCGAACCCGGCCAGCCGAGCGCCATAACGCCGTTCAACGGCGGCGTCAGCCTTGTGGTCGTCTGCAGCCGCGACGCCTCAGCCGCCGGCGTACCCTCCCGCGACGACATCGAAGACCGCCTCTTCGAAGAGGAACTCAGCATGCTGGCCCAGCGGCATCTGCGCGACCTCCGCCGGGAAGCCAGCATTACCTCGCCCTGATGCAGCCCTTGGCCGTCTCCATGGGCGACCCAGCCGGGGTCGGCCTGGAGGTTTTGTGCGCCGCCCTCCGCGATGAAAGCGCTTCGCTGCCGCCGCTGCGAATCTATGCCGATCCTAAGGCGCTCGCTGCCGCCGCCGCCCGCGTCGGCCTCGCCACATTGCCTGAAATCGTCCCGATCCCGCTCGCAGCGCCGGTTGTGCCGGGCAAGCCCGATGTGGCCCACGCCCCGGCCGTCATCAGCGCCATCGAGGCAGCCACGAAAGCCTGCCTCAAGGGCGCAGCTGCAGGGCTTGTTACGCTCCCCATCGCCAAGGCCCCGCTTTACGCGGCCGGCTTCGCTTTCCCCGGCCACACCGAATACGTCGCCCACTTGACGGCCGATGCGCCGATGCAAGGCCCTCGCGGACCGATCATGATGCTGGTGGGGGAAAGCCTGAAAGCGGCCCTCGTCACCATCCACACGCCCCTTAAAGAGGTGTCCGCCGCCTTAACATCTGATCGATTGGAACGCGCCGCCCGGGTGACGCTTTGGGCGCTGCGCCACGATTTTGCGATCGCAGAGCCCCGTTTGGCCGTCGCAGGCCTGAACCCGCACGCCGGCGAAGAAGGCGGTCTCGGCCACGAAGAAATCGACGTGATCAACCCTGTCGCCGCCCGCCTGCGGGCCGAAGGCTGCGCGGTGACCGACGCGCTCCCCGCCGACACGTTGTTTCATCCTGGAGCCCGCACAACCTATGACGCGGTGCTCGCCATGTACCACGACCAGGGCCTGATCCCGATAAAGACCCTCGACTTCTGGGGGGCGGTGAACGTGACCCTGGGCCTCCCCATCGTCCGCACCTCCCCCGATCATGGCACGGCTTTCGCCATCGCCGGCAAGGGCCAAGCCCGCACCGACAGCTTCATCGCCGCAGCCCGCCTCGCCTGGACCATGGCCCAAACGCGCGCCGAGATGCGATGACCGAAGAACCCCTTCGCACGGCCCTGGAACGCCATGGTCTCTGGGCCAAGAAAAGCTTCGGCCAACACTTCCTGCTGGACCTGAACCTGACGCGGAGGATCGCCCGCGCCGCCGGCGATCTCAACGGGCGTCCGGTGATCGAGGTCGGACCCGGCCCAGGCGGGCTCACGCGCGCCTTGCTGGAAGCCGGCGCAGACCCTTTGATCCTGATCGAGCGCGACCCCCGCTTTGCGCCGCTCTTGGAGGAGCTGGCGGCTGAGGTCGGAGGTCGGCTGCGGCTGATCCTGGCCGACGCCCTTGAGGTCGATGAGCGCGCCCTGTTGGCCGAATTCGGCGACCCCGGCCCCGCGGCGATCATCTCAAACCTGCCCTACAATGTCGGCACACCCCTCCTCGTGAAGTGGCTCAAGGCCTCCTCGAGCTGGCGGGGGCCGATGACGTTGATGTTTCAGAAAGAGGTCGCTGACCGGATCGTTGCTCGCCCAGGATCAGACGCGTATGGCCGATTAGCGGTGCTGGCGCAGGCGGTCTGCGACGCCCAGCTCGTGCTCGACGTCCCCGCCAGAGCGTTCACCCCACCGCCAAAAGTGGCCTCCGCCGTGGTGCATCTGACCAACCGGCCGGAGCCCTTCGCCGCTCTCTCCGCCTTGGAAAAGGTGACGGCCGCCGCCTTTGGTCAACGCCGGAAAATGCTCCGCAGCGCGCTGAAAAGCCTTGGCCCCGACGCCGAAAGCCTGATCCTGGCCGCAGGTCTCGACCCGCAAAGCCGGGCCGAAACGGTGTCCGTCGAAGGCTTCCTGGCTCTGGCTAAAGCCTGGCACGCCGTTCAACGCCCAGCGTAAAGCCCGTCCACGAAAGACGAAAGCCACGTTTGCCTTCCCCGCCGCAGCCGCTCAGCCTTCACGATCAAGACAAGCTGTGCATAGGCCGCGTCGAGATCGTGATTGATCAGCACGTAGTCGTATTCCGCCCAATGGCTGATCTCGGCTTCTGCTTTCGCCATCCGCGCTTCGATGACCTGCGGACTGTCTTTCGCCCGCCGCTCAAGCCGGTGGCGCAGCGCCGCCAGCGACGGCGGCAGGATGAAGACGCTCACCACATCCTCTGGCGCAGAGGCCCGCAAGGCGCGCGCGCCTTGCCAATCAACGTCGAACACCGTGTCCCGGCCGTCGGCCAAGGCCTCGTCCACCAGCGCCCGCGGCGTGCCATAGCGGTTGCCGAATACATCCGCGCTTTCCAGAAACGAGCCCGCAGCCTCCTGGGCGGCGAACGCCTCCGCCGACAGAAAAACATAGTCCTTGCCGTCGACTTCTCCCTCGCGCGGCGGCCGCGTCGTGGCTGAAACCGACAGCGTCAGGCGCGCGTCGCCTTCCAAAAGCATGCGCGTGAGCGTGGTTTTCCCCGCCCCCGAAGGACTGGAGATGACCAGCATCAACCCGCGCGTGAGATAGGCGTCATTCGACATTGGAGGCCTGCTCCCGGAATTGGTCGATAACGGCCTTGAGGGCAAGCCCGATGCTCGTTAAGGCCATCTCGCTCGCCTTTGAGCACAGCGTATTGGCTTCGCGGTTCAGTTCCTGGACCAAAAAGTCAAGCTTGCGGCCGGCGGGCTCTGTCCCGTCGAGCAAGGCGCGCGCCTCCCGAACATGGGCCCGGAGGCGGTCGAGTTCCTCCCGCACATCCGCCTTCGCCGCCAGGATCGCTGCTTCCTGCGCCAGCCGCTGCGGATCAAGCGGGGTTTCCCCCAAAAGCGGCTCAAGCCGCTTCAGGAGCCGATCCCTAAGAGCCTCGGGCGCGTCGGCGGCGACGGCTTCGGCCTCGGCAACCAGCCGGGCGATCTCCTCCACCTGCCCGCCCAGCACCTGGCGCAACCCCGCGCCCTCCTGACGGCGGGCCGCAAGCAGCACCTCCAAGACGGCCGCCAAATCCGTCGTCAGCGCCGCCAGCAGCGCCGGGCTCGGGCCTTCTTCCGCAGGCGCCTCTCCCTGGATCACCGCCCCGCGCAAAGCCATAAGCCCGTCCCAGCGGGGCCGTTCCACCTCGCCGCTCTCCACATAAGCGGCGCCGGCCTTGACGACGGCGTCGACGAACGCCGTGTCGATCCGGAAAGCCGTCGGCGCTTCCGTCTCGCGCCTCACCGACAGCGCCACCTGCAGCGACCCCCGCTTGAACCGAGCGTAGGCTTCGCTCCGCAACGCGGGTTCCAGGGCGTCGAACCCCAAAGGCAGCTTGGCTTTCAGGTCGAGAGCTCGGCCATTGACGCTGCGGGCCTCCCAGGTCCACCGCACCCCTTCGCCCGCCCCGTCGATCCGGGCGAAACCCGTCATGCCGCTGAAGGCCACTGGGCTCAGCCCCCAGCCTCGGCCTCGAGGGCCCGATAGCGTTGCACCGCCGCGTTGTGCTCCGCGTAGGTCGGCGAGAACACATGGCCCTGCGACGGATCGCC
>JBILVS010000124.1:0-7868 GCA_044370335.1 Caulobacterales bacterium
ACGCAATTCACGCGCACGCCCCGCTTGGCGAAGCGGACAGCGGCGGCTTTGGTCATCGAGATGACCGCCGCCTTGGCGCTCGCGTAAGCGGCGTTCTGCGGCGCGCGCCCATGCGCCACAAGGCTCGCCACGTTCACGATCGCAGCCCCCGGCGCCATCACCGTCACCGCGTGCTTCATCCCCAGGAACACCCCGTGCGCCGTGACCCGATAGCTCCCCTCCCAGTCCTCAAGGCTTAAAGTGTCGACAGCCCCCAGCCGCGTGGCAGCCGCTGCGCAGTTGACAAGCGCCTGCAGCGATCGTCCGTGCACCGCGCTGATCCAGCTCTCTTCAGAACCTGCGTCAAGCACGATCCCCTCCCCGCCGATCTCGGCGGCAAGCATCTGGGCAGGATCGCCGCGCACATCCGCCACAATGACGTGGGCGCCTTCGCGAGCAAGCCGCCGACAGACCGCAGCGCCGATGCCGCCGGCCCCGCCGGCGACCAGCGCCGTCTGGCCTGCAAAGCGGTTCATTCCGCCGCAACTCCGGTGCTGAAGCGGTTCGTTTTCTTGATCCGAACCGGGATGCCGCTCATCAGAGGAATACCCGTGTAAGGATCATAATCCTGTTCCACGTCGGACAATTTGCCCGTGTTCGCACCCGTGGTGAACGGATCCTCCGGTTCGTCCGGATTACCCCCAAACGAGTGCGGCACCGCCGCGCAGTGACCCCGGACGTCGGGCGCAGCCTCAACCACACAAAAGATCGAAGCCCGCGCGCTCTCGATCTCCACCACCTCGCCCGTGACGACGCCCAAATGCGCCATATCCTCAGGGTTCATAAAGACCGGATTGTATCGCCACTTCCGCGACAGCCGCGGGCTGTCGTGCCAGTTGGAGTTGTGCATGTCGTTGAGCCGCCGGGAAATGACTCGGAACGGGAACGCATTATCGTGCTCATAAGAATTAAGCGGGCTTGCCGCGATATCGGCGAGCTCCGCGAGCATCGGCGCAGACCCGAGTTCAAGCCGCCCCGGCCAACCCTCGGGTCGCGGCTGAATGATCTGCTTCGGGACATCGAAAATGTGTCCCGCAGGATACTTCCGCACCTCATCCAGAGGCACAGGGCTGCCCTTGAGCGTCACGGCCCAGGCGTCGATGGCCGAAGCGGGCTGCGTCATATCCAGAACGGTCGCGTGTTTCTCCTTGTTCGGATTATCCACAAACGAGGCGGGCTTGACTTTCAAGGTGAGGCCCATCTTCTGGGCAAGGCCGTAGAAGACCTCCCACTCCTCCACAAGGTCTGAGCCCGGCGGCGATTGCAGCACCGGCGGACACGCCGCGCCATAAGGCTGGCCGTGACCCCAACCCGGCCCGAAATTGCCCAAAAACTCCGACAATGACGTGTTGCCCTCAACCTCCATGTGGAGCTTGCAGGCGATGTTGTAGTGCGCGATCCGTCCGGTTCCAGACTGCCTCGGATCGATGGTGACGAGCAGGTCCAAGGCCTTCATCGCCTCAAACGTCTTGATCTGATCCGGCCAAGCCTGCATCGGATTTCCGCCGAGGCAAATCAGCGCCTTCACCTGCCCCTCGCCTGGCATCAGGATTTCGTCAGCCAGGGCGGAGGTCGGAAGCCCAGCCCCAGTATCGGTCAACCCCCGGACCCGGAGCTTTTCGCCAAAGCCCCAACCGGGCGCAGGGCCTGGGCTTGCCGCGATAGGGGGGAGCGGGTTGATCAGCACCCCGCCGCCCTTGCGCTCATCCCCAGCCTTGAGCCACCAGCCCCGCAAGGTGGTGAGGCATTTGACGAGATACTCAACCAGATTGCCGCGGCCCGACATGTTCGGACCTGTGCCGGCCTGAACCCCGCCGACTTTGCCCTGCCCCAACATCTGCGCCGCGGCGATGATCTCGTCCTCCGTCACGCCAGCCCGCTCAGCGGCATACGCCGGCGTGAACGGCGCCACGGCCGCCTTCAGCGCATCGATATTCTGCGTGTTGTCGGCGACGAAATCCCGGTCATAGAGCCCCTCTTCCAGCCACAACCGCGCGAAGGCGGCGAGGATGGCGGCGTCCTCCCCCGCGCGGGGCGCGATATGGATATCGGCCTTTTTCGCGACATCCGTCTTCCGCGGGTCGATGACCACGAGCTTCATGCCGCGCTGTTTGGCCTCATGGAGGTGTCGGGCGGGGTTCATCCCGAGCCCGCCGAGCATGGAGACGATCGGATTGGTCCCCACAAGCAGGAGCGCGTCCCAGTCCTCAAGCCACGGCACGCCCGCCAGCCATGGCCCATGCAGCGCCGCCGCCACCCCCTTGCCCGGCTGGTCG
This sequence comes from Caulobacterales bacterium, assembly GCA_044370335.1. GTDB lineage: Bacteria > Pseudomonadota > Alphaproteobacteria > Caulobacterales > Aquidulcibacteraceae > REEB509. The sequence continues at coordinate 2,316 of JBILVS010000124.1, forward strand.
ATCGTCACAGAGGTGAAGACCATGGGGCTCTGGATCGCTTCAAAGAAAGCGTAGCCAAAGGCGTTGGCGGTGAAATTATTATAGCCGTAGGTGCCGACATAGACCGCCACCGCCCGCGGCCCGTGCTGAGCGATGATGTCCTGAAGCTTGGCGGCGACCTCCGAGATCGCCTGATCTGAGCCGATCTCGGCGTAGGCGCCGTCGAGCATCCGCTTTTGCGACTTGAGCAGGCGCGACGGCAGGGAGTGCATCGTGTGCATCTCCCGGCCTTTGATGCAGGAATAGCCGTGATAGACGGGGTTGTCCTTGTCGCCATGGAGCGCCGTGGGCCGGCCGTCTTCCATATCCACAAGCAGGCCGCACTGCGCGTGACACACGCGGCACACGACGGGCTTTTGCTCCATCGCCATGGCTTCCTCCCAAAGGCCGCCGACCCCCAAAACAGGCCGGACTGTTTGTTTTCTATAGCGCCACAAAATGCGGCGGACGCAAGTCATGTTCGGCGATCAACGCCTCCGCGGCGGCAAAATCCGCCGAGGTGTTGAGGTTGGTCCACGCCAGGTCTTCGCCCTCCGGCGCCGCCCGCACAAAGGCCCCAAGGCGACGCAGCAGGCCCGCAAGCGACCGCTCGCCGGCCTCCACCAGCCCTTCGATCACCTGTCTGTGATCGACCCGATAGGCCGCAAAGGGCGGCTCCAGGCCGCCGTGCCGGCCGATCACCGCCGCCGGCGCAGCCACTCCTGTCAGTCGCGCAACCAGGTCGCTCGCCAGAAACGGCGCATCGGTCGGCGTCGTCACAAGCCACTCCGCCGCGATTGTCTCCGCCCACCGCAACCCCGACACCACCCCCGCCACCGGGCCCCAGTCCGCCTCTCCCGCCTCCGGCGGATCAGGAAGAACAGCAAGCCCCAGAAACCCGAACCGCGCTGGATCCCCTCGGGCGCTCACCGCCAGCGCCTCAACCTGCGGTCCAAGGCGCGCCTGAACCCAACCGATCAGCGGCGCCCCCGCAAGCGGCGCGAGCGCCTTGTCCGCGCCCCCGAGCCTTTCGCCCTTGCCTCCCGCCAGGATCAGGCCCGCAATCATCGGTTTTGCCCTTGACGCGGGGACGCAGCGCCCCCTTTTCGGAGACTATGGTCAAACCAACCTCTGGCGCAGCGCAACCCCTCTTCATGGCGACGACGGACCAAGCTCGCACCGCGATGTTGAGCGCGGTAACCCCACTTCCGCCGATTTCGCGCATCGACGCGCTCGCCCAGTTCGAGGTTCTGGCCGAAGACCTGGCCTCCCGACAGGACCTGCCGCCGTTCCGCGCCTCGGCCATGGATGGTTGGGCCGTGCAGCGGGCCGATCTGGGCGGGAGCCCTTTGCGCGTTGTCGGCGAGAGCGCGGCGGGCAAGAGCTTTGGCGCAGCCCTCGGCCCCGGGGAGGCGGTGCGGATTTTCACAGGCGCCGCTGTGCCCGAGGGGGCGGACACCGTCGTCATCCAGGAAGAGGCTGAGCGGACGGGGGATGTCGTCCGGCTCTCCCCGGTGGGCGCCAAAACCAACATCCGAGAGCGGGGCATCGATCTGCGCCGAGGAACCGTGGTGTTGGAGCGCGGGCGCCCGCTTGATCCGGCCGCCTTGGGCTTGGTCGCAGCGGCGGGCCACGACTTGGCTTGTGTCAGTGCGCCGCCCCATGTGGGTCTGCTTTGCACCGGGTCCGAGCTCGTGGCGCCGGGAACCGAGCCAGGGCCGGATCAGATTTTTGAATCAAACAGCCCGGCCTTGAACGCGTTGATCCGCCGCTGGGGCGGGCTGCCGAACATTCTGGATCCGCAGGCCGATGACGTGACCGCCATCGCCGCGCAGGTTTCCGAAAGACTTAAAGAGCTTAACGTTCTTGTGGTCGCAGGCGGGGCCTCCGTGGGCGATCATGATCTCGCCAAGCCCGCGCTGGAGCGGCTCGGCCTCGCCATGATCTTTAACAAAATCAAGATGCGCCCGGGCAAACCCACCTGGTTCGGACGCATCGGCGAGACCCTCGTCCTCGGCCTCCCCGGCAACCCGGCGAGCGCCTTTGTCTGTGCCCACATCTTTCTCAAACCCTTGATGCTGGCGTTGCAAGGCGCAGCGCCAGGGCCGATCGCGCCGCTGCACGCCAAGTTGGCGCAGCCGCTGAAGGCGGAAGGCCCCCGCGAGGGCTTTCTCCGGGCGCGCCTCTGGGTCGGTGAAGACGCCACCGTGGGGGCGGATGCTTCGTTGGATCAAGACTCCAGCCTCACCAGCGTCCTCGCCGCCGCCAACGGCTGCGTGCGGCGGGCCGCCGACGCCCCAGCCGCAGAGCCGGGCGAGATTGTGGAAGCCTTTCTGTTTGAAGGACGATCCCTATGAGCCAGTTGACCCATCTCGATGAGGCCGGCCAGGCCCGCATGGTCGATGTCACGGCCAAGCCGATCACCGCCCGCACCGCCATCGCCATGGGCCGGGTCCGCATGGCGCCGACGACGTTGGCCGCAGCCCTCGCCGGCGACGCCAAGAAGGGCGATGTCCGCGCTGTGGCCGAAATCGCCGGGGTCATGGCCGGCAAGCGCGCCTCAGACCTGATCCCCCTGTGCCACCCGCTGCCTCTCACCGACCTCCAGGTGGCCGTCCGCCCTTGGGAGTACGGCCTGGAAGCCTATGCCCTGGCCCGCACCGTCGGCCAGACCGGCGTTGAGATGGAGGCGCTGACCGCCGCCTCCGTCGCCTGTCTGACCATCTATGACATGCTCAAGGGCCTCGATAAGGCCATGACCATCGAAACGGTTCAGCTCATCGAAAAGACCGGTGGCCAATCCGGCGATTTCCTCCGTCCCGACACAGCTTAGCGCCCCCCCTGTTGTCTTCTGACGCTGAGGCGGTTGTAATGCGCTCCGATGAGCTTTGACGGCGCCTCCGCTTCCGCCCCTCCTCCCCTGGTCGATCCTTTCGGCCGGTCGATCTCCTATGTCCGTGTCTCGGTCACCGACCGCTGCGACCTCCGCTGCGTCTATTGCATGGCCGAGCACATGACCTTCCTTCCCAAACGCGAGGTGCTGTCGCTGGAGGAGCTTGACCGGATCTGCACCGCTTTCATCCGTCTGGGGACGAAAAAGCTGCGCCTGACCGGCGGCGAACCCCTTGTCCGCAAGGGGTTCATGGACCTGGTGCATGGCCTGTCGCGCCATCTCCGCAGCCAGGCGTTGGAGGAGTTGACCCTCACCACCAACGGCACGCAACTCGCCCAGTATGCAGACGATCTGGCCAAGGCCGGCGTCAAACGGATCAATGTCTCCATTGATAGTCTTGATCCGGAGCTTTTCCGCCAGATCACCCGCGGCGGCGAGCTGACCCAGGTCCGGGCCGGGCTTGAGGCCGCCCGCGCCGCAGGCCTTGCGGTGAAGATCAACACCGTCGCCCTGAAAGGCTGGAACGAAGACGCCCTGCCCGATCTCATCGCCTGGGCGCACGCTGAAGGCCACGCGATCACGCTCATCGAGACCATGCCCCTTGGCGAAGTCGATGAAGACCGCACGGACCGCTTCGTCAGCCTCAAGACAGTCCGGGAGCGGCTGGAAAGCTTTTGGCGCCTCGAAGATTTGCCCCTCCGTACCGGCGGCCCGGCCCGCTACGTGCGGATTGCGGAAACCGGCGGGATCCTGGGCTTCATCACGCCTCTTACGCACACCTTCTGCGAGGCCTGCAATCGGGTGCGCCTCACCTGCACGGGCAGGCTCTATCTCTGTCTCGGCCAGGACGACAGCGCCGATCTTCGCGCGGTCTTGCGTGCGGGCGTCGATGACCCAGACCTGGAAGCCGCCATCCGCGAAGCCGTCAGCCGCAAGCCCAAAGGCCACGATTTTGCCCCCGACCGATTGTCCGGTCCCGCTCTATCGCGGCACATGTCGATGACCGGAGGCTAGCGGCCATGGCGCGCATCCTGCTCTTCGGCAAGCTCGCCGAGATCGCCGGCTGGCGCCGGAGGGACATTGTGTTGCCCCACGACGTGAAGACCCTCTCAGGCCTTCGCGCCTATCTCGCCGACGCCCATCCCGAAATCGGCGCAGCCTCGACCCGCGCTGCCATCAACCGCCATGTCGCCCACCTGGACGATCCGGTCACAGACGATGACGAAATCGCCTTCATGCCGCCGATGAGCGGGGGCTGATGGCGGTGGCCGTGCTGCGTCTGACCCCCTTTGATCCGCACACAGAGCTTGCGGCCTTTGCCGCGCGCCAGACCGGCGCCGGAGCGGTGGCGAGCTTTTTGGGCCTTTGCCGCGCCGAAGGCGGCCGGGTTGAAGCCCTCGTCCTTGACCACTTTCCCGGATTCACCGAGGCTGAGATCGAACGCCTGATGGAGGAAACCCGCCGCCGCTTTCCGGTCCAGGATCTCCATGTCGCCCATCGCGCCGGCCGCGTGACCCCCGGCGAAGCGATTGTGTTGGTCGCCGCAGCCGCCCCACACCGCCGCGCAGCCTTCGATGCGGTCGACTTCTTGATGGACTTTCTGAAGACCGAGGCCCCCTTCTGGAAGAAGGAGGAGCGCGCCGACGGCGCTCGTTGGATTGAACCGCGCAGTGACGACCATACTGACAAAACGCGGTGGACGGACGAAAGGGAGACGTGAGAGCCATGCAGCCAGGCGGCAAGATCAAGCAAGACCTGCCTTTCAAGCCCGTCCGCGTGGCGGTTTTGTCCGTGTCCGACACCCGCGACGAAGAGACCGACACCAGCGGCAAGACTCTCAGCGAGCGGATCATCGCCGCCGGCCACGAGTTGGCGGCCAAAGACATCGTCAAGGACGAGCGCACGGCCATCCGAACGAAAGTCCTCTCCTGGATCGAAGCCGGAACCGCTGACGCGATCATCACCACTGGCGGCACCGGCCTCACCGGCCGCGACGTGACGCCCGAAGCCCTGCGTCCCCTGTTCGACAAGGAGATTGAGGGATTCTCGGTGATCTTTCACCTCATCAGCTATCAGACGGTTGGCCTCTCCACCCTGCAAAGTCGCGCCTGCGCCGGCATCATCGGCGGGGTGTTCGTCTTCTGCCTGCCGGGCTCGAACGGCGCTGTGAAGGACGGCTGGGACAAGGTCATCTGCTTCCAGCTCGACAGCCGCCACAGTCCCTGCAACATGGTGGAGCTGATGCCGCGATTGAACGAGACTTGAGCTCTCTCAGTTCATCGGCTCCGACTTCACCAGCGCGATCGGCCATTGATCGGCATTCGGATCATGATTGATCTGAAGTTGGATCATGTCGCGCTCAAAATCAAACCGCAGCCACATCTCCCGGCTTTTGTCATCAAGCTCCATGATCGGAGCATCGCCGGACGCCCGCACCCACTGGTACCGAACCATTGCGGCTAGACCACGTTGCGACCATACGGGCTCGGCCAAAAGCGTCGCAACGTGGTCAAGGATTAACACTGGGGCGTTTTCCGACTTTTCCGGCCGATTCCAAAAGGTCGGAAAACGCCCTAAACCACGTTGCGACCATACGGGCTCGGCCAAAAGCGTCGCAACGTGGTCAAGGATTAACACTGGGG
>JBILVS010000125.1:0-7789 GCA_044370335.1 Caulobacterales bacterium
AGGCTGCGGGATCGGCCGCGCGACGCTCATCGGCATCGGCCGCAGGCGCCAGGCCGGAAGGACAGCCGCGGGTCTCGTCCTTAGCCGGAGCAAAAGTCATTGCAGTCGGGCTTCCAAATCAAAATGGTTGGCGCCGCGGGCGGCGCGGGCGCGCAAGGCCCATTGGCCCTGCGCCAGGGTTGGGACCGTGGCGACATAGCGGCCTTGGCCTTGTGGGGCGAAGAGGAGGGTTTGGTCTTCGCGGGCTTCCAAGGGGCGGCGGAGGGTTCCCTCCAGACTTGCGTTTTCGACGGGGCGGCCTTCGCGGTCGATCAGGACAATTTCGATGGCGGCTGCGCCGGTCGTGTCGCGGCGGAGGGCTGCGGCGGCGCGCCAACCCAAGGCGGCCTGGGCTTGGCGGTCGGCCAGGGTCTCGTTGTAGTTGAGGCCCTGGACATAGGAGCGTCGGACGTCTTCGCCGGGGAAGGTTCGAACCGCCTGGGTGATGAAGACGATGTTGGCGATGATGATCACGGTGAAAAACGCGATGACCATCATCAAGACATGGCGGCCGGTGAGTTCGCCTTTGGGACCAGGGCGGTGGGGAGCGGTTCTGGCGGTCATGGGCGAAATCCTTGAAACCTGAGCGGGCTTAATCGCGGTCGCCGGCGAGGAACACGGTGGCTTTGGTTTCCTCGTCGGCGCCGTCGACAGAGGCGGCGCGAACAACAAGGGGGGTGGAGGCGGGAAGGCTCTCGCCTTCGGCGGCGGTGACGGTGATGCGAAGGCTCGTGACGGTGTCGGCCTGGGCGACGACCTGAAGCGCTCCGGTTTCGTCCGGGGTCAGGCCCATGGAGGCGACCTGAGCGCCGGGCAGGCCTGAAACCGTGATCAGGAACGGCCGGTCTTCGAAGGCCTTGTTGATGATCTTGATCTCATAGCCGTTGCGGATCGAACCGTCCGACAGCTGCACAAAAGGCGGATTGCGGTCGCGCAGGACGTTGAGGTCGGCTGTGGGGCGAGTGGCGAGGGAGTAGAGCATGAGCATGCTGACGGCGACGATGAGGCCGGCGTATAAAACCGTCCGGGGACGGATCCAGGTGAAGCGCGGCTTCTCTCCGCAGGCGCGGCGCTGGACGTTGCGGTCGGTGTCGTAGGCAATGAGGTTGATCGGGCGATCGACCTTCACCATCACTTCGTTGCAGGCGTCGATGCAGAGGGCGCAGTTGATGCATTCGAGCTGGGCGCCGTCGCGGATGTCGATGCCCATCGGGCAGGCGGCGACGCACTGATTGCAGTCGATGCAGTCGCCGCGGCCTTCCCAGGTCGAGCCTTTCTTGTGAGGCGCGCGGGGTTCGCCCCGATCGGCGCGGTAGGTGACGCTCAAGGCTTCCTGGTCAATCATCGCGGCCTGGATGCGGGGCCAGGGGCACATATAGGTGCAGACCTGTTCGCGCATCGTGCCGGCGAGGGTGTAGGTGGTGAAGCTCAGAATGCCGATAAAGAGGTATACCGACAAAGAGGCTTGGCCGGTGACAATCTCTCCCATCAGGGTCGGCGCGTCGCCGAAATAGAAGACCCAAGCGCCGCCGGTGGCGATGGCGATCAAGATCCAGAGTGCATGCTTGGTGATCTTTTTGGTCGCTTTCGAGAGGCTTAGGGGCGCCTTGTCGAGGCGGATGCGGGCGGAGCGGTCGCCCTCGATCCAGCGCTCCACATGGAGATAGAGATCGGTCCAGACGGTCTGAGGGCAGGCGTAGCCGCACCAGACGCGGCCGAACAGGGCGGTGGCGAGGAAAAGGCCGAAAGAGGCCAGGACCAGAAGCCCGGTTATGTAGAAGACTTCCTGGGGCCACAACTCGATCGGGCCGAAATAGAAACGGCGGCCTTCAAAATCGACCAGGACGGCCTGGTTGGGTTGACCTGCGCCGCGATCCCACCGGATCCAAGGCGTGATGTAATAGATGACCAACAGGACCACCATGGCGATCCATTTCACGTTGCGCCAGGTTCCGTGAACGAGCTTGGGGTAAATCTGTTCGCGCTTCTTATAGAGGTCCCGCGCTTGTGTCGAATTGACGGCGTGGGCGTCGACGAAGTCCTCCGTCCGCTCCCCAGGATGGGCGATGTTGCGGCGAGGTTTGGTCTGCGCGTCCATGACTGTGGTCTTTCCGGAGGCCGGATCGGCTGCTCCCCTGCGGGAGTGATCGCAGGGGAGCATGGTTTCGCGCGCGCGGGGAGGCGACGGGACGTCGCCGCGACGGTCTAACGCAGGGGTGTTTGTGCGTTTGGCGCTTCTGAGGCGGGCGCCGGGGCGACGATGGGCTGAGGCACAGGGTCGGGCTGGCCGCCGCCCAAGGCATAAACGTAGATCGCCAGGGCCCGGATGGTGTTGTCGTCATAGACGCCCTCCCAGGCGGGCATAACGCCGCCGCGGCCTTGGACAATCTGGTTGCGGATATCCTCGCGGCTGCCCCCATAGAGCCAGACATCGTCGATCAGGCTCGGGGCGCCCTGATTGGGGTCGCCGGCGCCGGTCGCGCCATGGCAGCTGACGCACTGCGCGGCGAAAACGACCTGTCCACGAGCGGCGGCCGCGGCGTCGGCGGTGGCCCCTGTCGCCGCGGAGGAGATCTGGACGACATGATCGGCGACGTCGTTGATCTGATCATCCGTCAAAAGACCATCCAGTCCGTAATTCGGCATATCCGACATCCGCGCTTCGGGGTGATCAGACCGAATGCCGACATTCAGGGTATGGATGATCCCATCAAGGGCGCCGCTCCATAGCCAGACATCGTCCTGCAGGTTCGGATAGCCGATTTGGCCCTGACCCCCTTGGCCGTGGCAGGTGGCGCAGGAGTTGCCGAAGACGGATTCCCCCGCCGCTCGAGCAAAGGCGAGAAGCTCGGGATCAGACTGGATGTCCGCCATGCTGAGGTCGGAGAGGCGGTCAAAGTTCGCCGCGCGGGCGCTGTCGAGCGCCGCCACTTCCTGGGCCACGATGGCGCGGTCGGAGTGGTTGCGGACGCCGGTGGTGTGATCGAAAACGCCGGGTAGACCGGGCCAGGCCGGCATCAGGATCCAATAGACCACGGCGGCCAGAATGGTGGCGTAGAAGATGTTCAGCCACCAGCGAGGGAGCGGGGTGTCCAGCTCTCGGATGCCGTCCCATTCGTGGCCGGTGGTTGCCTGGCCTGAGACTTCATCGATTTGAGGTTTGTCATGCTCAGCCATCACTCGTCCTCCCCATCCAAGGGGGTGCGCGCGGCGCGATCGAAAGTGTTCTGGTTTTTAGGCCAGAGGGCATAAACGACCGCCCCGGCGAAGAGGACCATCGCGTAGGCGAGGCCCCAGGTCTGCGCAAACTGCGCGGTTGCTTCATAGCTCATGGCGTCACCGCAGGTTTTCAGGCGCTTCGGCCTGATAGGTGGAGAAGTCGACGGTGGAGCCGAGCATCTGCAGATACGCGATGATGGCGTCGAGTTCGGTCACCCGGTTGGGATTGCCGTCGAAGTCGCGCATGGCGACTTCGCCATAGCGGGCAATGAGGCCGTCGGCATTGGCTGAGAAGGGGTCGAGCTGGGCGGTCAGGTCAGATTCCGCGTTCTCGATCATCTCATCCGAATACGGAACGCCGACGACGCGGTTGGCGCGAAGGTGATCTTCAATATCGGTGTAGTGAAGATCGGCTTCGGCCAGGAACGCGTAGGGCGGCATGATCGATTCCGGCACCACGGCGCGGGGATCGATCATGTGCGCTCGGTGCCATTCATCGGAATAGCGGCCGCCGACGCGGGCGAGGTCGGGGCCTGTCCGCTTGGAACCCCACTGGAAGGGGTGATCGTACATGCTTTCCGCAGCCAGGCTGTAATGGCCGTAGCGCTCAACCTCGTCCCGCAAGGGGCGGACCATCTGCGAGTGGCAAACATAGCAGCCCTCGCGAATATAGATCGACCGGCCTGCGAGCTCTAGCGGCGTGTACGGACGAACGCCTTGGACCCGCTCGATGGTGCTTTCAAGGTAGAATAGTGGAGCGATCTGGACGATCCCGCCGATCGACACCACAAGCAGGATGCCCACGGTGAGAAGCAAAGAGTGCTTCTCCAGCGGCTTGTGCCAATTCCACTTGGTCATGGCGGGTCTCCTTACTCAGCGGCGACGGCGGCGGCGGCGGGGGAACGAGCAACTTCGTTTGCCGCGACATCGCCTTTGGCCGTGCGGTAGAGGTTGTAGGCCATCAAGAGCGCGCCGATCAGGTAAAGCAGCCCGCCGATAGCGCGGATGATGTAGAAGATGTGCATCTGCTCGACAGTCTCGACGAAGGAGTACTCGAGGAAGCCGAAGCTATCGTAGGCGCGCCACATCAAACCTTGCATGATGCCCGACACCCACATCGAGGTGATGTAGAGGACGATGCCGATGGTCGCGACCCAGAAGTGCCAATCGACCAGACGCAGGGAGAAGAGGCGTTCACGCCGCCACAGCCACGGGGTGAGGCAATAAAGCGCGCCGAAAGAGACAAAGCCCACCCAGCCCAGAGCGCCAGAGTGCACATGGCCGATGGTCCAGTCGGTGTAGTGACTGAGCGAGTTGACCGCCCGCACGCTCATCACCGGGCCTTCAAAGGTGCTCATGCCGTAGAAGGCCACCGACATCACCAGCATCCGCAGGACGGCGTCTGTGCGCAGCTTGTCCCACGCGCCGGAGAGGGTCATCAGGCCGTTGATCATGCCGCCCCAGGAAGGCATCCACAGCATGATCGAGAAGGTCATGCCTAGGGTCTGCGCCCACTGCGGCAGGGCCGTGTAGTGCAGGTGGTGTGGACCGGCCCAGATGTAGATGAAGATCAGGGCCCAGAAGTGGATGATCGACAGGCGATAGGAGTAAACCGGACGATCAGCCTGCTTCGGCACGAAGTAGTACATGATCGCGAGGAAGCCTGCGGTGAGGAAGAAGCCGACAGCGTTGTGGCCATACCACCATTGGGTCAGAGCATCCTGGACACCGGCGAAAGCAGAGTAGCTGAAATGGCCCGCGAAGGACGCCGGCACCGCCAGATTGTTGACGATGTGAAGCATCGCGACGGTGACGATAAAGGCCAGGTAGAACCAGTTCGCCACATAGATGTGCTTCTCCTTCCGCTTCCAGAGCGTGCCCAAGAAGACAAGAAGGTAGGCGACCCAAACGACCGTCAGCCACAGATCGGTGTACCAGGGGGGTTCAGCATACTCGCGGCCCTGGGTGATCCCAAGCAGGTAGCCAGTGCCGGCCAGCAGAATGAAGAGCTGATATCCCCAAAACACGAACCACGACCAAAGGCCGCCCGCGAGACGCGCTTTGCAGGTGCGCTGCACGACATAGAAGCTCGTCGCCAGAAGCACATTGCCGCCGAAAGCGAAGATCACGGCGGAAGTATGCAGGGGACGGAGCCTACCGAAATTGAGGAAGCCGAAGTCCGGGAAGTAGAAGATCGTGGGGAAGGCCAGCTGCAGCGCGATCACCACGCCCACCAGAAGGCCTGCGATCCCCCAGACCATCGCCGCGAAGACTCCCGCCTTCACGATGCCGTTTTCGTAGGTCGAGGACTCGTCTGCTGGGCGCGGCTTCACGGCTGCGGCCGCGATCATGAAAAAGCCCAAAGCGAGGGCTGCGATGAGGGTGTACATCTGCACCTGGAAGGCGAAGACGTCGGTGCGGGAGGCGCCGATGATCGCCAGAAGCAGGGCCACCGTCATGACGGCGGTCACGCCCAGCGTGTCTGGGCGCACGCCCCGGGGTGCGGTCAATGCGGTCATTGTCCGACTCCATCAGATTTTTTGGCAGCTCGTGTCATTGTGAAGCCTATTTCCGATGACTTGCGGCCCAGGTGCGGCGGCGCTTTGAAAGAGCGCCATTCCCCGACGCCGCCTGCGGGCGCGAACGAGCCACCCATGAGCTAAAGCGGGTTGACGTTCAAACTGGAGACGGACTGTCGGTAACCGCCACAAACGCACACAATCCTACCTCAGCAGGCTCTAACGTGGTCCGGCGGGGTTTAAACTGCGTCAGCGCGCCCCATGCGACAGCCGAACGCGCGTCAGAATGGCCGCGGGCGTCTGCGCGAGAAGTCCAGTATAGGTGCGGCGTTAGGTTCTTTAGGGGGGCGCTGCGTCTGGTTGGGCGGGGCCGTTTTGGGGGGGCGGATGGAAGACGGACGATGGGTCAGCGGCGCAGCCGTTCCGGTTGCTGATGATCCAAAAACGGCCTTTTCCGCATTGCGCTGGCCGGCCTCAGCGGCGTTGCTCGCCACGGCGCTTTTGTTGTGGCGGATCGGGATGGACGGCGTCAGCAGCGCAGAGCTTCTGGCGCATGCGGGGTGGTGCCTGGGCCTTGGGGAAGAGCCGGCGCGGGGCGGCGTCGCAACCTTCTTTGGGCATTGCGCGGCATGCTATGCGGGGCTTGCGGCGGCGCTTGCGGGCGCGACCGTGGCGTTGTGGCCCAAGCCCTAACGTCTTTTATCGCGCGGGCTCGCCCTCTGCGGCTCGCAGCACGGCGTAGGCGTCGCCCTGAGGGAGAGCGACAAACGACGCTCCCATGGCGCGGGCGAAGCGATCGGCCTGGGGGCCAGGGCGCGGACTTGTGTCAATGTAAACGGCGGTGACGCCGGCGGCGCGGATCGCGGTCGCGGAGGCCAAGGCGTCGGCCTCGGCGACAGGGCGGCCGGGTTCGCCGCTGCGGGTGATGTTGGGGCGGCCGTCGGTCAAGACAAGCAGGCGCGGGGTGCGGCCGCGGGCGCGCTCCTGGAGGGCCAAGCCCAGCCCTGCGTCGAGGCCCGCGGCGAGGGGGGTGCCGCCGCCCCCGGGCATGTCAGCCAGAAGTTTGCGGGCGCGGGCCAGCGATCGCGTCGGCGGCAACACGATCTGGGCATCGGTCTTGCGGAACACGATGAGCGCCACATGGGCGCGGGTGCGATAGGCTTGCGCCAGAAGCAGTTCAACTGCGCCCTTGGCTTCTGCGAGCCGCTGGAAGGCCGAAGAGCCGGAAGCGTCGACGATGACAATCGTCACGGCGCTGCGCTCATGCTTGAACTGTCGGATGCGCAAGTCGGACGGTTCGACGAGGAGGCCGGTCCGGTCTGGTTGAAGCGCATGGCGGACTGGTTGCCACGGGGCGGCGGCGCGCAAGGTGTCGATGATGCTGAGGCGGTCGCCAGGGCGCAATTTGGCGGCGCGCACACCCTGGGGGCGGCCGCGCCGGCGGCTCGCCTGGCGTGTGCCGCCGCCGCCCGGGTCGCGCGCTTCGGGGCCGCGGCTGGGCAAGCCCTGCGCTAGGGCGGCGAGCACTTCGGCGGGCAGGGCCGCTTGGACGGCGGCGACGAGTATATCGGTCGGCGGCGCGTCTGACGGTTGTGGCGCTTGTTCGGCTTGATCCTGGCTTGTGCTGTCCGCAGGCGGATCTTCCAAAGGCTGATCTGGTTCTTTGGTTTCGTCCGGAACCGGAAGACGGCGAGCGATCGGCGCCAAGATCAATCGCGCGGCGAGGGCGGCGTCTTCGACGGTCGCCTCAGGGCGCCTGGCCAATGCCGCGAGGGCCGAGGTTGCGCGCACTGCGAAGAGAACCGGGCGGGGGGAGGCGACGCCGAACGCCTCGGCCGCTTCGCACAAGCCCTCCGTGAGCCCTGATGGGAGAGGGCCTCGGGCGGCGTAAAGGCGGCGCGCGGTATCTATGGCCTCACGGTCAAAGGGGGCGGCGGCCACATCGCCAAGGCCTATGGCTGTGGCGGACACGGTGAACGCGCAACGGTGGACGAGCGCGGAGGGGGGCTGTT
>JBILVS010000145.1:0-6536 GCA_044370335.1 Caulobacterales bacterium
TGCGCTTGCCGCCCCGGACGGCGCGCAGTAATCAGGCGTCATGGCACGCAAGATTTTCCCCTCCGCCGCCGCGGCATTGGAGGGCCTGACCTTTGACGGCATGACGGTGATGTCCGGCGGGTTCGGCCTCTGCGGCATCCCTGAAAATCTGATCCTGGCTTTGCGCGACACGGGCGTGAAAGGGATTACGGTAATCTCCAACAACGCCGGCGTCGACGGCTTTGGCCTGGGCCTGCTGCTCCAGACCCGCCAGATCGCCAAGATGGTCTCGTCTTATGTGGGCGAAAACAAAGAGTTTGAGCGCCAATTCCTGAACGGAGAGCTTCAGCTTGAATTCAACCCGCAGGGGACTTTGGCCGAGCGCATTCGCGCCGCCGGGGCAGGGATCGCCGGCTTCTACACAAAGACCGGCGTCGGCACGAAAGTGGCCGAGGGCAAGGAGCTTAAGGTCTTCGACGGCGAGACGTACGTGCTGGAAACGGGGCTGAAGGCTGACCTTTCCATCGTCAAAGCCTGGAAGGGAGACGCCGAAGGCAACCTCATTTACCGCAAAACCGCTCGCAACTTTAACCCGATGATGGCGATGGCCGGGAAAGTCTGCATCGCGGAGGTCGAAGAGATCGTGCCGGTGGGGAGCCTCGACCCCGACCACATCCACACCCCCGGGATTTATGTCGACCGGATCGTGCAGGGGACGTTCGAGAAACGGATCGAGCAGCGCACTGTGCGCCAGCGGGAGGCCGTTTAATGCCCTGGACCCGTGACCAACTCGCCGCTGAAGCCGCCAAGGAACTCCGCGACGGCTTTTATGTGAACCTCGGCATCGGCATCCCAACGCTGGTGGCGAACTATATTACCCCCGGCATGGAAGTGACGCTCCAGAGCGAAAACGGCATGCTGGGCATGGGGCCATTTCCTTTCGACGACGAGGTCGACGCCGATCTCATCAACGCGGGCAAGCAGACGATCACGCAGTTGGACAAGACCAGCTATTTTTCCTCTTCCGACAGCTTCGCCATGATCCGCGGCGGCCATATCGACCTGTCCATCCTGGGCGCCATGGAGGTTTCCCAGAACGGCGACCTCGCCAACTGGATGGTGCCGGGGAAGATGGTGAAAGGCATGGGCGGGGCGATGGACCTCGTGGCCGGGGTCAAGCGGGTCGTGGTCGTCATGGAGCACGCGGCAAAGGATGGTTCGCCCAAGCTCCTCAAGGCCTGCCAACTGCCGCTCACCGGCGTTCGGGTGGTCGATCGGGTGATCTCCGACCTCGGCGTCTTCGACATCGACAAAAAGGGGGACGGCCCTGTCCGCGTCGTGGCCCTCGCCCCGGGTGTCTCGATCGAGGAAGTCCGCGCCAAGACGGGCGCAGCGCTGGAAGGCGGTTAATTGACCTCCTAGGCGAAATTAGCCAAATCCGGCGCCCCTCCCCAATGAACCTCCTTAAGCGCATGGCCTATGTGCCTTAGCGTTTCGGCGCATTCCATCCGGGAGTGTGCTAATGGGGGGCTTCATGCCTCGAACGCTTCGATTTTGGCTGTCAGGCGCAGCAGGGATGGCCCTTGCGGCCGGCATTGCCCTGTCGCCCATGACGGCTCCTCCGGCCTATGCGCAGGAGGCTGTGTGAACGGCGGAGGATCCGCTGGCCGCCATCACACGGCGCCTTGAAGACCAAGAGCGCCGCCTCATGGATCAGGAAAGGCTGCTGCGCGAGCAGCAGTCCACGATCGACCGGCAACAGGCCGAGCTCGACCGGCTGCGGGTGGCCGGCGATGAGGAATTGGCGGAGGCCCGAGCGGCCGGCGCCCTACCGTCGCTCATCCCCTACGGCTCGCTGTCCGCCGCCGATGAGCCGATCCTTATCAATCGTGGTCCCGTCCGCCGCGCGCCGCGCCCGCAGGAGAGTGCGCCAAGCGGGTCTGTGCCGCTACCGGATCGGCCAGTGGGCGAAGCCCCGACCGTGGAGGCCCCGCCGCCGAACGTCGACGCGTTGCCCGAGGGAGCGACGGTCCTGGCGCCCCGGCGGCGGCTCATTATTGAGCCCGCGTTCGAGTATTCGCGCTCGAGTTCCAACCGGCTTGTGTTCCGCGGCGTAGAGATCGTCACGGGCATCCAGATCGGCCTTCTGGAAGCGAACGAAACCGCCCGCGACGCGGTGGCGGCGTCGCTGGCGGCTCGGTACAGCCTCACCGACCGGCTCGAGATGGAGGTACGGGTTCCGTACTTCTACCGGAAAGACCGGATCACGACGGTGGCCCAGCGCGATCAGACGATCACCCGCACCTTCGACCTCGAAGGGATGGACCTGGGCGATATCGAAGTGGCCGCCCGCTACCAGTTGAACCGGCCCCGGAATGGCGGGCCGACATTCGTCGCGGGCCTGCGGGTGAAGGCCGCAACCGGCACGGGGCCTTTCGATGTGGAACGGGACGAGTTCGGCGTGGCGCAAGACCTGCCCACAGGCTCAGGCTTCATGGCGGTGTCGCCGAGCCTCTCGGTGTTGATCCCCACGGACCCGGCGGTGATCTTCGCCAACGTCGCCTATGTCCATAACTTCTCGGACACGATCGACCAGGAGATCGGCGGGGCGCGGATCGGCGAGGTCAGCCCTGGCGGCTCGATCAGCATCGGCACCGGCTTCGGCTTTGCGGTGAACCCGCGCTTCTCCTACTCGGTCGGCTACAGCCACACCTACGTGCTGCCCACCGAAACCGAGATCAACAACACGGTCCAGGAGAGCACGGAGCTTCAGGTCGGCTCGCTGCAGCTCGGCATGAGCTATCGCTTCACCGAGCGCCTGACGGCGAGCGTCGGGTTTGACATCGGCGCCACCGAAGACGCCCCGGACGCCCGGATCAGCCTGCGGTTGCCCTTCCGATTCTGAGACAAAGAATAGAGATGAATAAGTCGCCGCTCCGGAGCCCCCGCTCCGGAGCGGTTTGGTTTTTCGGGGAAGGGGAAAGCGTTTTAGGATCGCGCCAAAATAGAAAGGGCGCGGCGGCCATTGGCTCGCTGATGGAGGCGATGACGCTGCAGGCCACCCTGGAGGGACTCCCCATCGCTCTTGATCGGGCATGGGAGGGCTGGGGACTGGCTGGCCGTTATATGGCCCTCGATCGCCCTCAAAGCTGCGTCTCTGAGCGTTCCACAGGGCCACAGGCCTGTGTCGCTTCAGGCCCAGTTTTTGGCCAAGGCCGAACGAGGGTAGGCCCAGATCGATGCCCGCCTCGCCCAAGCCTCGTGATGCCGCCTGTTCCGTCTCCTGAGACTCTGAAACCACTAGATGCGCATATGGCTGAACTCGGCCAGCCCCTGGTGCGCTTTTGGTCCAAGCTCGACTGTCGGCCGATGGAGTTCCGCGCCCTTTCCGGGCCGCGGGTCCAGTCCAAGCGCCTGCAGCGTTGGTATCGGTTTCGCAACGAGCCGTCGCCGGCGACTCATCTGCAGCGCGCCATGGCCGCCCCGATCCTGATCGACGCCAACATTTGGGCCGCCCATTGGCGAATGGTGGAGAGCGAGCCGGATTACACCTGCCCTCCCTCGATCTCACGGTCTGGTTGCACGATCTGGGCGCAGCGTCCGCGTGGCTCTTGCTGGATGAGGCGGCGCCCACCGCTGGCGACGACCTCGTCGATGGTGCGGCGGCTGTCTGGACCGCAGATGGCGCGTTTATCGCGACCGGCGGAAGCCAATGCCTGGCGACGCCGCTGCCAAGCCCCTTGGGCTAAGTTATCCCCCTCACCGCCAGGTCATGCTAGCGGCAATGATGTCGTCGCGCAGCTGCAGGCCGATCCGGTCCACATCCATATTAGCCTGCATCACGTCAAAGCCCGGCAGCTCAAAGCTCAGGGTCATTTCTTGATGGAAGGCTGTACCGCTCTGGCTGTTGATCAGGAAGTTCTGGATGCCGTTGGAATCCGCCCGGTGGATCACCGCGGTCCCGCCAGTCTCGCTCAGCATGGCGTAGCCTTCGCCGCCGGCGACGCCGTGCACCCCAAGGGTCGAGAGCTGGGCCGCCACGGTCGCGTTGATGCGGCTGGCGAGCTCTGAGGCGTTCGAGGTGGCGACGATGCCTTGCGGGGTCCAGGCGAACTGGGTGGAGAGCATCAGGACGCCGTTGGCGAAGGTCCGCACCTCCGCGCCGAAGCCGATCTTCAGGCCGCTTATGTCGATGAACTCGCCGCGCATCTCCGACAGTTCGCCGTCGCTCACGGTTTCGGCCCCATCCAGGGCGGAGAGGTCGTAGGCGTGGGCCTCAGGCCCGCCCATCACCACAGCCAGGGCGCAGGCGGCGAGGAGGGATGAGGCCAAACGGCCGGCCATCGACTTGGGCTTGCGGGTCATGGGCCGATCCCTTGCAGTTGGAAGGGGCTGATCTGGTAAAGGGGCGCGAGATCGCGGCTGATTTCTTCCGGCGTCCGCGGGCGATGGGCGGCGTCAAAAGGCGCGGTGGCCCAGGGGCGCCATTCGCTCGGATCGTTGAACACCGGCGCCGGGGCGTCCGCAGGGGGGCGGCGCACGACGAGCAGAATGCCGTTCCACTGGCTCTCGAACTCCGCGCGGGGCAGGGTGCGCAAGCCCAAGGTCGGGTCTCCGAGCAGCACCTCGGTATCACTCACGCCCTTCACCACCAAGAAGTGGCGGTAATTGTCCCGGACGATCAAGGCCACGCCCGGAACGCCCGCGGCCTGCAGTTGATCAAGGCTGATCCGCAGGCCGTCGGCGCCAAAGCCGAGGCTGTCGAGATAGGTCTTCATATCGAGCATGGAGAACCCGACTTCCTGGATCCGGGCCTGGTCGCCCACCGCCCACATCGCTCGGAAGACCGCCGCCTCGTCGAGGGGCACGTCGTAATGGAAGGCGAGAAGCGTCGCCACCGCGGCAGAGCCGCAGGAATAGTCATACTGCTGGCGAACGACAGAGCGGAACGGGATGTCCCGATACGTCATCACGGGAACATTGAACGAGCCGCCGAACTCGCCGTGGGTGCGCACCTGGGCGAGCCCCGACGCCGGGGCCGCCGCCAGAGCCATCGCCAGAACGCCAAAGGCGGCCGTCGCAAGACGAGGGGCGCGGTTCGGGCGGGGACGGGGAATGCTCATGGCGGCCGGCTCTCTCAGGGTTAGCCCTTGGGGACGTCCTCAGACGAATCGCCCTTACGGGGGCGTCATCACAATGCTCACGTTCACCGTGCTCTGGAGCACATTGTTGTGGCCCGAGTTGATGACGAAGTTGCCGATCCCGTCATAGCCAGAGAAGGCGTCAGTTTCGATCGTGATCCCCCCGGAGGTGACGTCCACACCCGTAACCGTATTGCCTGACGCGAGCCCGGTCAGGACGGGGTTGGTCAAAACGCCCAGAGTCAGGCCCGTGCCGCCGGCATAATTTCCAAGCTCATCGAGGGAGACCACCTCAAGTCCGTCTCTGGCATCCGCCAGAACGATCTCATCGGGACGGTTGGCGGTCTCACGGGAGGCGTCCAGCGCCGGAACCAAAGGCACAGGGGCCTCGGCGGGCGCGGCCTCGAGGGAGGCGAACTGGGCCTCGTCCAGGCCGAGCGCCTCTGGCGCCGCCAGGGGCGCTGCCACGAAGGCCGGCGCAGACTCAAAGGCCACAGCAACAATCAGGGCGTCGGTCTGGTCTTCCGCCGCGCGCCACCCGGCGCTCGCGGCAATCAGAACCCGTGTCAAATCGGTTTTGGGAGCCGGCTCGGTTCCCGCCAGGGGCGCGCTCACACTCAGCGCAGCGGGGGCGAGAAGGGGGCTGGCCCAGGACAAAACAGGGGCCGCCTGAGCCGGGGTCGCCGCGGTCACCGCCGCGATCAGGGCCGCGGCGGCGGCAGTCAGGAGAGGGAACGACTTCGGCATGGAAACCGCTCTTTCCGTGGTCGGACGGGGAGACCCAAGGCTCGCCGCCAGTTGCGCGCACAAGGCCCATGGGGGCCGCCATCTTTGAAGAGAGAGATCCAGGCCGGCGCTTGCGCGCCGACCTAGACCAACCCTTTGTTTATCAGTCCCCGCCGATGTTGATCGAGGCGGTGGCGCTGATCGAGGTGACGGCTTGGTTCGCCGACCCGATCCCGCTGTTCATGGCCGCGGTGTTGATGCCGGCGAAGTTCGTCAGCGCAGAGCCTTCGAATTCGACGTCACCGGTGGTCACCACACCCGGAGTGTCGTGGTGGCCGCCGGCATTGACGCTCACGTCAGTCACCGTGGAGGCCAACTCCGTCAGCGTCAACACGTAGGAGGTGGTGGAGCTATCGGTGATGTAGCTGCCAGTCACCGAGTTGTCGGAGCTATCCGAGTTGTCGGTGTTGACCGAGTTGTCGTTGCCGCTGTCAGCAATGTTGATCGAGCTGTCGGAGTTATCCGAGCTGTCGTTGTAGCTGCCCGACACCGAGTTGTCGTTGCCGGAGTTATAGCCGAAAGTTGGTGATGGCCTGAAGCAGGCGAGCTATGCCTGATTTTGGGTGACGCGGTCTTCGATCAAGCCGCGTTCGTGGCGTCTTTGATGGCCTCGACGCCGTCTTTGAAGGT
>JBILVS010000127.1:0-7717 GCA_044370335.1 Caulobacterales bacterium
CGAGCCAGATCAATGGTGGAGCGCACGATCAGGGGATCACGGTGGCTGTCAGTGAGATGGGAAATGAACAACCGATCGATCTTAAGCTCATGGACGGGAAGCTTTTGAATATAGGCCAGCGACGACAGGCCAGCGCCGTAGTCGTCGATCGCGATTCTGACGCCGGCGTCCGCGCAGCGTCGGAGGTTAGCGGCCGCTTCCTCTCCGTTTCCAAAGTCGGCGGATTCGGTGAGCTCGAGGGCTATGGCGTTGGTCCGGTCGCCAATCTGGGCCAGGAGCGCGGTCATAAACGCCTCATCCGAAGCGAGCGCGCCCGACAGGTTCACGGCCAAGCGGAGATTATGGCCCGCGGCGGTGAAGCGTTCATGGTCGATGAGGGCTTGCGCGACGGCCCACTCGGTCAGCGCGGCGATATCACCGGATTCTTCGGCAAGGGGGATAAACTGGCTTGCGGGGACCTCGCCAAAGACATCGCTTGTCCAGCGCAGGAGAGCTTCAGCGGTGTCGATGACCCTGTCACGAAGTCGTACCTGGGGCTGGTAGCGGAGTTCGAGGCGGCCGCGGGCCAGATCCTCGAGCAGTTCATGGATCATCATCCTCGACTTGTCGCCGTCGCCGAAACCCGCTTTTTCGAGGCGTCCACGCCAATGCAGCCGCCTTAAAAGCCGGGCCTGCTCATTTGCAGCGCGCCGGAAAGCTTCGCGGACCTGCAGCTGGACGGCGACCCGCGCGACAAGACCTTCATAATCGACCGGCTTGCAGACATAGTCGTTGGCTCCCAGCCGCAGGGTCGACAGCATGGTGTCACGGGTCTCGTCGGCTGAGACCATAATGACGGGAAGTTCTGCAGGCCCTCGCGTACGCCGGATCTCCCCCAGCAGATCTGTGCCGGTGACCTCAGGCATATTAACGTCAAGGAGCACAAGATCGATGGGTTGCTGGGCGAGAATGATCCGCGCTGCGTGAGCCGAGAGGGCCGTGGCGATGAGACAGCCCCGGACGCGCAGCCGTCGCGCCAGGATGTCGATATTCATCTCGTTGTCATCAACGATAAGGATCGAGCGACCTTTGAGCAGCTCACCTTGCGTTACCATAGCCAGCCTCTTAGAGCCCGCCCATTGCCAAGAGCGAGCGGTCAGGGTCGCAACAATAAATTAATCTTTTGCTGAAGAATTGCCGATCGACATGCAGAAAAAGGCAAGATCTTCTCAAGAAAGCTGATAGTTTTATCAATGACGATGGGGCGATACAGCTGTTGAAAATCCGTTTATTATGTCTTTTAAGGCTGTGGCTGCCCTTTTAAGCTGGACTGAGCACGCAAAAGCGACATCCCCCCTTGGTGATTATAGTGTCGAGGCCTTTCAGCGCATCTTGCTTCAGCGCCGGCGCCATCAAGACGCCCGTCTCCTTCGGGATGAAGGCAAAAGTTGGCCTCGCTTCCCGCGGCTGTGCGGTGCAGATCGCCTTGGGAATGGAGATCTGAAACTGTGAAGACGGCGTCGCGATCTCGGCAATGGTCTTACGGCAATGGCCTTACTTTCATCTCATCGACGGGCCTTGCGAACGGCGACAAGGCCGCCAAAGCAAAGCGAGGCCGCCAAAGCAACTCTCGATCGACGCCTGGATGCCGTTCACATGGGCATACATTCGGCCTCAGAGGCAGATCGGGAAACCGCTGGCGCACCCCTCTCCGGGACCGCCCGCAGGTTATCCAAGGCAGCGATGACAGCGGCGTCACGCCCATAGATGTCATCGGCGTACTGGACATGTCCTTCGCCATCCGCCGCAGCGGTCAGATACAGGACATAGACGGGCAAGGAGGCCGCCAGCGTGATGGTCTGGGTCGCGCCTGTGGCGATCGCGGCTTCGATGGCCTGTTGGTCCCATTCGGCGTCGGCGATCACCGCGGCGGCAAGGGCCTCTGGGTTACTGACCCGGATGCAGCCATGGCTCAGGGCGCGGTCGGCGCGCGCAAACAAGCCGCGGCTTGGCGTGTCATGCAAAAACAGGGCGTAAGGATTGGGCATGTCAAAGCGGAGGCGTCCCAGGGCGTTATAGGCGCCTGGACGCTGGCGAAGGGTGAAGGGAAACGGCCGCGCCCCCCAATCCACATCGGCTGGATCGACCGGGCGCGATGAGGCGTCGAGCACCTCGAACCCTTCTCGGGTCAGCGCATCCGGATCACGGCGGAAGCGGGGTATGAGGTCTTGCGTCGCAATGCTCGACGGCGGCGTCCAGGTCGGATTGAGCGTGATCGTCTCGATCGCATCATCAAAGCTTGGCGTTTGGTTTCGGCGGGCCCCGACAATGACGCGATGAGCAAGGCTCTCCGCGCCATCGCGCATGCGGAGTTCGAAGAAGGGCGTCAAGACCTCGATGCGCCGGGAGGGGAGGTCCCGAGGCAGCCATCGCCATCGCTCCAGGGAGGCCCGCAACCGCGCCTCGCGTTCATGCCTCGCAAAGCCCCTCCTCTCTGCGTCATGATCCGGCCGGGTTCGGACATCCCTGAGCTCAGCCACGAGGGCCCAGTATTCGGGCGAGGTCGGCAACAGGCCGGTGAGGGTTTGTGAAACGTCCGCGCCGTCTTGCAGGGTGCGGCGGAGGCTTTCGAGATCTGGAGCTGGAGGGCGCGCAATCCGCCATTGGGGATCGACAAGTTCCGGATCGGTCGCCCCAATCGCGAAAGCGAGAGCCAGGCCGGCAAACACTTGGTCAGCGGTTTCATCCAAGCGCTGTGCCGCTGGGATATCCCGCAGCGACAGCGGCTCCAAGAGGGCGAGTTCGTCAAGCGGGAGCGAGGGGCGCGTCAGGCCGTGGGCGACGGCGATGTCGGCCGCTTGGCGCAAACTGACGAGGGCTTCAGAGCTCCAGGCTCGCGGCGGCGGCAGAGGATCAGCGGGCGACATCTCAGCTGCGGGCCCTCCGCAACCAACAAGCATCACCAGAAGAAAAAGCATGAGCGGTGAGAGCAAGCCGCGCCCTCGTCCCCGGCTCAGGTCTCGATCCTGGGAGAATGGACCTTGCGCTGACACGTCGACACGTCCTCCTCGCGCCTGCCTTTCAGGCCCATGGAACCTGGCCCATGCGCTCCTGGCCCATATGCTCCTGGGGGCTGGGGGTCAGCCGCCAAAGCCTCTTGTGGCGTTGCTTCAGATAGGTGGCGTCGAGCCACAGATAAGGCCATTTGCCTTCCAGCGGCCGGTCGAGAAACGAGCCGACGCGCTTATCGATTTCTTTTCAGAGTTTGGAAACCTGCGATTTGGCCCTCCCGATCAGGTCTTGGCCTTCTCGATCAGGGTGACGCCTGATAGCCCTTTGAAAGGCGCGTCGCAGGTCAGCAGGGTTGCGCCCCGGGAGCGGGCGGTCGCCAAAATGATCCCGTCTGCGGTGGCAAGCTGATGCACACGGCAGAGTTCCGCCGCCGCCAGTGCGATCTCTGTGTCGAGCGGGATGACCGTGCAGACTTGCGAAAAGGCGATGACTTGATCCGCCTTGTCCTCTCCGGCCTCGCGGCTGAGCCATTGTGCAAGCTCAAGCTGCACCATGGTCGGTACGAGCCAAGCGTCCTGTTCGGGGAGGAGTTGAGCGACCTTGGCGCCGGTGTCAGTGTCGATCAGCCATTCAATCCACGCCGAGGTATCGACGAGGATCATCAGGCACGATCCGACCGGTCACGATAGGCCGTTGCGGAAGCGCCGCGGGCGAGACCTTTGAGCGCCTCCCGCTTCGGCACTGGCACCAGCAAGACGCCCGTCCCCTTTGGAATGAAGGCAAAAGTGAGCCCTGCCTCCCAGTGCTGCGCGGTGCGGATCGCCTTGGGAATTGAGATCTGAAACTTTGACGACAGGGTGGCTGTCTCGGCCATCATCATACTCTGAGTCGATCGATGGCAAAACCGTAAGACAACAACGAGAGGAAAGCAAGGGGGCGGACCATGGATCGAAACGCTGGTCAGCGCGCCCAGAGCGGGGAGCGCGCTGCTTGGGCCCGCAGGACGCGCCAGCGTCAAGGCGCTCTGTGCTTGCGTGATGAAGCGCCGGGGTCGGCGGCGCCACGACCGCCGCCTGTCCGTCGACCTCGACCAAGTCCCGATTGAGGCGAAGGTCAGCCCGGCTCCCCAGGGCTGTGCGGTGCGGATCGCTTAGGGCTTCAGACCTGATGTCAAACGCCATCCGGAACTGCCCCCTTTGCGTCATGGAGAACTGCCCCCTCTGGGTTGATGGTGGGTTTCAGGTCTCGGCGGCGGACTGGAGGGCGGCGGAGCCGGCCGGAGGGCCGTCGCCGAGACCTGATTTCAAAAGGCCGCTGCGGCGCTTGGCGCGCAGGCGGTAACTATCGCCGCGGATAGTGAGCGCGTGGCTATGGTGCAGCAGGCGGTCGAGAATGGCGGTGGCGACGACGGCATCGGCGAACACTGCGCCCCATTCGCTGACCGCGCGATTGGACGTGACCAGCATGGCGCCGCTCTCGGAACGTCGGCTGACGAGCTGGAAGAACAGATGCGCCGCTTCCGGCTCCAGCGGCAGATAGCCCAATTCATCGATGATCAGCAGCTTCGGCTTGGCGAGGGCGGCGAGCCTTTCATCAAGCCGGCGCTCACTCTGCGCCTTCGCGAGGCCCGCCACCAGCGCCATCGCCGTGGTGAATTGCACCGTATAGCCGGTGAGGATCGCTTCGCGGCCGAGCGCGATGGCAAGGTGGGTTTTGCCAACGCCGGGCGGGCCGAGCAGCAGGACATTTTCGCCATTGGCGATCCAGCGCGAGGCGGCGAGATCGCGGATTTGCTTGGGATCGATCGAAGGTTGGGCCTTGAACTCGAAGCCGGCGAGATCCTTCACTGCGGGAAACCGAAGCCATCAGCTCCGCCTGAACTGAAGGTCACGTCCCTCCCCGTCGGCGTCGGGCGCCGGGTCGTTTGGCGATTGGTTTCACGTTCGCCATCGCCTTGGTCAACAGCACATCGGCTTCGGGCTCCAGGGTAAGCGCCAAGACCAATTGCACCAACGCCTCGATGCGTTCATCGCGGTTTTCAATCCACGCGCCGTGCGTGGCCATCCCGTCCAAAAGGAACCTGACCGCGTCTCGCCGAAGATGAAAGCCAGGCTTGGCCTGCTCGGCGTCCGAAAAGAGCTTGAGGGCGCTGAGACGACGCGCTCTGTCATAAGCGAGCATGGCCGGCCCAAAGATCGCCTGCAGGTCAGGATCGGTCCGGGCTGCATTCGCGAGTTCACAATAGGCGTGATAAAGGGGACCGTCGTTTTGGCGCCACGCCATCAGCACCGCGACTTCCAAATTGTCGCCGCGTTGGGCGATGCGCGACACCGCTTCCTCAAACGCCTCAATCCTGCGCTGCACCACGAAATGGATCGCAGCCTCAATCAGCGCCAGCCGGGTTGGGAAATGATAGAGCATTGCCGGCCGCGTCAGCTGAGCGTGTTCAGCGACCGTGACGGCGTTGACCCCTGCATAGCCATATCGCGCCAGGCAATAAACAGCGCTCTCCATGATCCGCCGCCGGGTTGCGCCGCTCTTTCGCAGCTCCCCTTCGACAAGCTCCGTCGGGTCAGGCATCGCGGCCACGGCCTTAAGCGCGCTGCCGGTGGACGGGTCCCCGGCGAGGGATTGGCCCCGCTTGGTCCGGCCGCCACCGGAAACACGGGCCGCTCCCGCTGGCACACTCTGCGCTTTGCTTTGCATGGGAAAGGACCATTGGCCCACAGCCCTTCTGCGTCAACCCAGCAAACACGTCTTCACCTCGCTTGACCGCGAGCCCTGCTTATCGCACTTTTATACATAGATGAAGAAAGTTGGGCCGCTCACCAAGATGGATGAGAGAGCCTCAACACCTTGGGAGGACGCGCGATGGGACCACAAGGCGAGGCGGCTCAATGCCCGTTCGCAGCGGGCGCGCGCCCTTCAGACTTTAGCCTTCGCGATCCCGCTGTCGTCGCTTCCCCTTGGGCCTTTTATGAGGCGCTGCACGCCCATGGGGGCATCCACCAAGACGCCCAGACCGGGATTTGGATCGTTGCGGGCTATCATCAGATCCAGCAGATCCTGCGGGACAATGACCGCTTCAGCTCCGTCGTCGACCGTCCGACTTTGCGGCCTGGCGGCATGCCGCCCGAAGCAGTCGCCATTCTGGCGACGACGACCAAAGTGATCCCAACCCTGGTCGGGGCAGACCCGCCTATCCACTCGCGCCTCCGCCCGCTGGTCAACATGATCTTCAACGCCGATCGTGTCGAGCGCTTAGAGCCCTTCATTGAAGCCACCGTGAACAGATTGATTGACGCTTTTGCGCACGAAGGCGGGTGCGACCTGGTGCAGGCCTTCGCAGCCCCTCTGCCCCTCACCGTGATCGCCGACCAGCTGGGCCTCCCCCACAGCGAAATCGGCAAAATCAAAGCCTGGTCAGACGCGATGATCGAAATCCTGGGCCTCATGGGAGACGATGCGCGCCTTGTGGAATGCGCAAAGCGGCAGAAGGAGGCCTTGGAGTATCTGCTCGGGGAGGTGCGTCGCCGGCGCGAAGACCCGACGGGTTCGATCCTGTCAGACCTCGCCAACACCCGGGACGAAGACGGCGCCTATCTGACCGACCCAGAGATCGCCTCAATCCTGATGCAGCTGATGGTGGCCGGAAACGAAACGACAACAAACACAATCTCCGCGGGCATGCTCTATCTCGCCTGCGACGCAGCCCTTCAAGAACGCTTGCGCCGCGGCGACGCCAAGGACATGCGAATCTTTGTCGAAGAAATTTTGCGGGCCGAAGCGCCGGTCCAGGGGCACTATCGCAAGGCCAAGGTCGACGTAACCATTGGCGACGTTACGATTCCTGCGGGCGGCGTCGTGCATGTGCGCTATGGCGCGGGCAACCGCGACGAGAGCTTTTTTCCAAACGCCGCAGCCATCGACCTGTCTCGCTCCAATGCGCCCCAGCATTTGTCGTTTGGAGGCGGGATCCATTTCTGTGTCGGCGCGATGTTGGCCCGCAAAGAACTTCAGGTTGCATTCCGCCGCCTTCTGGACCGGCTCGACACCATCACTCTGGGGTGCGCTCCAGAGGCTTTGATGCGGGTTCCAAGCGCACAACACCGCGGACTGATCGCCCTTCCCCTCTTGTTCGCCGCCCGCACCTGAAAGGCTAATTATGGATCTTCAACTTCAAGGAAAGCGCGCCCTGATCACCGGCGCCACCCGGGGCATTGGTCGGGCCTGCGCGGATCGGCTGGCGGCGGAGGGATGCGCCATAGCCCTCTGCGCCCGAACCGTTGAGGCCGTCGACAAGACGAGAGCCGAGCTTACCGCCGCTGGAGCGCGCGTGTTCGCTCAGGCTGTGGACGTTGGGGACGGCGCGGCGCTGCGCGCCTTTGTGGCCGAGGCTGCCGAAGCTCTCGAAGGCTTGGATGTCATCGTCTCCAATGTCAGCGCCGGAGGCGGAGGGCGGACGGGCCCCGAGCAGTGGCAAGCCAATTTCCAATTGGATCTCATGGCGCCGTACCATCTGATTGACGCAGCGACCCCCCACTTGGAGCGCTCCGAGGCGGGATCGATCGTCATGATCTCGTCAACGGCCGCTCTGGAAACCTTCAGCGCGCCTCAGCCCTACAACGTGATGAAGGCGGGCCTCATCAATTACGCCAAAAACCTGTCGCAGGCGCTCGCGCCCCGCGGCGTCCGGGTCAATGCGATTTCCCCTGGCCCCATCTGG
>JBILVS010000128.1:0-7714 GCA_044370335.1 Caulobacterales bacterium
CCTCGAAGTTTGATCCACATCTTGCGGCAACAGAAGGCTGGTTTGCGGCTGAGCCGGAAATCACCGCGCTCGCCATTCTTGGCTGGCTGGGCGTAATCGATCCCGCGACATTTGACTAAAAGCAGCGCTCGATCGTGCAGCGGCTGCCAAAGAAGCTCAGGGCCAAAGCCACGCGACTTTCCCACTGCGCAGACCTTGAGCCGCATGGACTAGTCGCCGGCCACGCCGGTGACGCTCCTCCAGTTGGGCGACGCCCGCCTTCCGCATCGTCACCGCTAGCAATGCCGCGAGCGCATGGCTTTTCCCCGCATGATTATGCCGATCCCTAGGGCAACTATTCTTCCTGAGGCAATACAGTCGGACAGGTTCTCTCACCGACGCTTAAGCCCGGCGACGTCGTGGTGATGGATAATATGCCCGCGCACCGCGCGCCCGGCGTGCGCGAGCTGATTGAAGCTGCTGGTACAGAGTTGCGCTACTTGCCGCCCTACAGCCCCAACCTGAACCCTATCGAAGCCTTCTCCAAGCTCAAGGCCTTCTTGAAGAAAACCGCCGCCAGGCCCCTCGACGCCCTGTGGCGCGCCATCGCCGAAGCCCTCCTGCGCCCCACCCCGCAAGACGGCGCAAACTATTTCAGGGCTGCAGGCTATGAGCCCGAGTGATCACAATCGGCTCTATGCGGGGTCGATTCAAATTCAGCCGGACGAAGGCGGTTCCCTGGTCACGGGGACGCTGGAGCTTCGGGGGCGTCTTTTCAGACCAAGGCGGTCTGACGTCGGAGCAGGTTCAAGACGGCATCGGCAAGGGCCACAAGAGCATCAAAAACCATGTCGAGGGCCGCGGCGGTAGGGAAGAACCCGCCGCCGGCTGATGCAGGTCAACCCATCCCGCCGAAATTGATGAATTTCACCTCAAGGAATTCGTCCAATCCTTCGGCGGCGCCTTCGCGACCGATGCCGCTTTCCTTCATCCCGCCGAAGGGGGTGACCTCGTTGCTCATCACCCCTTCGTTGACGCTGACCATGCCGTATTCGAGCCGCTCCGCCACCCGCCATGCCCGCGCGATGTCGTTCGTGAAGAAATAGGCCGCAAGGCCATACGGCGTCGCGTTGGCAAGGCGGATGGCTTCATCGTCGGTCGAGAAGGGGATCAAGGTCGCCACCGGCCCGAAGATCTCCTGCTGGGCAATATCCATGTCGGGCTTCACGCCGGAGAGAACCGTGGGCGAATAGAACTGCTCGCCCGCCGGATTGCGTGCAGCGCCGGTGAGGGCGGTCGCCCCGGAAGCGAGAGCGGCCTGAACCAGCCGGTCCACCCGCTCCACCGCCGCCTTCTGGATCAGGGGCCCCACCTGCACGCCGTCCTCAGCGCCGTCGCCGACTTTGAGCGCGCTGACCCCTGCGGCGAGCTTCTGCGCGATTGCGTCATGAACTTTGTCGTGAACAAGGATGCGGTTCGTCGCGACGCACACCTGCCCCGCGTTGCGGAACTTGCCTGACACGATCGCCGCCGCCGCCTTGTCGAGATCGGCGTCTTCAAAGACGATGAAGGGCGCGTTGCCGCCCAGTTCCAGCGACAACCGCTTCACCGAGCCCGCACACTGTGCGGCGAGGATCTTGCCGACCCGGGTCGAACCGGTGAAGCTCAGCTTCCGGACGATCGGGCTTTCGCACAACACCTGCCCGATCCCCGCAGCGTCATTGCTGGTGACGACGTTGAGTACGCCTGGCGGCAGACCCGCTTCCTCCGCGAGCTTGGCCGCAAACAGCGACGTCAGCGGCGTCGCTTCCGCGGGCTTCAACACCAGCGTGCAGCCCGCGGCCAGGGCCGGCGCCGCTTTTCGCGTCACCATCCCGAGGGGGAAATTCCACGGCGTAATGGCCGCCGCGACGCCGATCGGCTGCTTGATGGTGACATAACGCCGATGCGCCATCGTGGTCGGGATCGTCCGCCCGTAGGCGCGTTTGGCTTCCTCCGCGAACCACTCACAAAACGAAGCCGCATACCCGACCTCGCCCCGCGCCTCCGCCAGTGGCTTGCCGCCTTCAGCAGTGATGAGCTGGGCGAGTTCCTCGGTATGCTGCACCAGAAGCTCCCCCCAGCGCCTGATGATCACCGCTCGCTCCTTGGCGAGCTTGCCAGACCAAGCCGGGAACGCGGCCTCCGCCGCAGTGATCGCGGCCTCAGCGTCCGCGGGCCCAAGATCGGCGACCTCAGCCACAACAGCCCCTGTCGCAGGGTTGATCACCGGAAATGTCTTGGGCGCATCCTGCCAAGCGCCGGCGATGAAAGCGGAAGTCGGAAAAGGGAAATTCATACCGCATCCTCTGTGGAACTTCTCCTCAAATCGGATTCTTCCCGCTGAAACGCAATCACTCTCGCCTGCTAAAGTTTGACCATGGCGCGACGATAAGCCCTCTCGCCAGCGCCAAGCAAAGAGATGCAGAGATTTTCTCCGACACGCGCAGAAGGAGAACGGCAATGAGCTGCAAAGATATCCTCGCCATCGTGATGGACGCCAAAGCTGATGAAGCCGCCATCGCCGCCGCCGAACAGCTGCGGACCGCGACCGGCGCGCATCTCGCATGCGCCTTCCTAACCGCCTTGCCTGACGAGCCTCTGGCCTATGAGCCGACCGTCGTGGCCGGTGTCTGGGCCGAACTGCTCGGCCGCGCCCGCGCGGAGAGCGAGGCGGCCCGCAAGGCAGTGGAGCATAGGCTGGGCTCGGATGTGGAACTCCGCACCGCAGAAGCTCTGGCCCGCGACCTGGGCCGCGTGGCCGCAGTGCACGCGCGCTACGCCGACCTTACGATTTTAACGCGACCTGCCGAAACCGAAAGTGATTTGACCGAAGAGGTCATCGAAGGCGTGCTGTTTCATTCCGGACGACCGGTCCTGATTGTGCCGCCTGACTGGAAGGGCGGCGGCATTGGCCAGCGCGTTGCCATCGCTTGGGACGCGAGCCGCGAGGCCACCCGCGCGGTCGCTGACGCCGGCGCGTTGATGGACCGCGCTGAAGCGGTGGCTGTCCTGACGGTCGACGCCAAGCCCCGCCTGTTTGGCCATGGCGACGCACCGGGTCAGAATATCGCCGCCCATCTGTCCCGTCGCGGCATGCCTGTGGAGGTGCGCAACGCAGATTCGATGGGTCGGGACGTGGGCGCGACAATCCTCGCCGAAGCCCAGGCCTTCCGCGCCGACCTTCTGGTGCTGGGCGCCTATGGCCACTCCCGCCTCCGCGAGCGTGTCTTCGGCGGCGCAACCCGCGACATGCTCCGCCAGAGCGCCATTCCGATGCTGATGGCTCACTGAAGCCTCCCGGCCTTTTCAAGCTGGGCGTTTGGTTTTACCTGCACCAGCATGAAGAGGCGGGCGGTCATCATCCGACACGTGGCGTTCGAGGACTTGGGCGTCTTCGCCCCAGGGCTCGAAGCAAACGGCTTTGTGCTCGACTGGCTTGAGGCGGGGGTCGATCCCCTCAAACGGTTTGATCCTGCCGAGGCTGACTTGGTGGTGGTCCTCGGCGGTCCCATCGGGATCTATGAAACCTGTCTCTATCCATGGTTGGAGGAGGAAATCGCCTTCCTCCGGGAACGACTGGCCGAAAACGCGCCCACAATCGGGATTTGCCTGGGAGCGCAGGCTATCGCTGCGGCTCTCGGGGCGAAGGTCTATCCCGCCGGCGTCAAGGAAATCGGCTTCGCGCCCATCGCCCTGACCGAGGCCGGCCGCGC
Source organism: Caulobacterales bacterium (assembly GCA_044370335.1). GTDB lineage: Bacteria > Pseudomonadota > Alphaproteobacteria > Caulobacterales > Aquidulcibacteraceae > REEB509. The sequence continues at coordinate 3,735 of JBILVS010000128.1, forward strand.
CTCCTGTCTTGCCCCCTTCGCCGAAGACCCGATGACCCTCCACTGGCATGGCGACACGTTTGACTTGCCCTTCGGCGCAGAGCTTTTGGCTTCGACCACCTTTGTGAAGAACCAGGCCTTTTCCATTGGCCCGCGCATTCTGGGCGTGCAGTTTCACCCCGAAGCTGGCGGACCGGGCTTTGAGCGTTGGCTCATCGGCCACGCCTGTGAACTCAACGCCGCCGGCGTGGACATCCCGGCCCTGCGTGAAGCCGCCAAGCTTCACGACCCAAGCCTCAAGGCGAAAGCCGAGGCTGTGCTGCAGCGTTATCTCGAAGGAGCGTTCCCGTGATCAGCCGCATCGCTGTGCAAATGGATCCGATCGACACCATGGTCGTGGAGCGCGACACTTCCCTGGCCTTCATGGTTGAAGCCCAGGCCCGCGGCATGGAGGTCTGGTGGTTTCACCCCGAAGACTTGATGGTCGATCGCGGCGTGGTGCAGGCCATCGCCCAGCGGGTGAAGGTTCAGGTCAAGCCCGGCGCCCATTATGAGGCGCTTGAAAAGGCCCGCGTCGATATCGGCCACTTTGATGCGGTTCTGATCCGCCAGGATCCGCCTTTCGATATGGGCTATGTCACCAACACCTATCTCCTGGAACAGGCGGCCGAAGAAACCCTAATCCTGAACGACCCTCGCGGCGTGCGGAACATTCCTGAAAAGCTGTCGACGCTGGCTTTCGCGGATTTGACACCGTCGACTTTTGTGGGCCGTAACGTCGAGGCGATTGTCGAGTTCGCGAAGAACTTTCCCCGGGTCGTGATGAAGCCCGCCTTCCTGGCGGGCGGGGAAGGGGTGATCAAGGCCGACCGGGACGATCCAGGTCTTGCCGCCGCCGCCCGCGCCATGCTGTCCGCCAGCGGCAAGGAGCCGATCATCGTCCAGGCCTTTATTGAGGGCGTCTATCAGGGGGACAAGCGGGTCTTCGTCCTCGATGGCGAAGTGATTGGCGCTGTCCGCCGCATGCCGGCCGCGGGCGAATTCCGGGCCAATCTTCATGTGGGCGGCCAGGCCGTGGCCACCGACCTCGACGAGCGCGATCGCGAGATAGCGGCCCGGGTGGCCCCGCTGCTGAAAGAGCAGGGGGTCCTGTTCGCCGGCCTCGACGTCATTGCCGGCTTCCTGACCGAGATCAACGTGACCTCGCCCACTCTCATTCAGGAATTGAAGCGTTTCCGCGGCATCGATATCGCTGCCCTGTTTTGGGATAAGGCCGAGGCGTGGGCCGCGCGGCGCAGCGCTGAGAGCGCCTAGAGCAGGTAGGTCCCGTCGTCGTCGTCGACGGCTGCCCGCCTTGGCGGCGCTCTACATCGCGGCGCAAAGAAGGGATGCGCCTCGATCGCCGCCATCAGCCGTTCGGCAAGGACACGAGCCGAAATCGGCTTGGCAATGAACCCGGACACCCCGGCCTCCTTCGCGGCCAAAACCCGAGACCGCTCGGTGTGACCGGTCATCATCAGGATTGGGATGTCCGGCGCCGGGCTGTCCCGAGCCGTCCTCAGCATCCGCACGAACTCGAGCCCATCCAAAGGCTGCATCCGGTAATCTGCGACGATCGCGTCAATTTCTTCGGACCGGAGGCGTTCGAACGCATCGACGCCGTCGGTGGCTTCTACGATGCGCTTCACCGGTAGCGCCCGCAGGACTTGAGACACGATCGTGCGCATATGGACGCTATCGTCCACCACAAGAATGGTCTTTTGGCGCAGCGAGCCTGCAGACATGATCATCGTCTCCGCTTTCGTTGCGCAACCTAATCCTCCGATCTTGTAAGAGGATTAACCGTCATAACCACGATAGGAGAGGAAATTGGACGACCGCGGCGGAAGCACGAACCGGTTGCTGATGGCGCCGATGCGGTCCGCGCCGATCAGCGCCATGGTGCGGGTCAGTTCTTGTTCCAAAATGGTTAAAGCCCTGGTCACCCCCGCCTGACCCCCCGCCGCGAGCCCCCAAAGATAAGCCCGTCCCAAAGCCACGGCCTGAGCGCCCAGAGCCAGAGCTTTCACGATATCAGAACCCCTTCGGACGCCGCCGTCGAGGATCACCTCGGCCCGGCCCCCGACCGCCGCCACAATCGGCCCCAAGGCGTCGATCGTGGTAGGGCAGGTGTCGAGTTGTCGCCCCCCATGATTGGACACCCAAACCGCGTTCGCCCCGAGCGCCGCCGCCCGGTCCGCGTCCGCGGCCGTGATGATCCCTTTGATTGCAAACGGCCCGCCCCATTCCTCTCTCAGCCAAGACGCGTCTTGCCAGGTCACGGACCTGTCGAATTGGCTGTTGATGAACCCGATAATGCCCCCTGGCGGCTCCGGCAGATGAGCGAAATTGGCGGGCTTGATCGGCGGCTGCCGCAGAAGATCCCAAGCCCAGGCCGGGCGCGCCAGAACTTGAGTGGCGGTCTGCAGCGTCACCTTCGGCGGAATGGTGAAGCCGTTGCGGGGATCCCGCTCTCGGTTGCCCGCAACGGGCACGTCCACCGTCAGCACGACGCCGTGAAAGCCCGCCGCCCGCACTCGCTGCAGCACCTCTCTGACGAGGCCCCGGTCTTTCCAGACATAGATCTGGAACAGCTTCGGCCCCGGCGTGACCGCTGCGATGTCTTCAATCGACGTCGAGCCCAGCGTCGAGATGGAATAGACGATCCCCGCCTTGTGCGCCGCCCGCGCCACCGCCGGTTCCCCCGCGATGTGAAACAGGCGTGAGGCGGCAGTAGGGCTGATGAAAAAGGGCAGGCGCATCGGCGCGCCGAGGACGCTGTGCGAGGTGTCGATCGCTGTGATATCCACCAACGTGTCGTAGCTAAGCGTGTAATCCCGGAACCGCTCCACCGACCGCTGGAGCGTCACTTCATCGTCCGCCCCGCCGTCGATGTAGTCGAACACCATGCGCGGCAGGCGCCGCTGCGCGAGCTGGCGCAAATCGGCGATGTTGACCGCTTTGTCCAAGTGTCCCATCGCGTGATCGGGCATCGGGTTCGCCGGGCGCGTCAAGAGGCGCCAAAGAAAAGGGGCCCAACCCTGCGGCTGAGCCCCCAATCCTTTCAGGCGATCGCCGGCCTTAGAAGTCCGCCCGGATCCGCACGCCCCAGGTGCGCGGCACGCTCGGGTACACTGCGATGTTGCCCGTCTGCTCCGGCACGTTGAACGACCCGACATAGTAGTACTCGTCGGTGAGGTTCTCGCCCCACAGCTCCAGCTCAAGCCCATTGGCGTTCGCCAGACCGATCCGGCCGTTCAAGAGCGCGAAGGCCTCCTGGTCGGTGCGCGGATCACGGTTGAGAGTGGCGGTCCGATAGTCGCTGACCCAGCTGCCGTTCAGGTAGAACTTCGCAGTCCAGTCGTCCGACACCGGCACTTCATAGAGCATGGACCCCGTCACGTTCCATTCCGGGGTGGTGAACGGAGTGCCCGCCCGCACCTGGGTAATGCCGAGGCTGTCGACCAGCGTGCTCTCATAGGTCGCATCATTATAGGCGACGGCGGCCGTCAGGGTCAGGTTATCGGTCGCCCGCAGCGAGGCGTCGACTTCCACGCCCTGCGTCAGCGCCTCCGGCACGTTGAACACGATAAAGTTGAAGCCGGAGAAGGCGTTCAGCTGGTAATCCGAGATTTCCTGGCGGAACAGGGTCACATTGAACGTGCCGCGGCCATCCAGGATCGTGGACTTCAGGCCGACTTCATACGCGTCGACGAACTCCGGCGCGAACTGCAGTTGGTTGGTGTTCGGCGTGACCGTGTTGGTCAGCAGGCCCAGCGAATAGTTGAAGCCGGAGCGGTCAAGGTTGTAGCCGCCCGCTTTATAGCCCCGCGAATAGCTCGCGTAGGTCATGAAATCGCGGTTCAACTGGAAGCGCAGGCTGGTAGTGCCGCTCCACTCGTTCTCGGTGGTGCTGTCGCGCCAGACGCCGTTCGACTGGGTATTCAACACCGGGTTACAGA
>JBILVS010000129.1:0-7576 GCA_044370335.1 Caulobacterales bacterium
CTGCGAAGTGGAGGCGCTCATGGCGGTGGCGGAAGTGGAGAGCGGCCGCCTCGGCGCCTTCGGACCTGATGGACGCCCCGTGATCCTGTTTGAGCCGCACGTTTTCGCGCGCTTCACCAACCAGCAGTTCAACGAAAGCCACTCGCATCTGTCCTCGCGGCGGTGGAACCGCGCGCTCTATCCCCGCGGCGGGCAGGGGCCGATCTATGACCAGCTGGCCCAGGCTTATGCCTTGGATGGCGAAGCTGCGCTCAAAGCCACGAGTTGGGGCCGCTTCCAAGTGCTGGGGCAGCATTTCAGCTGGCAGGGGCATCCCAACGCCCATGCTTTCGTTGCAGCCTTGGCGCAGTCCGAAGCCAACCAGCTCGCTTCGTTTGAGAGGTTCATCGCCTACAACAATCTGGATGATGAACTCCGCCGGCTTGACTGGCGAGGCTTCGCCGCCGGGTATAACGGCCCCGCCTATGAACAGAACCGCTACCACGAGAAAATGGCGGAGGCTTATGCCCGGTTGAAGGCGACCAGCTAGCCGGCAGTGACCGCTTTCGCCGCGATCCGCCCGACCTCCGCCAGCAGCGCCTGATCCTCATCCCGGATGCCGTCAAAGAACGGCGTTTCGAGATAGGCCGTGATCAGCAACGGCGCCTGACCGGGAGGCCAGACGATAGCGATGTCGTTGGTTTTGTTGCCAATACTCTCGCTATAACCGGTGCCGGTTTTGTCGCCGGCGCGCCAGCCCTCAGGGAGGCCCGCCCGGATCCGGCGGAGGCCGGTTTGGGTGTCGATCATCCATTGAATCAAAAGCGCCTTATGGGTTTCGTTGAGGGCCTGGCCTAACAGCAGGGTCCGCATGAGGTGGGCGTGCGCCAAAGGCGATGTCGTGTCGCGGACCTCGCCGGGGGGGACGTTGTTCATCTCCGGCTCGTAGCGGTCGACGCGGGTAACCTCGTCGCCCAGGGCCCTAAGACGCCGCGTAAAGCCCTCCGGCCCCTCGATCAGGCGCAGAAGCATGTTGGCGCATATATTGTCGCTGGTTTTCTGTGTCCCCTCTGCCATTTGGCCCACGGTCATGTAGCCCAGAGCCAGGCTCGCCTGCGCGATAGGGGCGACGGTGGGGAACATGTCGGCTTCAGTGAGCGGCACGTGTTGATCGAAGGCGAGCCGACCGGCTTGGATCTCCATTAGGATCACGCCGGCGAGGGCCATCTTGAAGGTGGAGCACATCCCGAATCGCTCGTCCGCGCGCCAGCCAAAACCCGCGCCGGAGCTGCTGTCGAGGACATAGGCGCCGAGGCGCCCGCTGGACCGGGTCTCCAGGACCTGCAGCTCCGCGACGGCGGCCTGCCACGCGGCGGGGCGTTCCATCCGGTCGGGGACGGGAGCGACCGTCTGGGTTCCGGCGCAGCCGGGGAGCAGGGCAAGGGCGGGGAGGGCGGTGAGAAGTGTGCGGCGACTGGACAGCATGCCTAAGACCTAGACGCGCCAAGCTGGCCTGTCACCAGCAAGCGGCGGGTCTGCCCCGAGCGGCCGAGGATCGGGCCAAGCCGCGGCCAGCCATAAGGCCGTCGAGCCCGTCCAAACCATTTCGCAGGGGACGGCGAAAACCGACCCGACGACGCTGATGGCTCGTCTGGTTGTCGTGACGCCGATAAAGCGCAATCACCGCCAATCGGGTCAAGACTTGGGAAAGCGCGCAGACAAGTCCAAAGCCGACCAACGCGAGCGCGATGACCTTGCTGGGATAGTCGAAATCAATGCACGCCTGAACCAGACCATTGTAGGCGGTGAACGGGCGAAAGTCCAAAATCTGGATGACAAAATCCAAAGGGCCGTCAGGTGGATAAAAATGGGCGGCGTGACCGTACCCCGTGGCGATCTGTTCCTGCATATGCTCTTCCAGCGCGGTCCAGATCATGGTCCGGCTGGTCAAGGTTGCGTTCGGCGACCGCGAGAATTTCGGTCTACAGAACCGGTCCCGGGAAAGCCATGAGGCTGATAAGCAAAACCCCGGCCGTCACCAGCGCGATCGCCGTGAGCGGCCCTCGGCGCAGGCTGAAGCAGCCGATCACGGCCACAGCCCCCGCCATCAATGCAAGGAGAGGCGCTATCGACTGCGCTTGAAAGATGACCAAAACGCCGAGCCCGAGGCCAAAAAGGCTGGACCACGGCGACGGCCTCAAAGAAAGGCGCCCGATGCTGGCGAGGGCAACACTCGCTGCGGCCACGCCCAAGGCGTTCTTCTCCAGCCATAGCCCCCGCCATGCCCCGCCGCGCTCTTGCTGCATTTGGCCCAGACCGGGCGCCGCCAACGCAACCACCGCGCTCAGCCGCAACAGGCAGACTCCGATTACGAGAACGGTCACAAGCGCCCGTTCGGGCCCATCCCGCCCGGCGTAGGCGTGCGCCAACCCGTTCGCAAAATGGAAAAGAACAGCCGTGCGGGTCTCATTCGGATTGATTGACCACGCCATGGAAGCGGCCGCCCAGACACACAGCAGGGCAAGCAGAGCTGCCGGCCAAGACGCCAAAAACCCTCAGGCCGCCCGGATGGCGCAGAAGCCCGGCGCTGGCGATCAAAAGCGTCGCGAGAAAGCAGAGCGGCGATCACGCGCCGAGCGCCGGGCTGACCGGTATGGCCTTGATCGGCATCGCCATGGGCGCGTCGCTGGCCAAAATCAGAGCTGCGATCGCGCCGTCGGAGGATTGGATCCCGCGATGGCTGCCGATGGCGTCAGGCCGTGGCGAGTCCATGGCGAACGTCATTAAATCAATCCCTTAAGCAATCGCGAGACTTCTGGCGAAGACGTAAACAGAGTGTCAGTGACGACGCGGCGGCGCGATCAAGAAACGGCCTCCGTTGCCGCTCTGGACGAAGCCACGCCTGACGCCTAAACCCATGCGCCCCTGCAACGCGGAAACCCTATGGCGCGCTTCCTGATCACCTCCGCCCTTCCCTACATCAACGGCGTCAAACACCTCGGCAATCTGGCTGGCTCGATGCTGCCGGCGGACGTGCATGCGCGGTTCCGCAGGATGCAGAGGCACGAGGTGTTGTTCATCTGCGCCACCGACGAACACGGCACCCCGGCGGAGCTGGCGGCGTCGGAAATGGGGATCACCCCGCGGGCCTATTGCGATCAGTATCACGACATCCAGAAGGCGGCGGGCGAGGGGTTCAGCCTCTCGTTTGACTGGTTCGGGCGGACGTCGAGTCCGCCGAACCACAGGCTGACGCAGCATCTCGCGGAGGCTCTGGAGCGCAACGGCTTGCTGGAAGAGCGTACGACGCGGCAGGTCTATTCCAACGCCGACAAGCGGTTCCTGCCGGACCGCTATGTTGAGGGGACCTGCCCGGTCTGCGGCTATGAGAAGGCGCGGGGCGATCAGTGCGACAACTGCGGATCGCTGCTTGATCCCGTGCAGCTGAAAAACCCCCGCTCGAAAATCTCGGGATCCTCAGACGTAGAGCTGCGAGACACAGCCCACCTCTTTTTGCTGCAATCGAAGATGCAAGACCAGATCCGCGCCTGGGTGGACAAAGCTGAGGGCTGGCCGAGCCTCGCCCGCTCCATTGCCTATAAATGGCTCGACGAGGGGCTGATCGACCGTTCGATCACCCGGGATCTGAGCTGGGGGGTGAATGTCACCAAAGACGGGGCGCCGAGGCCGGGCTTTGACGAGAAGGTCTTCTATGTCTGGTTCGATGCGCCGATCGGCTATATCGGCGCGAGCGTGGAATGGGCCGAGGCGCAAGGCCAGGACTGGGAGCGCTGGTGGCGCACCGACAAAGGCGCGGACGACGTCACCTATGTCCAGTTCATGGGCAAGGACAACGTCGCGTTCCATACCGTGAGCTTCCCCGTCACGATCATCGGTTCGGGCGAACCGTGGAAGCTTGTGGATCGGCTCAAGGCGTTCAACTGGGTCACCTGGTATGGCGACAAGTTCTCCACCAGCGAAAAGCGCGGCGTCTTCATGGATCAGGCGCTGGAGCTTCTGCCCGGCGATTACTGGCGCTGGTATCTGATGGCGAACGCGCCGGAGAGCAGCGACGCGGCGTTCACCTGGGAGCAGTTCAAGGATACGATCAACGCCGACCTCGCCAATGTGCTTGGGAACTTCGTCAACCGGATCATGAAGTTCGCCGAAACAAAGATGGGCGGGGTCGTGCCGGTCGAGGGCGAGGACGGGCCCCTGGAAGCCGACCTTCAGAAGGATCTCGAAGAACGCCTCGCCCGGATCGCTGAGTTCCATGACCAGATGGAGTTCCGCAAGGCCGCGGCAGAAACCCGCGCGCTTTGGGTGCGCGGCAATGAGTATCTGCAAGTGGCTGCGCCCTGGACGGCGCTGAAGACAGAGCCAGCCCGGGCGGCGGCGGCGGTGAGGGCGGGGCTTAACCTCTGCGCCCTGTTTGCGGCGGTCTCGGCGCCCTTCATCCCGGAGAGCGCGAAAGCGATCCGGGTGGGGCTTGGGCTATCGGGCGAGCCGGCGTGGCCTGACGCGGCCGAGTCGCTGCGGCTTTTGAGGCCGGCACAAGCGATCGCTGCGCCGCCGGTTTTGTTCCGCAAGATCGAGGACACAGACGTCGCGGCCTGGTCTGAGCGCTTCGGCGGCGGGTGATGGGCGTTCCCCGCCTCCACCCCGCCGACTGGACCGCTCTGCGCACCTTGCGTCTGCAACTCCTTGAAAGGGCCGATGCGATTTCGGGGCCGCGTTTGCCGAAGAGGTCGTGTGGGTTGAGGCGCGGCGGCGTCAGTTTCCGCGGGACGTCGTCTGGGTCGGCAAAGAGGCCGAAGCGGGCCTGGGCGGCTGTTTGATCTTTCGCATGCCCGAAGGCGCCAAACTGCGCTACGATAGGGATTGTATAGGAAGTATGTAACCGAGGCCATGCGGGGCGCGGGCGCAGCGGACCGGTTGATAGATTTCGCCGAAAGCCAAGCGCGCTTGCGCGGCGCGGCGATCCTGAAGCTTCTGGTCGCCGAGGAAAACGCCCGAGCGGTCGCGTTCTAACGCCGCCGGGGCTTTACCGTGTATGGACGCGAACCGGACAGCCGTTGGGGGGACGGGATCAGTTCCGCCAGTCTCGAAATGGCGAAGCCCTTGGCCTAACGCTACCCGCGACCTCGGGAGGCCTCATAGAGCGCGATGGCGGTCGCCACCGATACGTTGAGGCTTTCTACGCCCCGAGCGATAGGGATGCGCGCCCGCGCGGCGCAGGAGGCGGCGACCCCCTCCCGCAAACCCTTGCCTTCCGCCCCGATCGCCAAGGCGAAAGGGCCGGGGCCTGCGGCGGCCTCGGCCAGCGACTGCTCAGCCTCGCCTTCAAGGGCAATGGTGGTGTAACCGCGCTTGGCGAGCTCTTCCAAAACGCGGCTCAAGTTTACAGCCCTGACATGCGGGATCAGCTCGATCGCCCCCGCCGCGGCCTTGGCCAGCGCGCCCGTGAAAGGTGGCGACTTTCGATCCTGCATGACGATGGCCCGGGCCCCGAAAGCCGCGGCCGATCGAAAAATCGCCCCCACGTTTTGAGGGTCCGTTACCCCATCGAGCACCAAGACCGGCCGCGCGTCGATTGGAAACGCCGCCGCCTCAAGGCTGATGGGCTCCAGCGGCCAAGCCCGCACCGCAAGACCCTGGTGCACTGCGCCCGGCGGCAGCATCCCGTCGATCGCGTCCGGATCCAGGATTTGCGGCTCAATCCCCAGCGGCAAGCGAGCCGCCGCATTGCGCGAGGCGATCACTTTTTCGATCCGCCGCCGGGGGTTCGCCAAAGCGGCAAGGCCCGCATGCACCCCCCACACCCAGCTCGGACCGTTTTCATCGTGGCGTTCCTCACGATGCGGCTTTGATGCACGCACCCGCTTGAGCGGCGCTTGAGACCTCACTATAAGACCGCTCCCTGACGCTTGGACCCTGCGCGTTTACCGCAGGGCCGACCGTTTGGGAATGGCGCCTGGAGGGGTGGCCGAGTGGTTAATGGCAGCAGACTGTAAATCTGCCCGCGCGAGCGTACGTTGGTTCGAATCCGACCCCCTCCACCATCCCTTTAGCGCCCAGTTAGCGCCCAGTTACCGCACAGCTACGGGGTCCCCGCCCATCCGGCGCGCCGTCAGGATCGTCCGCAGCCGTCCGACAAAGCCGCCGCCCACCGCCGCTGCCAGTGCGAGAATTAACCCAAGGGCGGTCCACAGAGCGGCCCCGGCGACGTTGTCCGCCGCTTCATTCGTGTTCTGCGCTGCGCCCGCTCGTCATTCTCGCACCTAGCCTTCGAGCTGGGGGCCTGCGACATACTGATTCTGCCAAGCCGCGATCATGGTCTCAACCTGGTCCGCCGGCGCACCCGTCCGCTGACTGATCAGTTGCGCTACCGGCGTGCGATCCGCCGCATCGATGACGCGCCGCGCTGAACGCCCGCTGCGTGAACGCGGCGAACGGCCCATCCCCCGCTTCCGGGTTCTGCAGCGCCGTCATTGGCGCCTGTTGGGCGAGGCCGGACAGCTCTTCTCGCTCCGCAGGAGAAATCGCCCGTCGCAGCGCTTGATCGCCAGCCTGCTCCAAAGCGTCGTCGTCCGTCGCGATTCTCTGGCGCTCCAAAGCCTCTGCAAGATTGCGCACCGCAAGGCTCGGCGCCGCATCGGTGGGGTCGAGAGTGGAAAGGGGGCTTGCCCCGCTGGCCTGCGTGCCGGCCTGTGCCGCCCGTCCCGCCATCCCGGCCGCGCCGTTAAAAGCCGCGCTCATGGCGGAGGATGCGGCGAAGATCGCGAGAAGGGTTGCGGCCGCCGACATCGCCGCCCCGTGAATCCCCGACACCAACGGGTCGGGGTTACCCGCCAGTCTTGGAGAAAATCCGCCCCCCGATTAAAAGCGCCACAAGCGCTGAGACCGCCCACTACAAGACCCTGAGCGCGGCAGCGTCGCCCCTGAGGTCCTGGCTGGCGGCGTCGACCGCAAAAAGTCCCATCGCGAGCCCGACGAAGGTCAACTCTATCAGGACCGCAAGCGCGATGACAGCACCCGCGATCGCCGCTCCCCAAGAGACCCTTTCCTGCACGGCGGGGGCGGCGACGACCGTAGATGAACGGATGTCTGACATGGGAAGTCTCTTGCAAAGCAGCGCAAGGCCGACAGGCGACGACGTCTGCTCTGTGGTCGCGGTTCCACAGCGACCGCAAGCGGCGGCTTAGGTTTGCGCGGTTGCAGGGCGATTTGGAGCGGGTAGCGGGAATCGAACCCGCGTAGCCAGTTTGGAAGACTGGAGCTCTACCATTGAGCTATACCCGCCCTTGGGTGCTTCTACATCGGTCGAAGCGGTCTCGCGGTCAAGCGGCGGGCGCCGGCTTCCAAAACCGTCTTGACGCTCAAGCTGCAAGTGCTAACAGCGCGCACTTCAATCCAACGCCTGCGCCGCCCTCGCGGCGGGGGGAACGAACGCGCCAGCACGAGGACACTCATGGCCAAGGAAAAGTTTGAGCGGACCAAGCCGCACTGCAACATCGGCACGATCGGCCACGTGGACCACGGCAAGACGACGCTGACCGCGGCGATCACCATGACGCTGGCCAAGCGCGGCGGGGCG
>JBILVS010000035.1:0-24541 GCA_044370335.1 Caulobacterales bacterium
TTTGACGCAATCACAAGCGCGGCCGGAATATTCGGAAGGTCCGCGGCGAGAGCCGCAGCGTCAGCCCCCGTGGAAAACCGGTCGCGGTAGGTGGAGAGGGCCTCTGCCACCCCATCGAGCCGTTTATACTTCACCATCTCATCGACCATCTCTTTAGTGATCAGGCTCGGATCGGCGACGATTTCCTCCAGCCAGGGCTTCAGATCTTTGGCACGCATGCCTTCCGCAATGCCGGTCAGGAAGTCGACATTGATGACGTTGCCCGGCAGCCCCGCCGAAGCGAGAAGCGAAACGCTGGCCACCTTGTCCGGGTTGTCCGCGGCAAACCGGGCCGCGACAGCGCCGCCCATGGAGTGTCCCACCAGGTGCGCCTTTGACAGGCCCAAAGCAGCCATCACCTCTTTAACGATGTCCGCGAGGAACGCCGCGGAACCGTCGCCGGCGTCCTTATCCGAGCCCCCGTGGCCCGGGAAGTCGATAGCGTAGACTGGTCGGCTCTCCGCAAGCGCTGGCGCGGTGAAAAGCCAGTTGTTCAGGTCGGCCGAGTAGCCGTGTAGCAGAAGCACCGGGACTGCGTGTTTGTCCTCCCCGAAAGCCGCATACCGAATGCTGCGGCCCAACGCCGACAGGGTTCTGGTTGGTATGCCTCCCGCCGCAGCCTCGTCGGTCTCCGGCACAAACCGGGATTGAAAATCGGCAATATAGGCGTCGATCTCCGCATCGCTCACGGCCAGATCCGCGATCACAGCGAGCAGCGCGCCGACAGGCAAGGTTTCCTCAGGTTGCGCCACAATCCGCCGCAGGGTTCCCGCTACCGGGGCCTCTGCCACATTGGTGATCTTGGAGGTTTCGACGTCAACCAGATCGTCGCCTTCTTTCAGCGCAGCCCCTTCAGTCTTGTGCCACTCGACAATTTTGCCTTCGATCATGGAGAGGCCCCATTTCGGCATCTTGATCGGCGTGATGGCGGACATCGGCGGCTCCTTCCCTGAAGCGCGCCGGTTGCGACGCGCAACGCCGCGTTGAGCGGCTTTCTCTTGGCATTTGGGTTGTGCTACAGATTGGCCAACAAACAAACAAGCCGGCATGTTTTTTATGGCTGTCGGTGACTGGGAGGAAGGACCATGGATTCTGGGGTCATCGGGCCAGCCCGGAAGGGGCTCGAGCGAAGCCACGGGCTCACCTATCAGGAGGTGTTGGACATCGACACCAAACCCGTTCCCGATTGCCTGCGGGAGCAGAGGGTGCCTGATATCGGGACTGATCCTGTTCCGGTGAGCCGCTACACCGATCCGGAGTTCTTCAAACTCGAAACTGAGCGCCTTTGGATGCGGGTCTGGCAGTGGGCCTGCCGGGAAGAGGAAATCCCCAAGGCCGGCGATTTCACCATTTACGAGATTGTCGGCAAATCCTTGCTGATCGTCCGGCAGGACGATGGCTCGATTAAAGCCTTCGCCAACTCCTGCCTGCACCGCGGTCGCAAGCTCGCCCAACAGGGCGGCTGCAAGCAGCAATTCCGCTGCATGTACCATGGCTGGACGTGGAACAAGGACGGCTCCTTCGCCCATAATCCGATCGCTTGGGACTTCCCGCAGGTGAAGCCCGAAGAACTTGGCCTGCCGGAAGTGCAGGTGGGGACGTGGGGCGGCTTTGTTTTCATCAACTTTGATCCCAACGCCAAACCCTTGGCGGAGGTGCTGGACCCGATGCCGCGCCACTTCGAGCGCTGGCGGCTTGAGGATCGTTATAAGTGGAACCATGTGGCGAAGGTGATTCCGGCCAACTGGAAGGCCGTGAGCGAGGCCTTTATGGAGAGCCACCACTCGATCACGACGCACCCACAGATCCTGCCGTATCTCGCCGACGAGAACAGCCAGTACGACATCCTGTCAGATTACGTCACCCGGCACATAAGCGCGGGCGGGGTCCCGAGCCCGTCGATGGATGGCCAGAAGCTCAGCGAGGACGATATCCTCAACTCGATGTTCGACACCGCTGGCCGGTTCAGCGCCGGCGGTCAGCGCCTCAGCGTGCCCGCAGGCCAAACCGCGCGTGGCTTCGGCGCAGAGCTTGTGCGCCAAGCGATGAAGGCCGAGCTCGACCAAGATTTCAGCGACGCGGCGGATTGTGAGTTGCTGGACGCGATCCTCTATAACGTCTTCCCGAACATGAGCTTCTGGGCGGGTTTCCCGCCGAGCCTCGTCTATCGCTGGCGCCCCTGGGGCAACAGCCATGAGCACACGCTTATGGAGGTGATCCGGCTGAAGATCCCGCCGAAGGATGGGCCGAAGCCGCCGCCGCAAGAGATGCGGATGTTGGGGGATGATGAGCCTTGGACGGCAGCGGCGGACCAACTCGGGGCGCCGCTGGCGGGCGTGTTCGATCAGGACATGGCGAACCTGCCTTATGTCCAGGAGGGGTTGAACGCGTCGTTGTCCGGAACCGTCCATTTTGGGCGCTATTCGGAAATGCGCATCCGGCATCACCACCACATGCTGGAGAAGTTCCTGAAAGAAGAGTGAGGCGAACATGCAATCGGCCCCTGCAGGGGCCGGGGATTGCAATCGGCTGATTCCGAACCGCCAGGCATTCGACGTCCGCTTCGCTTGGGCGGCGGTCGTAAATTGACGCGTAGGGGCGTTACCCCGACCCTCGCGCCCGGGGCGCGGCGGCGCCATAGTGGCGGCGTCAGACGAGAAAGGGGGCGGATGGTGTTCGGCCGCGGCATGACAACGCGGGGATGGCTCATACGCCTTGCTGCGTGCGTGGTGTTGGACCTTTTGGACTTCACCGTCGGTCGCGCGCTGTTCGCCATCCCTTGGGAGGAGGGCTTCTCCTCAGCCGTCCTGGTTTTGCTTTTCGGCTGGAAGGGCCTGCTGGGCCTGGGCGAGCTTGTCGACGTCACCGAGCAGATTGACGCCTTTATCCCCATATCCTCGCTGACAGCCCTTTGGGCCGGCTACGACGCCGGGATCTGGGGGCGCAAAAAGGCGATCGAGCCACCCCAAACACCGGCTCAGTAAACGCTGATCGCCTGCAGCAGGCTCGCGTGCGCTCCCGCCGCAACGCCAAAGGGGGTGGTCTCCGCCTAACCCTTCCGATTAGGGCGATCCAAAAACCAAGGTCAGCGTCACACACATGGGAGGCGCGCGACCAATGGCAAACACGGAAGTCTTGCCCAAGCATCATACCGCGACAGGCAACGAGAATGCGGATTCCAGCCCACTTCGGCCACCGGTTCCGAAATGACTTGGGCCACTGGTTCCGATTTCGCTTGGGCCGCCCGTTCCGATTTCACTTCGGCCGAGTGCGTGTTCCGAGAAGGGCTGGGCCAGGTCTGTCCGCCGTCAATTAGTCTGACCGCTCGGCGTCAATTTCATTGGCCGGTTGAGAGATGTTGCTGTGCGTGCCCCTCTGCGTCGCGGAGGGGCAAGCAAGACGCCAAAGCAGCGTGTCAACGACCGCCAGGCGCTGGGGCTATCTGGACGCCGGGATCGTGCAGCAAGGGGTGCAGGGGACGTCCCAGGGCGGTCCCCTGTCGCCGCTTCTGGCCAATGTTGCTGCTTGATGAGGTGGACAAGGAACTGGAGCGCCGTGGCCACGCCTTCGTCGGCTATGCGGATGACGCAAACGTCTATGTCCGCAGCCGCAAGGCGGGCGAGCGGGTCATGCGTCTCCTGCGGAAAGGCAAGGTCTACCGACGGCTGCGCCTGACGATCACCGAGACCAAGAGCGGGGTGGCCCGCGTCTTTGGTCGTTGCTTCCTGGGCTTGAGCGTCTGGGTCGCTCCTACCAAGGATCATCAGACGCTGTGTCTCCGACAGGGCCCTCCGGGCCTTCCGAGGTCGCGTCCGGGAGCTTCCCGCGCTGGAGCGGCGGCCGCAGGCCTCAGGGCCGTGATCGCTGCACTTCAAGCCTTTGTCCTTGGCTGGAAAGGCTCGGTAGCGTTTGGGGCGTTTTCCGACCTTTTGGAATCGGCCGGAAACGTCGGAAAACGCCCCAGTGTTAATCCTTGACCACGTTGCGACGCTTTTGGCCGAGCCCGTATGGTCGCAACGTGGTCTAGGGCAGATGCGTTGGGGGGTCTTGGCGGCCCTCGACGAATGGATGCGCTATCGGCGGCGCGCCATCCAGCTCAAGCACTGGAAGCGGGGAGCCACTATCTCTCGGGAGCTTCTGGCGATGGGGGCAAAACCCGACCACGCCAGACGGGTCGCCGCCAACAGCCGCTGCTGGCGGCGAAACAGCGGCACAGCCCTGAACGCAGTTCAGGCCAACCGATGGCTTGCTGATCTTGGCGCGCCGTCACGCTCTTGAACCTTAACGCCTCAACCCGCCCGGTGCGGACCCGCATGCTGGGTGGTGTAGCAGGGGGCGATCTTTGAGGGTCACCCCCTTCTATGCCGATCCTCAAAACACACGCGCCTGACAAGGAATTAAGAGCTTTGGCCGCCCAAAGCCTACTGCCTCATCCCCAACCCCAGCCCTACCGCCGCCGCGGCGCGTTGCGCTCTTCCTCGTCGCCGAGGCCGGTCGGGGCCCCGCGGCCGATGGTGCCGAGGATCTGCTCCAGAATGCCGAGTTCCCGGCCCCGGGTTGGGGTTTCGGCACTGGAGTAGTTCACGACCTGGCCGCGCTCAACGCCGAAACGGTCGACCCCCAAGACCACGCCTTGCGGGTCGAAGCGGATCGCCAAAACCGTGCGCTCGACGGTTTCAGGCTCCAAAAACGCGAAGCTCTCCTGCACCGAAGTGACGTAGTACCAGGTGGGGTCGCCGAAGACGGTTTCGGTGGAGGGGGTGCCGAGACGGGCCCGGACCGTGTCTTGGGTATCGATGCCGATCTGCACCTGCATCGTGGCGGGGTTGTCGGCCACGAAGCCGTGCTGGCGTTGCACTGGGGTGCAAGCGGCGCCGGCGCCGGCGGCCAGCGCCACGGCCAGGACTGTTGCAGATACGCGCCCCATGCTTCACCTCGTGTGTTGTTCAGGCTGCCAACTTCCGCACCGCAGCCCATATCCTCGCTCTCAGGAGGTAACGGCGCTCGCGCTTCCCGGCAAGCGCCGCCCTCACGCCCGTTTCGGCCCTACCAGCCCAACCACCGGTTTTTTCGATGCTCAACCTGAAACAGCTTTTGGGTTTTCGCCCTGCTCAGACCCGCGAAGACGCCCTGACGATCCTGAACGGGGTTGTCCGGATAAGCCGGCGTCCTGGCTTTTTCGGGGCGGAGCGGCTGCCCGATTCGTTCGAAGGGCGGCTGGAGTTGGTCATCGCGCATGCGGCGGTGGTGGTGCTTCGGCTAAGGCGGGACCCCGTGGACGCAGGCCTGGCGCAGGAGTTCATCGACGCTTTCTTCAAGTATCTAGACGCTTCCTTGCGGGAAGCGGGGGTTGGGGACCTGACAGTGCCGAAGCGGATGAAGAAGCTGGCGGGGGGCTTTTACGGTCGGCTCAAGGCCTATGAAGAGGGGTTGAAGGCCGCGGAACAGAGCCTGGAAGCCGCACTAATCCGCAACGCCCTCGGGAAGATGGGGGCGGGCTTTGCCCCGGCGCTTGCGGCGCATGTGCGAGCCGAGCACGCCCGACTGCAGAACGCGGCGGTTTCGGCCTTGGCGGACCCCGCGTTCTGGGCCGCCGGGGAGGGATGAGGGAGAAAACCCCAACCTGAGCGGCGTCATTGCCATGCGCGGGGCGAGGGGAGTATCGTCCCGGCGATTTCAGACCGACCGGCGCTTCGGATGCGAGGCGCTTTGGCTTGCAGGGACGTTGCGGCCCATGCCTCAATCTTTGGTGCTGTCGATTGACGGGATGGGCGGGGATCACGCCCCGCAGTCGGTCGTGGCGGGGCTTGATCTTGTTGCGCGCACGGCGCGGGACGTGCGGTTCGTGCTGCACGGCGACGAGGCGCTTTTAAAGCCGTTGTTGGCCGAGCACGGGCATGCCCAGGCTGTCACGACGGTGCGGCACGCCGAACGGGCCTTGGGCATGGACGTCAAGCCCGGCCAGGCGATGCGGCAGGGGCGTGGCACCAGCCTTTGGAATGCGGTGGCGAGTGTCGAAGAGGGCGAATCTCACGCCATCGTTTCCGCCGGCAACACCGGCGCGCTGATGGCGATCGCGATGCTGCGCCTGCGGAAAATGGCGGGGGTGCATCGGCCGGCGTTGGTGGCGAGCTGGCCCACGATGCGCGGCGTGAGCTGCGTGTTGGACGTCGGCGCCAACGTGCAGGCGGACGCCACCCAGCTCGTCGAGTTCGCGATCATGGGCGAGGCCTTTTACCGCGCGGTGCACGGGGCGGCGCGGCCCAGCGTGGGGCTTTTGAATGTCGGCTCTGAGGACGAAAAGGGCCACGAAGAAATTCGGGCGGCGGCGACGCTGATCCGCGACAGCGGCCTTGATCTCGATTTCCGGGGCTTCGTTGAGGGCGACGATATCGGCAAGGGCACGGTGGATGTCGTCGTGACGGACGGCTTCGCCGGCAACATCGCGCTGAAAACCGCGGAAGGCACAGCGCGGCAGGTGGGCGCTTATCTCAAAGAGGCCCTGTCGGGGAGCCTTCTGGGCAAGCTCGGGGCGCTAATCGCCTATCCGGCGCTCAAGGGACTCAAAGCCAAGATGGACCCGGGCCGGGTGAACGGCGGGGTGTTTCTGGGGGTGAATGGGCTTGTGGTGAAAAGCCATGGCGGCGCAGACGGGCCCAGCTTCGCCTCCGCCGTCCGGGTGGCGATGTCGATGGGCCGCAGCCCCTATCGTACTGAGATCGAGGCGAAGCTTGCTCGGCTGTCGGCGACGCCGGCGGCCGCAGCCACCGCCACGCCGGACGCCGGCTGATGGGGGCGCTTCGGTCTGTTGTGGTGGGTTTTGGCGGCTATCTGCCGCCCAAGGTCATGACCAACGCCGATCTGTCGACGCTGGTCGACACGACCGACGAGTGGATCGTGGAGCGGACGGGGATCCGGGAGCGGCACATCGCGGGGCCGGGCCAGAAGACCTCGGATCTCGCCCTGGAAGCCTGCCGGATCGCGCTTGATGACGCGGGCGTGGGACCTGAGGACATCGACCTCATCGTGCTCGCCACAGCTACCCCGGATCTGACCTTCCCCGCCAGCGCGGCGCGGGTGCAGGCGGGCTTGGGCGTCACCCAAGGGGCCGCCTACGACATCCAGGCCGTGTGTTCGGGCTTTGTGTTTGCGCTCGCGGCGGCGGACAACGCCCTGGTGCGGGGGCAGGCCAAGCGCGCGCTCGTGGTAGGGGCGGAGACATTCTCCCGCATCCTCGATTGGAGCGATCGGGGCACCTGTGTGCTGTTCGGCGATGGGGCCGGCGCGATTGTGCTCGAAGCGCAGGAGGAAACGGAGGCTCAGACCCGCGGGGTGATGTCGACCTTTATCCGCACTGACGGGCGGCACCACGATCTTCTCTATGTCGACGGCGGTCCTTCCCAGACCCAGTCGGTGGGCCATCTCCGGATGGTTGGGAACGCGGTGTTCCGGATGGCGGTGGAGCATATCTCCGGCGCCATGGTGGAGGCGTGCGCGCGGGCGGGCGTGGCTCTGAGCGACGTCGATTGGTTCGTGCCGCATCAGGCGAACCAACGGATTCTCGATGGCGTAGCGCGGAGGCTTGGCATTCCGGTCCAGAAGGTCGTCTCCACGGTGGCGTTGCACGGCAACACCTCGGCGGCGTCGGTGCCGCTGGCGCTCGCGACGGCGCGGGCGGACGGGCGCATCAAGACGGGGGACCTCGTGCTAGTGGAAGCGTTGGGGGGCGGGCTCACCTGGGGCGCTGCGCTCTTCCGCGCCTGAGAGAAAAGAGCGCAGCCTAAACGTCGTTCATGCCTAAACGTCGTTCATTGACCTAGTGTCCGGTAAGGGTTAGGTTTTCTGCTCTGGGTAGCGGTGGGGCCATGGCGCGGGACAGCGTGAAAAAGGCGGGAACAGTGACCCGTGTTGATTTGTCGGAGGCGATCGTCGCCCGCACCGGGGTGCCCCGCGCGGACGCCACGCGCTTTTTGGAAGCGATGCTGCAACGGATCAGCGACGCGCTGGTCGCGGGAGAGACCGTGAAACTGTCGCGGTTCGGCAATTTCCAGGCGCGCTCCAAGCGCGAGCGGCTGGGCCGTAATCCGAAGACGGGAGAAGAGGCGCCGATCACCCCGCGCCGCGTGTTGACGTTCCGGCCCTCGCAGTTGCTGCGGCAGCGGGTGGAGAAGTCTAGCCTCTGCTCGGCGCAGCGCCCCGACAGGGACTGATATCGACATCAGCCGGTCCCGCGGTCGGGCCGGACCAGGGGGCTGGGCGCATCGCGTTTCAACCTCCTTTCGTGATTGAACGCTGCGGCGGAAGCAGCTACACCCACCGTCTGCTGGCGGTTAGGCATGCCCTGTCGCGAGCCGGTCGGAGCGTGGCGCAGCCAGGTTAGCGCACCAGTCTGGGGGACTGGGGGTCGAGAGTTCGAATCTCTCCGCTCCGACCAAGGCCGCCAAGGAGGTTCCAAGGCCAGCGAAATCCCGAAAAAGCCCCTTGCCCAACCAGTGCCCCGGTTGGGTGGAGACATGGTCGGGCTTGGTCTTGGATGGTCGGCGGCCAATGCCGCCCCGCCCAGTCCCGTGTATTGTTCACCCTTGGGGAAAATCGCAGACGCGACGTTTTCGCATACCAGAAGTGCTCCTTGCAAATCCGGCACAGAATGCCGAATTTGCAAGGTATGATTCCGCGCCATGGCGCCAAAATTCTTGCCGACGCTCTCGCCCGCCAGCCAGCGGTGGCGCTGCTTGGGCCGCGTCAGGTCGGAAAGACAACCCTCGCCCGCCAGATTGCAGATAGCTCCAAAGGCGCCGTCTACCTTGATTTAGAACGCGCGGCAGACCTTGCGCGGCTGACCGACGCAGACGCATTCCTGACGCCGCTGGCGGGGCGGCTTGTGGTGATCGACGAGGTGCATCGCGCCCCACGCCTGTTTGAGGAGCTGCGCGGCTTGATCGACCGCCGCCGCGCCGCCGGCCACCGCACGGGGCAGTTCCTTCTGCTTGGATCGGCTTCGATGGACCTGCTTAAGCAGTCCTCCGAGAGCCTTGCGGGCCGAATAGCCTATGTGGAGCTCGGCCCTGTGACGATTGCCGAGGCGGTGGCCCACGACGCAGACAGCTTGGAGGCGCTTTGGCTTCGCGGCGGGTTTCCCGATAGCTTTCTCGCGCCAGATGATGGGGCAAGCCTCGATTGGCGGCGCAATTTCGTGCACACTTATCTAGAGCGCGATCTTCAGCAATTCGCCGGCGGGGTAAGCGCCGCGGTGATTGGCCGTCTATGGACCATGCTGGCGCACGAGCAAGGCGGGCTCTTCAACGCCTCACGGTTCGCTGCCAGTCTCGATGTCTCCGCCCGCACTGTTGGGCGCTACATCGAGCTGATGGAGGGCTTGCTGCTCGGGCGCACGCTCCGGCCGTGGCGGGCAAATGTCGGCAAGCGGGTGGTTGCGGCGCCAAAGGTCTATTTGCGCGACAGCGGCCTTGTGCACGCGCTCTTGAACATTGAAACCCGCGAAGACCTATTTGGCCACCCTGTCCTTGGCGCGACGTGGGAGGGCTTGATCATCGAAAACATCGTGGCCGCAGCGCCGGCGCGAACTGTGCCATTCTTTTACCGCACGAGCGCCGGGGCAGAGATCGACTTGGTCCTTGAGCTTGCGCCCGGACGGCTTGCCGCTTTCGAAATCAAGCGCGGCGTGCCAACCAGCGAGCAGCGTGTGCGTTTCGCCCGGGCCTGCGACGACATCGATGCGGCCTACCGGTTCATGGTTTTTCAGGGGACGGAAGGATTCCCGATGGCGCGCGCGATCCAAGGTGTAGCGGCCCATGAAGTTGCGCAGGTGGTTGCGGGTCTGAAGTAAGCCGCGCTGAGGGCCGCGCTCAAAAGAGCGATGTTTGGCCGTCAATGCCGGGATCGGCCTTCTTCCGCTTCGCCGTATCGCCAGCGTTCTGCAGTTCCCGCGATCGGCTATCATCTGCTCTGGCCGACGCTGGTATGCTTTTCATCTCCCGCGCCGCCAGCTTGCTCACGGCGCGCCGGGCGTTGATGAACGCGATGACATCGCCATGGCGATAGCGCACGGCCTTGCTGATCGTGAAGAAGGCTAGGTCTGGCTGACTGCCATCTTCGCGCCGGGCCGAAATCGGCTTGTTCACAGGTGACTGGCCTGTGAGGCCCTTAAGCCTCAATCCGCTTCGGAGTCCGGGGGCGCGCAGATTCTTGCGGTCCGCGCTGCCCAGAACGACCGGCGACGACAGCAATTCGTAAGACTGGGTGTCGCCATATCTCGAAAATCTGGCTGTCGTTTGATGCTTGTCGGCTCGGCCAAGTGGGAGGCGACCCGGCAAAGGCGCCCGGCGGCGGCGATCACGGAGCGACTCCTAGGGCTTGACATCGCAGACGACGTCAAACGTCTGTGGCGTTTGCTTAGCCGATCCTCGCGATGACGGCGAGAGGCTAAGCATTGGGAAAGACTTGGTTAACGAGGTTATTTGCTGTCTTCGCTCCTTTACAGAGCGGGCGGCAGTCTCCAGGGTGTCGATCACGGTCATTGAAAGGTGGTTGGTATGCCGGCGACACGGCGCGAGGCCATGAAGCTTGCGACCCGGCAACGGGTTTTGGACGCGGCGCGGGACCTGTTCACCGAGCAAGGCTACGCCGCCACGTCGATCCGTGAGATTGCGGTGCGGGCGGAGGTCTCCACCGGTAGCGTTTTCACGACCTTTGAATCCAAAGAAGAAATCCTATCCACGATCATCACGGAACGGCAAACCGAATTGACCGAGGCGATCGCCGCGGCGCGGGCCGGTTCCAAAGGCGACGCCCGGGCTTGCCTTAAAGCTGCGTTTGCGGCGGGCTACGCCTATGAATTTCAGCGGCTCCTGTTGGTGGTGGAGCAGATCGGGGCGTCTTGGACGTGGTCGTCGCACTTTGAAGAACGCAACCGCTCGTCGGTGGTGCGGTCGTTCGGGTTCATCCGGGAGATCTTAGTCGAGGGTAAAGAGACCGGGATGATCGACGCCGGAGTGGATCTCGATATGCTCGGGGATTTGGTCCTTGGGGCCTATTTGCGGAATTTTCGGCACGCCTGGTTCCGGCAGTGGTCGCTCGAACGGACCTGTGAGGCCATGGCTGCGCAGGTGGATCTGCTGTTCGACGGCGCGGCGGCGCGGTCGGGACGTTAAAAAAACCTCAACAGACGTTAAAAAGCTGCGCTAAGGTCAGGTTTGACAGTGCGGCGGCCATCGCGCGCGTCCAGCCTTGCGGGGGAGCGGGGCGGGGCAGGCGGTCGACGCGCTTGGCGATCAAACGCGGGGAGTGCGGGCGATGACATTCCACAAATGGATGGTGGGTTTGGGGCTGGCGGCGTTGATGATCGCCGTCTTGTTTTTCAACGCAGTGCTGTTCAGCGCCCGGTCGTTCCAGTTCAACATCGCGTCGCTGGACAGCACCTCTCAGGGGATCGTGTCGGTGGCGGCGATCGCGGAGGCCGAAGAGCAGCTGGCGTCGATCGAGCAAAGCGCGGCCATGCCGCGGGCGGAGTTGAGCCAAATCGCGCAGCAGCTGTCGACGCTGGACGCGGCGCAAGAGGATAAGCGCAATCAGGCGGTCGCGCTGCAGGCCCAGATCGCCGGCGAGGTGGCCGCCATCGAGACGGAGATGGGCGCGACGGCGGCGACCCCGGCGGCGGCGCTCGACGAGCAGGCGCTGGCGGACCGGGTGTCGAGCCTGGCGCAGATGAGCCTGCCGCAGCAGGCCACGGCCACGGTGCAAACCATGCGCGCGGACGTCGATCGGCTCAACATCATGCTCGATCAACTCGACGCCGGCGACGCAGAGCGCCGGGCGCTGTTGCAACGGCAGAGCCTGCTCGGCAATCAGGTCGCCGACGCCCAGCGCCAGGAGTTCGCCATCAAGCAGGAGGCGTTCTCCAATGTGGAGCTTTATGACCGGATCCGGATCGAGGCGGAGGCGCTGCGCACGGCGAGCCTGTTTGGCATCGGGGCGGGGCTTGTGGAGGCGCACCCGACGATGCTGTCCACCGGGCTTGTGCTGTTGATGGGGCTATTGGGGGCGATCCTCTACCTTTTCCCCGCCTATATGAGCCGGGCCAATCCCGTGACTTTTGCGGAAATCGCGGTGCGGTCGATCTTCGGGATGGTGACGGCGCTGGCGTTCTACATCGTCGCCAACGCCTCGATCTCGGGGCTGGCCTTCGTGCCGGGCGGAACCACCGAAACCGCCACAGCAATCAATCCGTTCACGGTGTCGTTGATTGGGATCGTCGCCGGGATCATGGCGGACGACATCGCGAAATGGATCCAGCGGCGAGGCTCGGAGATCCTGGGCGGCACGCCGGGCGTGCCTGCGCCGGCGCCTTCGGCGGCGCCTGCGCCCAGCTCGGGTCTGGCGCACACCGCGGACGCGGGACCTGGGGCGGGGGTCAACCCGCACGGCGGACCGTTCGACCCAAGCGCGCCCTGACCCCTCGGATCGCAACTGGCGGGCGCTTCGGCCCTCGCTTTCTTTTCTGCGGGCGATCTTTATGGTCGCCCGCACGTTTTTTGAGGGCGGCGGCGCTCAAGTCCGCCCCCGTGAAGGAGGAGATCGCCCATGTCGCGCGCCGTCATCGTGTCCTATGCTCGGACGGGCCTCGCCAAATCCCTGCGGGGCAGCTTCAACCAGACCCACGGTGCGGCGATGACCGGCCATGCGATCCAACATGCGGTGGCCCGCGCTAAGATTGAGCCGGAAGCGGTGGAAGACGTCTTCATCGGCTGCGGCAATCCTGAAGGCGCCACGGGCCACAACGTCGCCCGCAACGCCGCGATCTGGGCTGGGCTGCCGATCACGACCTCGGGCGTGACGATCAACCGGTTCTGCTCCTCGGGGCTCAACGCCATCGCCATGGCGGCGCGCTATGTCACAGAAGAAGGCGCTAAGGTCGCGGTTGGCGGCGGGGTGGAAAGCATCAGCCTTGTGCAGATGGGCGGTTCGATGAACATGAGCCATTTCACTGAAGAAAAACTGATGCAGATCCGGCCGGACCTGTGGATGGCGATGATCGACACCGCCGACATCGTGGCGGAGCGGTACAAAGTCTCCCGCGAGGCGCAGGACGAGTATTCGCTGCGCAGCCAACAGCGCATGGCCGCGGCGCAACAGGCGGGCCTGTTTAAGGACGAAATCGTGCCGATGAAGGCCAAGATGAAGGTCGTGGACAAGGCCACAAAGGCCGAAAGCATCGTGGAAACCACCGTTGACCGCGACGAATGCAACCGGCCGGACACCACGCTAGAAGGCCTGGCCTCGCTGCAACCGGTGCGCGGCCCGGGCAAGTTCATCACTGCGGGGAACGCGAGCCAGCTGTCGGACGGGGCCGCGGCGGTCGTGGTCATGGACGAGAAGGAGGCCGAGCGCCGGGGGCTTGAGCCGATGGGCCTGTTCAAGGGCTTCGCGGTGGCGGGCTGCGCGCCGGAAGAAATGGGCATCGGTCCGGTTCTTGCGGTGCCGCGCCTGCTGGAGCGCCACGGGCTGAAGGTCGACGACATCGACCTGTGGGAGCTCAACGAGGCCTTCGCCAGCCAGTGTCTCTACAGCCGTGACCGGCTCGGCATCGATCCTGAGAAATACAACGTCAACGGCGGCTCCATCGCTATCGGCCACCCCTATGGAATGACTGGCGCGCGGCTCACAGGCCATGTGCTGATGGAAGGTAAGCGGCGGGGCGGCAAATATGCGGTCGTGACGATGTGCGTCGGCGGCGGGATGGGCGCGGCGGGCCTATTTGAGGTGCTGTAACGGATGTGTCGGGGGGCGAATGACTGGGATAACCTGCCGATTTATCCGACCGGGTTCGTCCTGCGTCTCACACTCGCTCGATGGATCGCGCCCCGACCTCCGATAACTGGAAAGCCCTGTGCAACGCCGTTCTGGCGTTGATCGCCGTCGGCCTCACGGGGCAGGCTAGGCCGTTTCTAAAGGCGGCGCGGGAGGTGCGGGCCGCGCCTTGTCGGCCTGGAGGCCACCGGCGCCTATGAAGGCCTTCCCACCGCGACCCTATCGCAGGCCACGCTTCCAGTCGTTGTGGCCAATCCCGCGTAAGTGCGCCGGTTTGCCCAGGCGCTCGGCGAACGGGCCAAGACCGACGCCATCGACGCGGCCGTGATCGCCCATTTCCTCGTCGCCACACAGCCCGAGGGCAGGCCGCTAAAGGATAAAGATAATCGTCTTCTCAGCGACTTGGTCGCCCGCCGCCGGCAGATCGTGGCGATGATCATCGCCGAGCGCCAACGCCGAACGCGCCGCCCCGCCGCGGGCGAAAAAGAGCATCGCACGCCTGCTCAAGGCGTCGATGCGCGAGTTGGAAAGCCTCGACGGCGATCTCGACGACGCGATCAAGGCTTCGCTTGCCTGGCGCATGAACGAGGATCTGTTGGCCTTGGTCCCCGGCGTTGGGCGCGCCATCGCGCGCACCTTAATTGCGGATTTGCCCGAGCTCGGTCGCCTCGATCGACGCCAAATCGCAGCCCTTGCAGGCCTTGCCCCCGGGCCCGCCAAGCAGGCCAATGGCGCGGAAAAAGCGTCATCGGTAGGGGCGGAGCCTCTGTCTACTGTGCGCTTTACATGGGCGCGCTGGTCGCCGGGTCGCCCAATCCAGGGCTCAAGGCCTTCCGCGACAAGCTGGTTGCAGCCGGAAAACCGAAAACGGTCGCCCTCTTCGCTGTGGCGGGAAAACTCCCCACCATCCTCAACGTTATCTTCAGAGACCAAACCCCATGGCGCCCTCAAAACGCTTGACCGAAAAGACAGTGGCTCACCCCCCTCGCTCTGGGCCGGCCTATGCGGGCCTCCCTAAGACGGGAGCCGCGGCGCTCAAGCCAAGGGCGGTGCGGCGCTAGGCCTTGCTCCACTTGCCGCGGTTCACCGCCAGGGTGATCCGCTCATAGGCCTGTTCGACATCGGCCCATTCGCCGACGCTGGCTTCTTTGCCGGGCTCCAAGTCTTTGTAGTGCTTGAAGAAGTGGGCGATCTGTTCGATCAGGAGCGGCGGTAGGTCCTTGTAGGTCCGGACGTTGGCGTAGAACGGGTTCAGCTTGTCCACTGGGACCGCCAGGATCTTTTCGTCGAAGCCCTTTTCGTCGGTCATCAACAGCACGCCGACGGGGCGGGCGCGGATGACAGCACCGGGCACCACCGGGGTTGGGGTGACGACCAGGATGTCCACGGGGTCGCCGTCTTCACTTAAAGTATTGGGAATAAAGCCGTAATTGGCCGGGTAAATCATCGCTGTGTGGAGAAACCGGTCCACAAACAGCGTGCCGGACAAGGGATCAAGCTCATACTTGATCGGCATGCCGCCTTGCGGAATCTCGATGAACGCGTTGACTTCCTCCGGCGGGTTGCGGCCGGGCGGAATGAGTTTGACCTGCATAACGGCTCCTCGAGCGGCTTGTTCAGCCTAGTCTAGTCGATCAGGCGACACCTTGGCCGCTGAGGCCGATCGTCTCATCGGTCTCGTCTTCAGATAAGCACCGGGCGAGCGCAGACAACAACGCCTCTGGGCGAAGCGGTTTGGCGATGTGGTCGTCCATCCCGGCGGCGCGGCAGCGGGCGACCTGTTCGGGCATGGTGTCGGCGGACAGGCCGATGATCGGGGTTCGGGCGTTCAGGCCGCCGCCGGCGCGGATCGCCCGGGTGGCGGCGAGGCCGTCCATCACGGGCATGTGGACGTCCATGAAGATGGCGTCGAAGGGCTGTGTCTGGGCGAGGGCCACGGCTTCCTCGCCGTTCTCGGCGAAGGTCACAGGGCAGCCGAGTTCTTCGATTAGGGTGCGCAGGACGAGGCGGTTCATGGGGTTGTCGTCGACGGCGAGCAGCGACAGCTTCTGGTCCGGAGCGTCGGCGTAGGGGGGCGGGGACGGCAGGCTTGAGGGCTGGCTGGGCTGCTGGGTAGGGCGCGGGCGAACGTTGGACGCCCAATGCAGCGGCAGCCAAAGCGTGAAGCTTGATCCCACGCCCATGGTCGAGCGCACGGTGACGTCGCCGCCCATCATGCGGGCCAGGTCGCGAGAGATGGTGAGGCCGAGGCCTGAGCCGCCGAAGCGGCGGGCGGTGCCGGCCTCGGCCTGGGAGAAGCGCTCGAAGACCCGCTCCGATTGGGTGGGGCTCATGCCGATGCCGGTGTCGGTCACTTCGATTTCGAAGCGGTTAGGATCGACAATGCGGGCGGTGACGACGACATGGCCTTCGGCGGTGAACTTCACTGCGTTAGAGACGAGGTTCTGGACCACCTGCCTGAGGCGAAGCGGATCGCCGAGGATGGGGGCGCTCAACGCCGGGTCGATGATGGTCTGGAGCTTGACGCCTTTGCTGGCGGCGGCTTCGGAAAAGAGCGCTGCGACGGAGTTGACCGCTTCGGCCGCGTCGAAGGCGGTGGTTTCTAGACCCATGCGGCCGGCCTCGATCTGGGACAGATCGAGGACGTCGTTGAGGACGGAGAGCAGCAGTTCGCCCGCGTCGCGGACCACGGCCAGCATCGTCGCTTGGCTCGGGCTCAGGGGCGTTCGCTCCAGGGCCGTCGTCATGCCGAGAATACCGTTGAGGGGGGTGCGGATCTCGTGGCTCATGGTGGCCAGGAACGCGGTCTTGGCGGCGTTGGCGGCTTCGGCGGCCTCGCGGGCCTTGAAGAGGTCCTGCTCGCTCTGTTTGCGGGCGGTGATGTCCATGATGATGCCGACGATGGAGCGGTCGCCGCGCTGAGCCCACGACACGGTGACCCAGCGGATTTCACCCGTCAAGGCGTGGATGATGCGTGCGTCGAACTCGCCCTTGGGCTTGCCCATGTGGCGATCGCTGAGGATCTTGCAGCCGACGGCGTCGCGGTCCTCTGGGTGGATCAGGCGCCACACGAGGCCTTCTGAATTGGCGCTGTCGAAGGGCGCGCCGAACAGCGCCTCGACCTCCGGGGAGCACCAGACGCCGCTGCTTGCCTCGTCCACGCCCCAGACGCCGGCGTCCATGGTCTGCAACGCCTGGGTGAGGAGGCGGCGGGCGTCGTCGGCCTTTTGCAGAGCTGTTTCGGCTTGGCGGCGAGCCTGGTCGGCTTGGGCGTGGGCGGCCTCGAGCTCCTGTTCCTGGCGCTTGCGGTCGGTGATGTCGACCAGCAGGCCGATCAGTTCATTGTCGGAGACCCATCGCCAGCTGTTGGACACCCAGCGGACTTCGCCGGAGGGGAGGGCGATGCGGAAGTCCTGGGCGAAGCCGTTCTCGCCGCGGAAGGCGCGGCCTTGGGCGCTGCGCACCCACTCGCGGTCCTCAGGGACGACGGCGGTCCAGACCCCGTCAGGGCCGATATGAGCCAGATCGAGCGGCGTCTTGAACTGGCCTTGGAATTCAGGGCTCGACCAGGCGGAGCGTTGCTGTCGGTTATAGCCCCACATTCCGGCGCCGACCGTTTCCAGGGCCTGGTTCAGACTCCGACGGCTTTCTTCGGCGCGGGCATGAGCGGCGGCGATGGCCAGCTCTTGTTCTTTGCGGGCGGTGATGTCGATGATGAGGCCGACGACTTCCTCACGGCTCAGCCAGTGCCAGCTGCCGTTCAACCAGCGGACCTCGCCGTCTCCGCGAACAATCCGGTATTCGAGGCCGCGGCCATCTTGGCCGCTGTCGGCCAAGGCTTTGGCGGACAGGACCCGCGGCAGATCATCGGGGTGGGCGTTGTACACCGCGCCGGTGGTGTCGCCGGTGATGTGCTTGTGCTCATCGGAGACCCAGAAGACGCCGGTGGCTTTGTTGTAGGTCCACAGACCCGCGTTCGCGGCGCGCAGGGCTTCGGACATGGCGCGTCGGGCGTTTTCGGCGGCGCTTTTGGCGCGGGCGAGGGCTTGGGTGCGGTCGTTGACCCGAAGTTCCAATTCCTCCCCTTCGTGGACGATGAACTCCTCATGCATGCCGCGTTCGATGAGCGCGGCGCGGAACACCTCGACGGCCCGGGCGATCTCGCCGATCTCGCCGGCGTTGCGCCGGAAAGGCACGACCTGACGGACGTCGCCGGCGGCCAGGGCGCGCATCACCGAGGCCAAGGTCCGCTGCGGGGCGATGATGCTTCGGCCGATCCACAGCATCAGGCCGATGGTGGCGGCGATGGAGGCGAGAATGGCCGCCACGGCGAGAAGCAGCCGGCTGATCTGGGCCCGCTCGCGCGCCTCAAGCTCCGTCCGCATCACGGCGGAGCTGAGGGGCCACAGGCTCTGAGCTTCGGCTAAGGTCTGGGCGGCGACGCTCCGGGCTTCGGCGGCCACGGTCGGCTGCGGGGCGTCGAGGGGAAAGTCCGCCACAAGAAGGCGCAGGGCTGCGGCCTGGCCGAGCAGCGGCTGAATGGTCGGCTGCGGCGCCTCGACGTGAAGCGCCATGCGCTGCAGTGAGCGCTCCAAGTCCTCGGCGGCGTTCTGAAGCCGGCCGAGGGCCGTCTCTAGGGTGACAGGATCGCCGTCGTCCGCGGCGGCTGCGTCCGCGAGGCCGTTGGCGGCCTCCACTAATTCGGGCAGGCGGAAGACCAAGAGGTCCATCGTATAGGAGCTGCCCAGTTTGAAATCGAGGACCAAGCTGGAGTGTTCGGCGACAGCCAGGGCCGGCCGGTCGGCGGACCCGTGAAGGGCCTCGGCCTCGTCCCGCCAGGGGCCGTCGGGGCCGGCATGCCGGCTTGCCCAAAGGGCTTCCTGCATGGCGAGGCCGATCAGCTCGGAGCGGGTCAGGCTCATGGCCTTGCGGGCTTCCAGAACGAACAGGGCGAACAGCAGGCCGATCGGCAACAGCGCCGTCAAGGCGAGCAGCGCCAGCTTATGCGGCGCCGTCCAGTTATCCAAAGAGATCGCCTTCAGCGCCATGGTCATCATCGTGGAATTCCACGGCCCATGTAGCGCTCGGATGGTAATCAAACCGCCAAGATTGACTTAAAGACCGATAAATCCTCACATCTTTTTCTTGACGGGGACGAGGTCGGGGAAGACTGGGGCGCGCTTCTCGCGCTGGGCCAAAAACGCTTCGGCCATGTGCGGGGGCGACCACATGCCGGTCTGCCAGGTGGCGATGTAGTCTAAGGAGTCGCGGATCGAATGATCGCGGGCGTAGTTGATCATCACCTTGGAACCGGTGACCGCGACGGGGTTCTTCTCCGCGATTTCGTGGGCCCGGGTCATTACCTCGAAGAGCAGGGTTTCTTGGTTGGGGAAGACCTCGTTCACCAACCCGAGTTCTTTGGCGCGTGCGGCGGGAAGGCGACGGCCGGTATAGGCGAGCTCGCGCACCCAGCCTTCGGGGATGAGCTTGCAGAGGCGGGGGAAGGTGCCGACGTCGGCGGTCATGCCGATGTTGATTTCGGCGATCTGGAAGAAGGCGTCGGCGGTGCAGTAGCGCATGTCGCAGGCGCTCACCATGTCGACGCCGCCGCCGATGCAGCCGCCCTGGATGGCGACGAGCGCCGGGATGCGGGCGTCATCGAGGGCGGTGAAAGTGTCCTGCAGGCTGTGAACGTGTTGGCGGAAGGCCTCATTGCGGACATAGACGTCGGTGGGATCGCCGCCGGTGACGGGCTGGGGGCTCAAGAATACGTCGAGGTCCATGCCGGCGGTGAAATGCCGGCCTGTGGAGGAGATCACCAGCACCCGGGCCTTCGCGTTGTCGGAGAGGTCCCTGACGGCGGCGGGGAGCTCGCTCCAGAAAGCGCGGGTCATGGTGTTGAAGGCCTCCGGCCGGTTCATCTGGAGGTGCGCCACTTTGTCCTCGATGCTTAAGGAGAAGGCGGTGTACGGCATCGGTGGTTCTCCCGCGTGACTTGGTCTCGTTTTGGGCCTTGTTTGGGGCCTTATCATTCAGCGTGCGTTGGGCTTGGCAGGCGTATCGGCTTCGATGAAGGTTGGCGCGATGGGCGTCAAGGGCACGGGCATCGGCGGGGAGGGACCCATGAGGCGCAGACAATTCCTGGCCCAGGCGGGCGCTTTGGCGGCATGGGGCGCTTTCGGGGGCGCCCAGGCGCAGACCTTCGCCTCTGTGTCGCAGGCGGACGCGGCCTCGGGGCTGAGGCAGGCGCTTCTGATCGGGGCGGAGGTCGTGACCACCCGGCTTGGGCGGACCGACGGGTTCTGGGGCGATCCGCGGGTGCGGATCCCCTTGCCGCGGACGCTCGCCAATATGCAGCGGTCTTTACGGCCCTTTGGGTTGTCGGGGACGCTGGATGACCTGGAGCTGCGGGTCAACCGGGGGGCGGAGCAGGCGATGCCGCAGGCGTGGCGGCTGTTTCAGCGCACGATCCAGTCGATCACGCTGACCGACGCGCTCTCGATCCTGCGTGGCGCGGACACCGCCGCCACACAATTCCTGCGGTCGCGGACCGAACCCGATCTGACCGCGGCTCTGCGGCCGATCCTTGAAAACACGCTGCAGGGGGCGGGGGCGTTCACGTCGCTCGAAACCGCGATGCGCTCCACGGCGTTGGCGGGAACGGCCCAGAATTTGCGCGGGCAACTGATTGATTTTTCTGTGACCCGGGCGCTGGACGCGGCGTTCTCCCTCATCGCCGATGAGGAGCGCGCGATCCGGCAGGACCCTGTAAGGCGCACCTCTCGCCTGCTTCGCCGGGTTTTCGGCGGCTGAGGCGACATCGGACCCCTCACAGCGCCGACGGATTGCAAACAGGCGAGGTGGCGCTAGTGTTCGGAGTTATGACAGGTTTGTCAGATTCAATGCGCCGGGTGCATTTCCCACTGAGCGGCGGCGAAATGGCGGGGATCGCTTTCGGCGACGCCTCTCGGCCGCCTGATCTAGTTTTCCTGCACGCCACGGGGTTCAACGCCCTCACCTATCGCGAAATGCTGGCGCCGTTGGGCGAGCATTTCCATGTCCTGGCGGTGGATCTGCGGGGGCACGGGCGGTCCTCGCTGGGCGCCCGGCGGTTTGGCTATGCGTCGTGGAACCGGCATCGGGACGATGTGCTCGAACTGATTGACACCCACATCCGCGCTCCCGTCACGCTTGCAGGGCACTCGATGGGAGCGACGACGTCGCTTCTGGCCGCCGGTCACCGCCCCGATCTCGTGCGGGGGCTGGCGCTGATCGATCCGGTGCTTATGCCCCCGGCCCACTATGCGGTGGCGGCGACCCCGGGCATGCCTTTGATCTGGCGGCACACCTTCCCGATCGCTCGGGCTGCGGCCCGGCGGCGGGCGCACTTCCAAAGCAAAGAGGAAGCCGCCGCCGCCCTCACGGGGCGCGGCATCTTCAAGAGCTTCACGCCCAGCGTGCTGCGCGACTATGTCGAGGACGGCTTTGAGGACGCGGCGGAGGGCGGGGTTAGGCTCGCCTGCCCTCCGGCCTATGAAGCCGCCACCTTCGCCGCCCAGCGGAATGATCCCTGGCGGGCTTTTTTGAGGGCGCGGGATCCGATCGTGGTGCTGCGGGCGGCGCAGGGCTCCACCACGCCGCTGGCCTGTGTCGAGCGGATCCGCGACATGCGGCCGAAGGTGCGTGTGGCCACCGTGGAAGGCGCCACGCACGCTTTGCCGATGGAAAGGCCCGATCGCGTGCGCGCGGCGATTGAGACCGCGATCCTGCAGGCGGCGCCGGCGCAGCGGTTCCATGATCTGCTTTAGACGCTCATGCCGGGGGCGAGCAGGGTTTCCAGCGTTTTCAGCTGGGCCGGCGGCGGCTGGATGGCTTTGCGGGTGGCCAAATCGAAGGTGAGGGCGACGGCCTCGGTCGTCGCATAGGCGATGCCCGAAATCGGATCGACCAGCCAATGGGCGAGGCGGTGGGTTTTGCCCTGCAGGGCCACCACGCCAGAGTGCACCTCTATGGCGGCGCCGAGACGGGGCCATTCGCGGTACACAAGGCGATACTCAACAACCGCGGCGCCGGCGATCTTGGCCTCGCCGTCGGCCGCTGCGGCGGCCTTCGCCACGGCTTGGCGCCAGGCATGAAGCAGGTTCGGCACTGCGTCCGACACCCGTCCGATGAAGAGCTCCGGTCGGAGGCGGCCGAAGGCGTCGGTCTCGTCCGGGGTCACAAGCCCCGCGCCGATGCGCCGGGCGCCGAGCCGTTCAGCTTCGGCTCGGCTTGCCCGGGAGGTGGGTTTGGCGTCGGCGTCGATGGAGCGCGGGGCGCCATGTTCGGGCAGGGCGACGGCGAAGGCCTGCAGCCTGTCGCGGACGCGGACCGACCACGGGAACGCCTTCAGGCCGTGGGGCTCCACATGGGCGACCTTGGTGTGGAAGGTGGAGGCGGGGGAGCCGTCACCGTGGCGCAACTCGAGATAGATCTGAGCCTCAGCCTCAGTCACCGCGGTGACGCCGCCGACCATCGTCAAGGGCTCGCCGGGGCGGACCTCTCGGATGAACCGGATGTGCTGATCCAGCGGCAGAAGCGTCGCCCTGGCCTGGCGACCGAAGACATCCTCCATACCCGCCATCAGGGCCAGAAGCCCCAGGCCCTCCTGCGCCCGCGCCACATGGAAGCGGACATTGAGATGGCCCATCTCATCGCATTCCCAGGTGTTGGCGGAGCCGGCATAAAGCGGCGTCATGGCGGGCGGCCCGGTCATGCGGCCTCCTTGCAGCGGGCGCAAAGGCCGGAGGCCTCAAAAATCGCCTGGCGAATCTGAAAGCCCCGGACAGCGGCGGCTTGCTGGAGGTCTTCGTCGGCGTGGCCTGCGGCGATTTCCACCGCATCGCCGCAGGTGTCGCAGATCATGAAGATCTTGGCGCGCGAGCAGGCCCCGATGTCGCAGGCGATGAAGGCGTTGAGGCTCTCGATCTTGTGGGCAAGGCCTATGCGCATCAGGAACTCAAGAGCCCGATAGACGGTGGGCGGCTTGGCGGGGCCGTCGGCGCCGCCGAGATCGGCCAACAAATCATAGGCCTTGGTCGGGGCGTGGCGGACGATGAGCAGCTCCAGCACGCGGCGACGAAGCGGCGTCAGGGTCTCGCCGGCCCGTTCACACTGGGCTGCGGCGGCGTCGAGAGCTGCGGCGGTCGCCGCGGGGGAGTGGTCATGAGCCATGGTGCGCCATCGTTGAATTGCGATCATCGCGGGGGCGCGCGGGCTTCACAAGCCCCTGCCGCCGCTCGGTCTGCAGGGGGTCTGATCCGACGGGGGCCGCGCCCCTTGCAGGTTCTAGACATGGCGCGCCGATGGCCTGTGCGCCATGGGTTCGGTCTGCACCTCCATAAGCGAGACGAGTTCGCCAAGATGGAACTTTACAGGAACATGGTTAGCGGCTATGGAACATTCATTGAACATTTGGTCGCAAGGGAGGCGTTTATGGCGGCAGCGCAATTCAAAGGGGTGTCGGGGCGGGTTCACCGGTTCACCGCGCATCACCCGGAGGACGCGTTCGCGGCGGCGCCGGCAGTCTATGCCTTTGCGCGCCCAGGCTTTGGGGGCAAAGGCTGGGTTATTTTGTTCTTGTCGCGGACCGCGAACCTGCAGGGGCGGCTCAAGACACATGAGCGCTGGGAGGAAGCGCGGCTGTTGGGGGCGACGCATATCCTGGTGCATGAACGGGAAGAACGGGACGTCCGGGAATATGTCGAGGCGGACCTTGTGGGCTGCCTGAAGCCCGTGCTCAATGGCGCGGTGATCGAAACGCCGGCGGTGGAGGCGGAGAGCCCTGCGCTGGGGTCACGGGCGAAGCTGACGCTCGTCTGGGCGGCGTGAGAGTTAAAGGCGGAGCTGGCGGGCCGCAAGGTCACGCATGATTTCTTCCGAGCCTCCGCCGATCGCGTTGACGCGTACCTCGCGGTAGATGCGCTCCACGCGGGAGCCGCGGAGATAGGAGGCGCCGCCGAGGATTTGGCTCGCTTCGCGGGCGCAGAACTCGAGGGTCTCGGTGGCCTGCACTTTGAGAAGGCAGAGGTCCGCCACCGGGGTCTCGCCGTTCTGGACGCGGTAGGCGCAGTGTTCGAGGTAGGCGGTCGTGGCGTTGATGCGCTGGAGCATCGCCGCGATCTTGTGGCGGATGACCTGATGGTCGGCGAGGCGTTTGCCGAAGGTGCGGCGTTCCTGCGCCCAGGCGATAGCCTCCTCCAGGCAGACCCGGGCGCTGGCGGCCGCGCCGGCGGCCATGCCAAGGCGCTCGCCGTTGAAGTTGGCCATGATGCCGGCGAAGCCGCCGTTCTCGGGGCCGATGAGGCGGTCTTGTGGAACGAAGACGTTGTCGAAATAGAGGGCCGCGGTGTCAGAGGCCCACCAGCCCTGTTTGGCGAGGGGCGTGCGGGTGACGCCTTCGGCCTCGAGGTCGATGAGCAGAAGGGAGACGCCGGCCAATCCGGGTTCACCGGTGCGGACGGCGGTGGTGGCGTAGCGGGAGGTCATCCCGCCGGTGATGAACATCTTCGCGCCGCTCACCCGATAGCCGCCAGGGACGGGGGCCGCGCGGGTTTCGAGGTTGGCGACGTCGGACCCGCCGGAGGGTTCGGTGACGGCGAGGCTGATCTGGATTTCCCCGCGGAGCACCGGAGGC
>JBILVS010000130.1:0-7257 GCA_044370335.1 Caulobacterales bacterium
GCCGACCTTCTCGGCCCCGACGGCCATTCCACCGATCCCGACGTGATCGCCCCGAAGCTCGTCGAATGGCGTGGCCGCTATCGCGGAACGACCCCGTTTCTCGCCAAGCCGCGCACGGCGCAAGAGATGAGCCGACTGGTCACGCTCTGCGCCGAAGCGGGCGCAGCGATCACCCCCCAGGGCGGCAACACGGGCCTGGTGGCGGGCCAAATCCCCGATGGCGAAATCCTGCTCTCCCTGGAGCGGATGCAGGCGATCCGCAGCCTCTCGCCGCTGAATGACAGCATCGTCGTCGAAGCCGGCGCCACGCTCCAGGCGGTGCATGACGCCGCCGCCGGCGTGACCCGCCGCGTGCCGCTGACGCTCGCAAGCCAAGGCAGCGCCACCATCGGCGGCCTCATCTCCACCAATGCCGGCGGCGTGCACGTGATGCGCCACGGCATGATGCGCGAACAGGTCCTGGGGCTGGAGGTCGTCCTCGCCGATGGCCGCATCCTCAACAGCCTCGATACGCTCCGCAAAAACAACACCGGCTATGATCTGAAACAGCTTTTCATCGGCGCCGAGGGCACGCTGGGGATCATCACCGCCGCGGCCCTCAAGCTCAGCCCCGCGGTCACCTCTAAAGTGGTCGCCGCGGCGGGCGTCGAAAGCCCTGAAAACGCCCTCGCGCTCTTCCATCGCGCCCGCCACCAGGCCGATGGCCTTTGCGCCTTCGAGCTGATGAACCGGCAAAGCATCGCGCTTGCGCTTAGGACTATCCCGGGCCTGAAAGAGCCCTTGCGCTTCGCTCCGCCCTACACCGTGCTTTTGGAGTTCGAGCGCTGCGGCTCCAACGGCCTTGAAGAGGAGATCGAAGCGCTTTTGGCCGAAGCGTTGGAAGACGGCGCCATCATCGACGCCTCCCTCGCCCGCTCGACCGCGCAGGAACAGGCGCTGTGGAAGCTCCGCGAAAGCCTTTCCGCCGGCCACCGCACCGGCGAGCCCCAGGCCAACCATGACATCTCCGTCCCCGTATCCGAAACCCCGGCCTTCCTCGCCGCCGCCGAGCAAAAGGCCCAAACCCTCGCCCCCGGCGCTCGGATCGTCGCCTTCGGCCACATGGGCGACGGCAACATCCACCTCACCGTCATGGCCCCCGAAGGCGCGACCGACTTCCCCCGCGACGCCGTCTTGCGCGCGATGCACGATCTGGCGGTGTCCATGGGCGGCTCGATTTCCGCTGAGCACGGCATCGGCGTCGCCCGCCGCGAGGAGCTCACCCGCTTCAAAGACCCCACAGCGCTCGCGATGATGCGCGCTTTGAAGGCGACCTTTGACCCCAAGGGCGTTCTCAATCCCCGCGCCTTGATCTGACCAGAACAACCCTGGTCGCCAACAACGACCCTGGTCGAGAACCCGCCAAGCGCTTATCTCGCGCTCATGCTGATTTTGCTCTCGCCCGCGAAGAATCTCGATTGGTCCGCCGCTCCGGAGGCTCTGCCCCGCTCCGAACCGCGTTTGGCCCAAGACGCCGCCGCCCTCGCAAAAATCGCCAAGGGCTTGAAGGCGTCGGATCTGAAGCGGCTGATGGACCTCTCCGACAAGCTCGCCGAACTGAATGTCGACCGCTACAAGGCGTTCGATCCCAAAGCTCCGCCAGAGGCAGGCAAACAGGCCGCGCTCGCTTTCAACGGCGATGTCTATCAGGGCCTGCAGGCCAAAACTCTAAAGCCGGACGATCTTGCCTTCGCGCAGGAGCATCTGCGCATTTTGTCGGGGCTTTACGGCCTGTTGCGCCCTCTCGACACGATCCAGCCCTACAGGCTTGAGATGGGCGTGAAGCTCGCCAACCCGAAGGGCGAGGACCTCTATGACTATTGGGGCGACCGCATCGCCAAGCTGATCGGGGACGATCTGAAGGGTCACGCCGATCCCACCGTCGTCAATCTGGCCTCCGACGAGTATTTTTCCGCCGTCCCGATCAAGGCCCTCAAGGCGCCGGTCATTACCCCGCGCTTTCTCGATGTGAAGGACGGCAAGGCCCGCCCGGTGTTTATGTTCGTCAAGCGCGCCCGCGGCCTCATGGCCCGCTACGCCATCGACAAGCGCATCACCCACGCCGAAGACCTCAAGGGCTTCACGACCGAGGGCTATAGGTTTGACGCCAAAGCCTCCGACGCCCGCTCTTGGACCTTCGTCCGCCCGCAGCCGAAGCCTATGGCTGAACAAAGGGCCGAAAAGGCCAAGGCCGCCAAGGAGGCGTGATGGCCCTCGATCCGCCGCTCAAAAGCCTGCTCGATAAGCTCGCGAGCCTGCCGCCGAAGGTGGATTGGCGCATCCCTGACTGGAAAGGCGTCGACTGGCGCGGCCCGGTTGAGGCGGCGCGCCAACAATTCTGGCAAGCCGCGCACCGGTTTGAGGCCGAGGCCCCGGCTCTCGCCAAGATCGAACCGCTCACGGTTGAGGGGGCCGAGGGCCCTTTGCAGGCCCGCCTCTACACCCCCTTCGCCGCCGGCGCGCCAATCGGTCCAGGCCTAGTCTATTTCCATGGCGGCGGCTTTGTCGTCGGCGATCTCGACAGCCACGAAATGCTTTGCCGCAGGCTGGCGGCGTCCTCCCGCGTCCGCGTTCTGTCGGTCGCGTATCGGCTCGCCCCCGAACATCGCTTCCCCGCCGCGGTGGAGGACTGCCTCGCCTCTGTCCGCGACGCTGTGATCCGCGCCAACCGGTTCGGCTTTGACCCCGCCCGCCTCGCCGTCGGCGGCGACAGCGCCGGCGGCAATCTCGCCGCCGTCGTGGCCCAGAGCGTCAAGCGTGACGGCGGCCCCGCCTTGAAGGCGCAACTGCTCATTTATCCCTGCACCCAGTTCGTGCAGATGACCCCAAGCCAAATCCGCCTCAAGGAAGGCTACCAGCTCACCCAAGCCGCGCAGGATTGGTTCAAAGACGCCTATCTCGCCCGGCGCGAAGATGCCTTCGACGTGCGCGTCTCGCCGCTTTTGGCCAATGACCTGGCGGGGCTGCCCGCAACGCTTCTCATCACGGCGGGCTTTGATCCGCTTTTGGACGAAGGCAAAGCCTATGCTGATAAGCTCGCCGCCTGTGGCGTGCCCGTGACCTACCGCGATTATCCGAACCAGATCCACGGCTTCTTCAGCATGACCGCGGTCTCCTCGAAGGCCCGCGCCGCCATCGAAGACGCGGGCGCTTGGCTGGCGCAGGTTCTGGCTTAGGGCTCGGGCTTCAGCGCCACCGGCCGCACCATCGCCGGCGCGAGCGCCGCAAGCAGCAAAGCCCCCCCCAGCAGAAACGGCGCCCCCGGCCCGAGGGCGTCATAAACCGGCCCCGCGACCAATGCGCCGACCGCCCGTCCCATCGCAGAAGATGATTGGCTCAGGCCCATCACCGCCCCCCGCTCCGAAGGCGCCGCCTGCGCCGCGATCAGGCTCTGCAGCGCGGGCTGTGCAAGGCCCGCCCCCACCGCCAAAAGCCCAAGCCCTATGATCGCGATGACCGCTCCGGCCGCAAAACCCAAGACCAAAAAGCCCAAGATCAGCACAAAGAGGCCAAAGCTATAGACCCGTGGCTCCCCGAACCGCCGCGCGAGCGTCCCCGCGCCGCCCCCCTGCATCAGCACGGTGAGCAACCCCAAAGCAGCCATGAGGTAGGCCACTTCCCGCATCTGCCATCCGATACGGTCATCCGCCCAGATGCCGAAAATCGTTTCCATCACCGAGTTGGCGGTGATGAGCAGGAACATCCCAACGACAAGCTGCGCCAGAACCGGCCGCGTCGCCAAGAGCCGTAGGCGCGGCTGCGGTCCCGCCGCCCGGCGCTCCGCCAAAGGCGCGGTTTCCTTCAGGCCCATGAGCGCCGCCAGCGCCGCGACCCCTGCAAACCCCGCCGCATAATGGCACAGGCGTTCAAAATCCGCCGCCGTCGGTTCAGCCCCGATGGCGAACCCCGCCAGCGCCGGCCCCACGATGAACCCGAACCCGAAGGCCGCCCCCACAACCCCCATATTGCGGGCGCGGGTGCGGTCGTCCGCCAGGTCCGCCGCCGCCGCGAACGCCGCCCCGATATTGCCGGCCATCAGCCCGCCCAAGAGCCGCGCCAACCCCATCTGGACGATTGTGTCGGCCTGCGTGATCAACAGGTAAGAGAGCGCAGCCCCAAGCAAGCCGACGATCAAAACAGGCTTCCGGCCGATCCGATCGCTGAGCCAGCCCCACATCGGCGCCGCGATCAGTTGCCCGATCGAATAAGCCCCCATCGCGATCGTGATTTCCGATGCCGAGGCCTGAAGGCTCAGCCCGATGAACGGAAACATCGGGATAAAGATGCCGAAGCCCGTCATTGCGACGAACACGACCAACGCCAGCGCCACAAGGCTGAAATCTTTGGACCGCCCGGGAGCAGACATTCAACCGACCATGCTCACTTAAAATCCTGGCCGCGCTGGTGCGGCGGCCTTACCGGCGTCTGAAGCACCGTGAAGGGCGGTCAACCCGGACGCAAGACCGCGCCCCAGTCCGCCGCAGCGACCAATCGCCTCTTGTCCGGCCGGCTCTTGGTTAAGCCCTCGACCCGATCGGCCGCGGTCCGTTGGGGTTGAGATAGGCCCGGAGATCGCTCCACAGGATGGAAATCTCCTGTCCGCCATCCACCTGCGGCCCCGCAAAGCTGTAGGGCGGGAAGAGGATGACCAGAGCGTTTTCCGTCACAAGCCACTGCGGCGGCTTGGTCACCGTCTCCCGAACGTCCGCCTCCGAAGGAACAAAGTCCGTCCCCTGGAACGCCCGGGTCAGGGCCACAACCGCCCGGCGCGTGAGAAAATTCTCCCACCCCGACCCGGGACGAAACACATCCGCCTCCGTCAGGGCCGCCCCTTCCCGCATGTTCACGGTGACGGCCTGCACTTCCACCGACCCATGCGGCGCCATCAACGGCTCATGCAGGATGTCAAACCGCACGGAGATAAGGTCCTCCCCAGCATAAGCGATGGTGTAGTTCACCGTCTCGCTGGTCTGATCCTCGATCCCGAACCGCGGCTCCTGGCGCACAAGCTCATTGAAGCGGCGGATCGCCGGGCCGTCCCCGGTCAGTTGCGGATAGGAAATGTCCCGCGTGATCGCTGGGGGCGCATCCTCCCCCAGCCCGCTCGCCGCCGCCACCGCCGCCGTCACCGGATCAGCATCCACCGCCTCCACCCGGCGGAACGTGAACGGCCCCTGCTGCTCGATCGCATTGCCCATGGAATTAAGGCGGTCCCTCAGGGCTGCGGTGAGGCAGGTCATCTGACCATCGTCCGGCGGCGTTTCCACGGTCGCGATCCCGCAGCTGATCCGGGCCGCCTCCAGCCACTGGTCTTGCTCGGCATTGAGCGCCGCCGCTACGGCCGGATCGACATTCGCCGTTTCCGCCGTGATCGCTTCCCGCACTGCGTTGTCGAGGCTCAAGAGCGCCTCGTTCTGGCAGATCACAAGCCCCCGGAACCCCGTGGCCGAGGCGCAGGGATCTGCGTCCGCTGCGGGCGCAGCCGTGTCTTCGACTGGGATCTCCCGCGGGCCGCAGGCCGCCAACGCCGCTAACGCGGCCACAAGCCCCGTCATTGCAGCCCAACGCCCAAGTCCGATCATGCGCCAGTCCTCCAGAACCCTCGCCGGCCGTCTGTGTTGCCACAAGGCGCCCGCCGCGTCACGCGGTCAACGCTGAGCTGAACGTCTGCGAAGACCTTGGGTTTTCTTCAAAGCGCCTTTATCTGGGCGCCTTGGCCGAAAGCGCTCCCATGCCCGTCACTGCCGCATACCGTCCTGATCCATGCTATTTGAGCTTGGGCGCAGGCTTTTCCGATCCGGTGAAGCCCGCGGCTTTCCCGCAAGCCGTGCTGCGGTTCCGCAACCAACGCTGGGCCAGGGCGGTGGGGCTCGATGGCCTTACCGAAGCGGAATGGCAGGCCCATTTCCACCGCTTCGAGCCCCTGCCCGACAACATTCCGCAGCCTTTGGCCATGCGGTATCATGGCCATCAGTTCCGCTCCTATAATCCCGATATCGGCGACGGCCGCGGCTTTCTGTTCGCCCAGCTGCGGGACGGCCATGGCCGCTTGTTAGATCTCGGCACGAAAGGCTCCGGCCAGACGCCTTATTCCCGCTTCGGCGACGGCCGGCTGACGCTCAAGGGCGGGGTTCGTGAAATCCTCGCCTCCGCCATGCTGGAGGCCCAGGGCGTTTACACCTCCAAGGCGTTTTCCCTGTTTGAAACGGGCGAAGCTTTGGAGCGCGGCGATGAGCCTTCGCCAACGCGCTCCAGCGTGCTCGTGCGCCTGCAGCACAGCCATATCCGGTTCGGCACGTTTCAGAGGGCGGCGTTCTTCGAAGACAAAGACCAGATCGCAGCCCTGGTCCGCCATGTCGGGGAGGCCTACCACCCCACGGTGCTCGCCGCTGCGGACCCAGACCAGCCCGCAGCCCTCTTGCGCGCCGTCACCGCCGCCACTGCCCGGATGTGCGCCCAATGGATGGCCGCGGGCTTCGTTCACGGCGTCTTGAACACCGACAACATGGTCGTGACCGGCGAAAGCTTCGACTACGGCCCCTGGCGCTTCCTGCCGCAAAGCGCGCCGAACTTCACCGCCGCCTATTTCGACCAAACAGGGCTCTACAGCTTCGGCCGCCAGCCCGAAGCGAGCAGCTGGAACTTGGCCCAACTCGCCTTCTGCCTCGCGCTGATCAGCGACGAAGCCCCCCTGATCGAGGCCCTGCAGAGTTTCGCTCCCGCCTATCACCTGGCGATCCGCGAGGCCATGCACGCCCGGCTCGGTTTGGCGATGGTGGATGAGGAGCGCGATCTGGCCTTCCTGCAGACCCTGTTTGCCTGGATGACCGAAACCGGCGCCGGCTGGGAGCAGACCTTCCATGATTGGTTCGCCGGCGAAGCCAGCGCCGCCCGCGCCGCCCAAAGCCCGCAAGGCGCGCTCTATGCCGCCGCAGCCTTCGCCCCCGTGCGGGACGCGCTGTTCGCCAGGTCTCCCGTCCGCCCCGAGCGCCTGGCCCATCCGGTATTCCAAACCGCAACCCCTGTGAGCCTCGTCATCGAGGAGGTCGAGGGTCTCTGGGCCCCCATCGCCGAGGCCGACGACTGGAGCGCCGTCACCGCCAAGCTCCAAGCCATAGAAGCCCTGCGCGAAGCCCTGGACATCGCCGCCCCCATCGCGCGCTGAGGACGTTCAAAGCGCCGGGGGCCAGGCGCGGGGACGGATCGTCATCGGGACGT
>JBILVS010000036.1:0-23601 GCA_044370335.1 Caulobacterales bacterium
GGGCTTTCAGGGACAGCTTCAACCGGGCGTAGTCATGGGCCACATGTTCGGCCAAAGCCATGACCGGCAGATGGGGGTCTTCTTCGGGGCCAAAGTCGCTGATCACACGGAACAGGGGCGCATCGTCCGCTGATTGCGCTTTGGCGTCCCATAAGGCGCGGCGGCGATCGAGCCCCAAGGAGCGGAAGGCGTCAGCGTGGGCGAGGCGCTCCAAAGCGGAGGGCGCAAGCCGCGCTCGGCGGCGCAGATCCTCGACGCTTCGAAACGGCCCGCCGGCTTCTCGAGCAGCCATGATCTTGGCGGCGTCAGACTCCGAGAAGCCCGTGATCTGCCGAAGCCCCAGGCGCACGGGCAGCGAGGTCGTTTGCTCCTGGATCGGGGCCTCATCTTCAAGCGTGGTGTCCCAGTCGCTTTTGTTCACGTCCCCCTCCAAGACGCGCACGCCGTGGGCGCGGGCGTCGCGGACCAGTTGCGCCGGGGCGTAGAAGCCCATGGGCTGAGCGTTCAGGAGGGCCGCGCAGAAGACTTCCGGATAGTGCTTCTTCAGCCAAGCGGAGACATAGACAATAAGGGCAAAGCTCGCGGCGTGGCTTTCGGGAAAGCCGTATTCGCCGAAGCCTTCGATCTGTTTGAAGCAGCGCTCGGCGAAGGCGCGGTCGTAGCCGTTGGCGGCCATGCCCTCGATGAGACGCAGGCCGAAGGTGTGAATGATTCCCACCTTGCGAAACGTGGCCATGGCGCGGCGCAGGCGATCAGCCTCTGCGGGGGTGAAGCCGGCGGCGACGATGGCGATGCGCATCGCCTGCTCCTGAAACAGAGGCACGCCGAGGGTTTTACCCAGCACCGCCTCGAGTTCCTTTGACGGAAAGCTGACAGCCTCTAGCCCCGCCCGGCGACGCAGATAAGGATGGACCATGTCGCCCTGAATGGGGCCAGGGCGGACGATCGCCACCTCGATGACGAGATCATAAAAACAGCGAGGCTTGAGCCGCGGCAGCATGCTCATCTGCGCCCGGCTTTCGATCTGGAACACGCCGATCGTGTCCGCCTTGCAGATCATGTCGTACACGGAGGGATCTTCAGGAG
Source organism: Caulobacterales bacterium (assembly GCA_044370335.1). GTDB lineage: Bacteria > Pseudomonadota > Alphaproteobacteria > Caulobacterales > Aquidulcibacteraceae > REEB509. The sequence continues at coordinate 1,087 of JBILVS010000036.1, forward strand.
GCACCGTGGCGAGGCTCAAGGCCCGGCCGTAGTGGGTCTCGATCATCTGGAAGGCCTTGGCGACGGCCGTCAGCATGCCCAAAGCGAGAATGTCGATCTTGAGGACGCCCAGGGTGTCGATGTCGTCTTTGTCCCACTCGATGAAGGTGCGGCCCTCCATGGCCGCGTTGCCGATGGGGCAGAGTTCCTCCAACGGGCCGCGGGTGATGACGAAGCCTCCGACATGTTGGGACAAGTGGCGGGGGAAGCCGATCAGGGCTTGGGTCAGATCAAGCGCACGCCGCAAGCGAGGCGCATTCGGATCAAGGCCAAGCTCGCCCCTCACGTGGTCATCCTTTGGTCCGCCCTCGGACCACCCCCAGAGCGTCCGGGACAACGCCTCGATGACATCGACAGACAGCCCCATGGCTTTGCCAACCTCGCGGATCGCGCTGCGTCCGCGATAGGTGATCACCGTGGCGGCGATGCCGGCGCGGTGGCGGCCATACTTCTTGTAGATGTGCTGGATCACCTCTTCGCGGCGTTCGTGTTCGAAATCGACGTCGATATCGGGGGGCTCTTTGCGTTCGGGGCTGACAAAGCGCTCAAATAGGAGATCAACTTTGGTGGGATCGACGGCGGTGACGCCGAGGCAGTAACAGACCACGGAATTGGCTGCTGAACCCCTGCCCTGGGCGACAATATCTTGGGACTTCGCGAAGGCCACGATGTCATGGACGGTGAGGAAGTACTTAGCGTAGTCCAACTCTTCGATGAGGGCGTATTCGTGATCGAGCGCGGCCCTGACGGTTGCGGGGACGCCGTCAGGGTACCGATCTTTGGCGCCGGCTTCCGTCAGCTTCCGGAGCTTTTCAATCGGGGTTTCGCCAGCTGCGCCGATCTCGTCGGGATACTCGTAAGCGAGTTCATCCAGACTGAAGCGAACCCTTTCCATGATCTCGGCCTGTGCGGCAAGGGCTTCTTCAAAGCCGGCAAAGAGGCGCACAAGCTCCTGGGGCGGCTTCAAGTGTCTTTCAGCGTGCGCTTCCAACAGATAGCCTGCGGCGTCGATGACGACGTGCTCGCGGATGCAGGCCAAAACATCAGCGAGCGGACGACGTTGGGCCATGTGATAGAGCGGATCGCCGACCGCTACCATCCGGATACCGATCTTTTTGGCAAGCGTCTTCGTTGCGTGCCGCTGCTCAAGATCATCGGCGGCGAAGGTTCGCCGAAGGGCGAGAAACACATTTTGCCGCGGCACGCCGCGCTCCAGGAACGGGCTCAGCCGGTCGCCGGGGAAGGCGATCCAGACAATCCCTTCGGCGTGGGCGGCGAGGTCTTCCAGATCAAGCCAGCACTGACCTTTCGGCGCGCGGCGATTGCCCAGAGTCAGAAGCCGGCATAATCGTCCGTAGGCTGCGCGATCTGTGGGGTAGGCGATCGTCTCGAAGCCGCACCGCGTCACAAGCCGCGCCCCGATCAGGAGCCGCAGGCTCGCCTCTTTCGCCGCTTTGTGCGCGCGGACGACGCCCGCCAGTGTGTTGCGGTCGGCGATGCCGATGGCGGACAAGCCCAGAGCCTTCGCCGTCAACACCATCTCATCGGGATGGGAGGCGCCGCGCAGAAAGGAAAAATTCGTGGCGGCGGCGAGTTCGGCGAAGCTCACGGCCATAATCCGTGCACGAACCAAGACGGCGCTTCGGTCTTACAACCGTAAAGCCCTTCTCGGAACACCCAGAGCCTGCGACCTTCGCTGGTCTCGACACAATAGTAATCGCGGGTCGGACCATCGGCGCGCCACCATTCCGCGCCGATACGCTCAGGGCCAGCGGCGCGCGCCACCCGGTGCAGGACCCGCCGCCAGCGGAACTGCGCCGGCGCGCCATCGGGCAAAGGGGCGAGGGCCTCGACCGCTTCGGGTCGCTTCAGCACGAACGGGGGGCGTTCGGGGCCTTGGGGCCAGGACGGCGCAGTGGCGCTGTCGCCGGGGAGGAAGCGTTGGGCGCGTTCGGGCCAGTGGCTGGCGCGGGGGCTAACGCGCACCGTCGCCTGGAGACCGAGGCGAGCAGCCAGCCGCTCCTGCAAAAGCCTTAGACTGTCGCCGGCGTCGCCGCCGGTCTCGCCGGTGAGGCCGCCGGTTTGGCGGGCGTCCAAGGGTTGGGGCTTGATCGCAGTCAGGGTCAACGCGTCGACGCCGAAGCCGAGGTCAAGCCCCTCCCCCGCCCGGGCAAGGCGTTCTTTCAATAAGCGGGTGAGACGGGCGGGGTCCTGGGTGGGAGCGGCGGCGGCGCAGGTCAGGGTCAGGGCGTTCTGGTCCACCCGATAGAGGGTGAAGACCAACCGGCGGGCGCCGAGACCGAGGCGGAAGAGCTGCGCGGTCAGATCGTGGCTGAGCCGGCTTGCGGCCTCCTCCAGGCCCTCCAGCGTCATCAGCGGTTGAGCCAAAGCGCGCCGGGCCTGGGCTGTAGGCGGGGGCTGGACCGCATGCAGCGCTTCGGCTCCGACGCCGGTGGCGGCGTCGAGCTGGGCCAGAAGGCCAGGGCCGAAGCGGCGGGCGAGACTGGCGCGGGACGCCGCCGACATCGCGCCCACGGTTTTCAGCCCCAATGCTCGCAGACCATCCTGCAAGGCGGGGGAAAGCCGCAGCGCGGCGACGGGCAGGCCGCGCATCAGCGCCACGCCCTGGCCCGTCGGCGCGACCAAACCTTGTCGGGCTTCCGGGGCGAAAAGGCTCAGACCATAGGCTTGGCCAGGGGTGTCGGCGACGGCGCCGGAGGCGTCGAGGCCCAAATCCCGCAGCCGCCGCAGCACCTCTGTCAGCCAGGCGGCCTCGCCGCCGAAGAGATGGGCTGCGCCTTCGAGATCGAGATAAAGCCCGTAGCCATCAACCCCGCGGGCGGGATCGGGGGTGACGGCGGTGACGGCAGGGCTGTAGCGCGCCGCTCCCAGGGCCAGCCTGCGGAGGGCCGCGGCGTCGGCTTTAGGATCATGCGGCGCGCATTGCAGATCAGGGGCGATAGCGCGGGCTTCGGCCAAGGCCTGACCTGGGCGGAGACCGGCTGCAAAGCCCGCTGCGTTCAGCGCGGCGATCCGTTCAGCGCTGGCCTGCAGCGCGATGAACGCCAGTGGCGCTTCAGCCGCAGCCGGCTTCTGCGCCCCACCACTCTTGGTCGCGCCAAGACCTGCGCCGCCCATCTTCGTGGTCCCGGGCCGCTGCGCGGTCCACAACGGCAATCCGATAAAAGCCATGCGCCGCATCGCGCCACTCCCAGATTTGATCCTCCCCTAGGCTCCGCCCTTTCTGCGCCTGGACTTTCGCGCGAAACGGCCCTGGCGGCGCCGCCCGGCCCCGCAGGCCCGCTTCTTCCGCAAAGGCAGGACGCACACTGGGGGCGGCGGCGGCCAGCCAGCGTCCGCGGGCGCCGCTCAAAACAGGGGCGCCGAAGGGCCGCCAGAGGGCGACAAAAGCGCCGACCGCCTCCGCCGCGCGTTGCAACCGCCGTCCCGCGGCCTCTTCCACCCGCGCGGGGGCGAGGCCGAAGACAGCGCTCAAACCAGGGGTGCGCGCGGCTTCTTCAAGCGCCGCCATGGCTTCGGCCGAGGTGCGGGCGCGGGCGAACAGCAGACGGCTAGGATCCATCCCAAGCCTTTGCAGGCCTGGGGCATAGGGGGCGCCGAACTCTTCGGCGCCAGGCCCGACAAGGCACAAAGCGCCGCCTGGCGCCTGCGCCATGGCCATTGCGGCAAAGCCCAGGACGAGGCCCGCCGCCGCGGGGCCGTCAAGATAGGCCGCGGGGACCGCCTCATAGACGCCGCCACGAGCCAAGCCGTACGGCTCCGCAGAGCCCATCTTGACGCTTCCCCAGGGGCGCGCAGGACTTTCGAGCGCCCGCACCTGGCGACGGAGGCGCTCCAATGTCTCCTGACGGGAGAATGTGTGCGTCATTTGCGTCACAGCCGTTGCCTGTTCCCAATGTTCTTTAAATGTTCTACTGCCGGCCTTCCGTAAAGTCAAACAGAGTACCCCTATGGCCGCCACTCCAACCTCCCAGCCTTTGATTGCAGGCGCCATCCGCTTGGCGGACGCTTTCGGCGCCGTCGCCGAGGGCGACGCCCGGTGGCGACGAGCCTTGGTGTCGGATATCGATCCGCGGTACTGCGACGTCATCCTCGATGTGCGCTGCGGACACGGCGCAGTGACGCTGGCTCTCGCGGGAGCGGCGCCGAAGGCAATCGTCATGGGCCTGGACCACCGTCCCGACGCTTTGGCTCGGACCCGGGCCAAGGCCGCCCAGTCCGGGATCACCCTCAATCTGATCGACGGGCACGCTCGAGACGTGGCGAGCTACGTCAACGAGCTGCGACCGACCAAAATCATCTGCACGTTGTCCTCCGAAGACGACCCGGCAGATCGTCGGCAAATTCTCACGGCCATGCGGGCAGCTCTCGCGCCGCGGGGAACGCTGCATTTGGTGGAGGCCATCGGAGGAGTGCCGCCCTTGTTAGCGCGCCTCATCGGCGCCGCCCCCGCGGCCGACGGCGCTGACGCGGTCCTTATGATGGACATGATGCGCCAGATGGGCTTTGTCGGGGTCATGAATTTGGGCGTCTTCCCCGGTCAAGGCGTGATGGTGCGCCTGCTGCGCGGGTCGGCGCCTTGAAACCGGCCCGTCTCAGGATCGGGATCGCCGCGGCCTGGTGCGACGTGGCGGCCGCGCAACATTTGGCGGACCGCCTTGCCGGCGCCGGCCGTCAGGTCGAGTTGATCTGCGCTGGGGCGCCGGACAGCGCGCCTGGGCCCTCCCCGCCGGATGTGGTTCTCGTTTTGTGGTCACCGGGAGCTGCAACCTCCCTGTTCGTGCGCCGGGCGGCGGACGAGGCGCGCAGCAGGGGGCGGCTCGTGGAGGCTTGCCTCAAAGGCTCACCGCCCGGGGGCGATCGCGAGGCGCCGCCCTTGATGATCGGTCCGCGGCCCTCGGTGGCGATGATCGCCCGGGTCGCAGCGCGGCTGTCGAGAGCGGCGAAGAGCCGGCCTCAGCAGAGCGCTGTCCTGGCTTTGGCGGGACCGGCGGCGCTGGCGGCGGCTTTGGCGGCGGCTGTCGCGGCGCCGTTTATCTGGCTGGCGCTGGAGGAAGCGCCGCCGCAAGTCGCCGCAGCCAACTTCGACGGTCGGCCCATGCCGTCCCGCAGTGAAGCGCCGAGCGATCCCAAACCGCAAGGCAGCGGCATGGGAGGCCCTCTGATCCCTGCAGAGCCCACTGACCCTTAACTATCGGCTCCTCCGCGAAGCCAGCAGGCCACGGCCCAGGCATGCGCTTCATGGCGCAACCGTTTGATGGCGGCTTCCGGAGACATCCAGACCAGGCGATGATCGGGCTCGGCGGGGTGGGAAGGCTCACCCTCGGCTGTGACACGATAGAAGCTTGCGAGGCTGTTTCGCGGCGCGCCCTGGTTGATCCAATACTGCCCCGCACGGCAGAGGAGCCGTTCCGGGCGCACCAAAAGGCCCGTTTCCTCCTGGAACTCTCGGATCAGGGCTGTGGCTTCATCTTCGCTTGCTTCAAGGCCTCCGCCAGGAAGATCGTAAAGGACGAGGCCGCCGGAGGGCCCGATCTCCGCCAGCGCTAAGTCGCCGGAAGGCGAGGCGCACACGCCGTAAACCGTCGCGCGCTCCTGATAGACCAAGCCAGGCTGCGTCTGTCCAAATTGCAAGGCAAAGCGCGTCATGGGCAACGCATTGCCCGATGCGCGTGGGGTCTGTCCATGGCAAAAACGGTTCTTCCATCGCCATCCATGAGGCCGCCATGCCGGACTTTGCCGCCGCAACCCGCCGCCCCGTTGCTCTCATCACCGGCGCGGCGTCTGGGATCGGCGCTGCGCTTACGCGTCGGCTTGGGAGACAAGCCGAAGGGCTCATCCTGATTGACAGGAACGAAGGAAGCTTACGGGCCATTGCCGACAGCCTTTCGGCTCCGCCCGAGAAGGTGTCGTTGTTTGCGTTCGACGTCGCGGATCCCTAGGCTTGGGACCGGACGCGGGGGCTGATCACGGGGCTTTACGGTCGAATTGATCTGGCTTGCGCCTGCGCCGGGGTTTCCGCTGCCGCCGCCATGCCGGACCAAAGCTTTGCCGGCTGGCGCGCGGTGATGAGCGCCAATCTCGACGGCGCTTTTCTGACGCTGCAGGCCGCGATGGCATTGATGCGGCTGCAGCCAGGCGGCGGCGTTTGCGGCCCTGGCGGAGGTCGGCTCACCGCTCGGCCGCTCCGCCGAAGCCGACGAGATCGCCGCGCTGATCGAGCTTATGCTGGTCCAGTCCGCGCCGATGACAGGAGCGCGGCTCGTGGTGGATGGCGGCTACCGATTATGAGGCGAATTTAGGCATCGTTCGCCGCCAAAAGGCGGGGACGCATCGCCTGAAGCACCTCCAGCGCCAGGACAAGCTCAGCGCGGAGATTGTCCAGGGCCGCCTGAACCTCAGGGCCTTCCTTCATGCCTTCCCGGCCAAGGTCCTCTGCGGCGGCGGCCGCGTCAGCGAGCCGCCACAGACCAAGGCCCTTTGCGCTGCCTTTGCACGAGTGAGCGGCGTCGCGCCAAGTATGAAGCGGTGCATTCGGCGTGAAAAGGCGCTGCCACAGGGCGGCTTGAGTGTCGAACAGCCCGATCAATTCGACCTGGAGGGCCAAATCGCCACCGGTCATGGCGTCCAAGTGGGGCTCATCCAAAACCGCAACGGCCTGCATTGACTGCCTCTCTCCTCCGCCAGCCCTTTTAACTGGGACTGGCTTAACGCGCGGTCAATAGCCGAAGGAAAAGGCAGGCGCCCCGGCAATCAGGCGATGGAAATAACCGACCGCGGCAAAGGCCACGAGCGCCAGTAGAAGGCGCAACCAAAGCTCTGCGATCGCCAGTTTGTTACGCCCCTGGAGGATCGCGGCGAAGGGAACATTGGAGGTCACGGCGGCGAACCGGGCCCAGTCTTCGGGATTGCGGAGCTGCGATTTGCGGTCGATTGACCGCGTCCCCAGGATCACCATCAAGCCGAGGCCGCCGAACAGCATGACGGAGGCGCGGTCACCGTTGCTGATCAAGTGGGCCGCACCCCAGAGGGCGACGCCCCACAAAAATGGGTGCCGGGTGATGCGGAGAACTCCCTTCGCCGGCTCCAGTTTGCCGAGCGTCCCTTCAAAGCCCGCCAAAGTCGGACCTGGCGTGGTAAGGCCGGGCACAATCAGCAGAAACGCAAGCAGCATCAGGCCATGCGTGGCGTGGAATGCCCAGGACGGGGGGACATAGAGAGCGGTGTTCTCCGGCGCATAGCGGGCGTCGCCAAAGGTCATCACGACCCACACCATGCCCGCGACAGAGGCGACAGAGAACAAGCCTCGGTAGGCTTGCTCGCCGATCGACCGCACAGCGATTTGCCGCAAGCCTGTTGCGGATAAGCCGACATGAAGCGCGATGAAGACGGCCAAGGCGATGGCGTAGTTCTGCATTCTCAAACCCTCCCCCGAGGGGGAGAACGTGCCGTGGGGGGCGGATAAAGGCAAGCGGGGCAGGTTGAAACCGCCCATGCCAATCCGCTTGGCAAGACTCGCGTCATCCGCTAGAAGCCGCAGTCCGATCAGTGGGCTGGCTTTGGTCTCATCATCGGCGGGTGATTAGCTCAGTTGGTAGAGCAGCTGACTCTTAATCAGCGGGTCGCAGGTTCGAATCCTGCATCACCCACCAGATTCTTAAGGCCAACCACCGCAGCCGCCGCCCTGAGCGGGCGCTTACGCCAGCATTCCAGCCAGAATTGTCGGCGACGCGACCTCACGCTAATCGCTGCGCCGGACCAAGGCGGCGCTGATCTATCGCAAGACGGGCAACCTTCGGGCCGTCCAGCCCCGGCTTGGCCATTCGAAGCTGGAGAGCACCGTCCGCTATCTCGGGGTCGAAGTGGATGACGCGTTGGCCATTTCCGAGGGGGTCGACCTCTAAGGTTGCGTGCGGCGTCGGACCGTGTATCATTATAGCCGTAATGATCGAGAGACCGATGCCGCACGTCGTCACCATCAACCGGCCAGATGTCATCGCGCTGATCGAAGAAGCGGCCGAGAAGCTCACGCGCGGCAACAAGACCGAAGCGGTCGCGCTTGGCATGAGGGCGCTCTTGGAGGCTGACGCGCGCGATGGCGCACTGTTCGGCGCTCATCCTGGGTCGGTCAAGGTCAAGCTAGGCGTCGACCTGACCGCGCCAAGCCTCGATACCGAGCCGGAGGCGCATTCCGGGCGCGAGCTCGAGCATTGACCACGCGGCTGCTTCTCGACACGCATATCGTCCTCTGGCTCGATGCCGGAGACGCAGCTTTGCGTCCGGCAACGCGCTTGGTGCTGGAAGCGCATTGGCGGGCTGGAAATGCATTGTGCGTCAGTACGATTACCGCCTGGGAGATTGCGCTGCTCGCCGATGTCGGGCGTATCGAGCTTGACCTGGCCCCGGACGCCTGGCTGGCGCGATTTCTGGCTCGACCCGGCGTGGAAGCGGTCGCGCTTTCAGCCTCCGCGGCGACCCGCGCCTATCCGCTGACGGGCCTGCCGCATCGAGACCCCGCCGACAGGCTCCTCATAGCCACCGCAATCGAGCTCGGCTGCCCGCTCGTAACCCACGACGCGCGCATCTTGACATTCGCGGCGGAGCACGGGGCGGCGATTGGCTTCGCGGCCCTGGCCGAGCCTGCCTAATCCGACTTACGCTGTTGCCAAGGTCGAAGGTGATCAGCCGCCCGGCGACCCGTTTTGACAAAATTGGATCGCGCCCGCCGGATCGCTTGAAGCGGGAACCGACAGCAGATCGCCGTGAGCCGCCATTCCTGGCGTCCGCCTATGGGGGAGGATATTGGTGGCCGTCGATACTGCTGCCGAAAGACCTGTGTTCTTGCTCACAAGCGGGCCAATTTAGGATGGGATTTATTTTGGTCGCGGCGCGTGATAAAATTCAAAGGGTGGATCATTCGAAAATTATAACTGCGGACCCCGCCGTGCGGAGCGGCAAGTCAACCGGATGAAAAAACGACCCCATCAGCCAAAAATCCACGAAAAGGCCAATTATCGCGCGGATTTTGTGTCTAAATCAGAGCTTCCCTAAAGGGCATGCGCGCGCTCGCCGGCTTCGCCAGGGCGCTCAAGGTCAAATACGAAGACATTGAATTCAGCATCGATGTCGACCCAGAAAAGGGCCTAGCCGACAGCGGTGATCTCGATACCGATCTCACCGACCTCATCCTGACGCTCGGCCGCGCTGCGCGCGAGCGCTCCACCGCGCTCGCTCTGTTCATAGACGAACTGCAATACGTGCCGGAAGAGCAGCTCGCCGCACTGATCACTGCGCTTCACAGCGCCGGCCAAGAGCAATTGCCGATCACCATGGTGGCCGCGGGTCTGCCGCAGCTCGTTGGCCAAACCGGTAGATCGAAATCCTACGCTGAGCGCCTCTTTGAGTTCGCGCCCCTCAACCGCTTGGACAATACAGCCGCGCGCACGGCCTTGTTCGTGCCGGCCGCCAAGGAGAGCATCTCATTTAACCCGGACGCGGTCGACGAAATTCTTCGCCAGACCAATGGCTATCCCTATTTCCTGCAGGAATGGGGCAAGCATAGCTGGAACGTCGCTGACGCGTCGCCTATCGAACTCCATCACGCGCAAAGCGCGACGACTGACGCGCTCGCCGAACTCGACGCGAGCTTTGTTCGCGTGCGCTTTGATCGCCTCACGCCGACGGAGAAGCGCTACATGCGCGCTATAGCCGAGCTCGGGCAGGGCCCGCATCGCTCTGGCGACATCGCCGAAATCCTCAAATGCAAGGTCACGACGGTCGCGCGGTGCGCAACTCGCTCATCGCCAAGGGCATGCTCTAAAGTCCCACCCGCGGCGACACGGCCTTCACCGTGCCCCTCTTTGAAGGCTTCATGAAGCCGATCTTGCCAACGCTCTGAGGGGGAGAAGGACATCACCGGCAGCAACCGCAGAGCTGCTTGATCAACAACGGATTGATGGCGCTCGCGTTCTCCGTCTTTCCCGATAGGCCGCCCTTCGACGTGAGGCGACGACCGGTTGGGGCCACGCGCCGGCCGACAGCTTCTCCAGGTCGACTGATATGCGCCCCTTCCCTGTCGGACCATCCCAGCAACCGACATTCGGCTCCTCGGCCGAAGCATCGCCCGAAAGCGGCAGCGAAGTTTCGGCTTGCCGCAGCTTCCGGACATTCCAGCCCCGCCACGAAGTTTCGTGATCGGGGCATAAGCAAAGGTTCAACGTGCAGGCCAAGGCCTAGCGGTCGGGCTGGAGAGTTTCCGCTGTCGCTGGGTCGCCCTGCCGACACCGTGACGACCAAAGCATTCGCCATGAGCATTATGGTTTCGCCGTCAGTCTTCCAGCAAATACCGCCAAGTGTTCCGCAGCATCATGGGTGGACGGATCGCCGGTCAAAGCGCGCTCAATGGCGAGCCCGCGCAGCGTTGCCAGCATCATGGTTTGCAGGCCAAGCGCGTCAAGCCCGCTCGGGGCGCCCGACGCATCCATCATGGCGTCCGCTTGCTTAGTTCCTCTTGCCCTCACGCCCGCAAACACCGGCGCAAGCGCTGCGTTCAAGGCCGAGTCAGGGCGCGTCGCCATCCAAATTTCCAACACCGCCATCGCTTCCCTCAGCGCCACGCTTGGTGCGCGCTCTTTCCGGGCGAAACGCGCAAACGCACAAGCCTTGACGGCCAGCAAGGCCATATGCAGCGCCCAGCACTGTAGAAGTAAAGCTGGCTTATGCGCCTCGGACGACCTTGTTCACCCAACCGTGTGGCGCGCTGAACCGCGAACAGCATCACGAGCCCGAAACTGCGTCGGCGTTAAGCCAAACCGCTCACGAAACCGGGCGGAGAAATAGGCGTGGCTGGCAAAGCCGGCCGCGAATCCGATTTCCGAAACCGGCGCCTGGGTCGAAGCCAGACGCACTGCGGCGTGATCAAGACGCACCTGCGCCATATAATTCGAAAAGCCCCGCCCGAACACTTCCCGGAAAAGGCGCGAAAAATAGGCTGGAGAAAGATGACAGAGTGACGCCGCCTGCGGCATCGAAAGCGCCGCCGAGGGCTCATCGCGAACCCGCTCGAGAAACGGGCGGAACCTCGATAGCGCTTGCGAAGGCGCCACGCCGTCCCGGTCCATCGGCTGCGCGCGATCGAACATCAGCATGACCAGTTCCAGATAGCAGCGCGCTTCCGGCGCCTGCCCGGCGGACACCGCCTCAGCCAGACCCTCACAAAGGGTCTTCAGGCGCTTCCGTTCAGGGGGTGCGAAATGAACGCACCAGACGTTCGCCGGACGCTGCGAGACAGCAAGATTATGATAGAATTGAATTAACGTCCATTCGGAGCGCCCGCCGGAAAGATCAAAATCATGTGCGGCCATAGACGGCAGACGGACGCCACATCCCGGGACCAGGCCAAACCGCGAGTCATCGGCACGAAGCGATCCGCAAACCCTGTCAAACAGAACTATTTCCTCTACCTGGTGAAAATGCGCAAACCGCGCTGGCGCAGGCGAACCCGGACCTCGCCGCACGCGTTCGACCCTGATGGGCAACGAGGCAGACAAAGCGACAGGTTCGGCGGTCAACTGTTCCAGCATGTCAATTTTTTTATAATCAATCGCCGAGTTGGCAACAGCTTTCGCCATCGAAGCGGACGGCCAATCTCCCGCAATCTAGGCGCTCACGAAGAGGGGCCGCCGCAGGTCATGGAAACACACAAGGCCAAATCGACGCCCACCCGGCATCCGGCGTTTCTGGCGCTGCCGGCGACGTCGCTGGGGCTTGCCCTTTCGGTTCAGGTTTCCACGCTCTCCTGGCTCCTCCTGACCCGGTACAACCTCGCTATCGACGAGATCGCCCTCGTCTGGGCCGCAGGACCAGTGGCCGGCATTCTGGTTCAACTGCTTATCGGCGAACTCAGCGACAGGGTCTGGATTTTCGGTGGGCGCAGAAGGCTGTTTATCCTCCTGAGCGCAGCGCTTTCAGCCGGCGCCCTTATCGCGCTGCAGTATCTCGAAACAGTCAATGATCTGCTCGGCCTAAGCAGCATCCTGGTTGTCGCGGTCAGTGTCACCTTGCTGCTCGACCTGTCGATCAATGTGGGCCTCAATCCGTCGCGGGCGATTATCGCCGACATGACCTCTCCCGGCCCGGAGCGGTCAACAGCCTTCGTCTGGATGCAGACGATTTCCGGCGGGGTCAGCGTCGCGGCCTACGGTATTGGCGCCGGACTCGGCAACTTCACGCTCCTCGCGGTCGCGCCGCTATGCGTTCTGGGCCTTGGCGTCCTGCCTGTTCTGCTCATGCGTGAGCCCCGCTCGATAAAGACTCTGAGCACCAGGGAAAAACTCGGTCTGCGCCAAGTGTTGGGCAGTCTGGCGCCTCTTCTGCCCCTGATCGGTATGATCTGCGTACTCGCGGGCGCGCATCTGCTCGGACAAGCGGTTACCCCGCACCTCCTGCTCGGCCTGACGGCCTTCGCCATGCTGGCCGTGGCTATACCGATATTGCGCGACATGACAGAGCGCCAAAGCCCCATACTCCGCAAGATTATGCTGGCGCACGCGCTGAGCTGGATCGGTGTCTACAGCCTGTTCGTCTTTCTGACGCCTTTTCTCGCGATGCGCATGCCGGAGCTCTCAGATGAGGATCTCGGGCGGGTGACGGCGACGGCATTTCTGGCGTTTAACGCGGTTGGGGCGATTGCGCCCCTCGCCCTGTTCGGGCCAGCCATCAGGCGTTTTCGGCGTGTGCAGGTTCACGCCTGCGCACTCCTCCTGATGGGTTTCAGCCTCCTTGCAATCGGCCTATTCGCGCACTCACCGGCCCAACTCTGGGCGCTCCTTGCGCTTGCCGGTATCGGATGGGGCGCCGTTGTCAGCCTCCCGTTCGCCATCCTCTCTGATCGCATGGACGGCGGCAAGCTCGGCCTCATACTCGGACTGTTCAACCTGTCGGTGGTCATTCCGCAGCTCGCCGTCAGCTTCGGCCTCGGCGCGCTGGCCGCGACACTGCCCGATCTCGGCCTCCTCTTTCTGATTGCAGGCGCAAGTCTGGTCCTGTCGGCAACTTGCTGGCTCAGGCTTCCAGTCATCGCGGGCAGTTCAAACACGGGACGTCGACTATGAGTGACCACATCAACACACCCTTTGCCGTCAGGGCGGAAACACGCGCACAGTTCGAACGCGACGGCTTTGTGCGCCTCTCCGGCGCGGTCGATCCCCGCAGCCTCGCCGAATATGGCGATCTCATCACGCGCAGAACGCTTGAGCTGAATACCGATCATCGCCCGCTGGAACAGCGCTCGACTTATGACCGGGCTTTCCTGCAGGTGATGAACCTCTGGCAAAGCGATGAAGCGGTCCGCCGTTTCGTCTTCGGTAAGCGCCTTGCGGGCATCGCCGCCAGTCTGCTCGGCGTGCGCGCAGTGCGTCTCTATCATGACCAGTCGCTCTATAAGGAGCCGGGCGGCGGGATTACGCCCGCCCATGCTGATCAGTATTACTGGCCGCTCTCGAACGATCGGACCATCACCGTCTGGATTCCGCTTCAGGATGTGCCGCAGGAGATGGGGCCGCTGGCCTTTTATCGCGGAAGCCACAGGGAAGCCTTCGGCCGCGATCTGGCGATCTCCGATGAGAGCGAAGCGGCGATCAGTCGGGAGATGGAGGCCCGCGGATTTCCGATCGACGAAGCCCATTACGCGCTGGGCGATGTGAGCTTCCATGGCGGCTGGACCTTCCACCGCGCGGGCGCAAACCGGAGCGACCGTCCGCGCTCGGTCATGACCATGATCTATATGGACGCCGACATCCGGGTGGCTGAGCCGGTGAACGGCATGCAGCGCAGCGACCTCGCGCAATGGCTGCCGGGCCTAAAGCCGGGCGATCTCGCCGCGTCTCCTATAAACCCGGTCATTTTTGAGGCGACCTGATGCAGCTTCGCCGCGACTTCTGCTTCAGCGGGCTTTCGGGGCTTCCGAGATCCTCAGCAGCCTGGCGCGAGAGCGCCGCCGAACGTCTGAGCCTGCTTGCCGCTCATGGCTATCAGGGCGTGATCGCGTGGGGTGGCTGGGAGGACATCCGGAACGCGGGCCTGATCCCTTGCGGCATGGCGCGGATATGCGTCCCCCGTGACGCCGACGACGTTGCAACCCGTCATCAGTGCCTCGGTCTGGACTTCACAACCGTTCATGCGGGAACGGGCTTTGAGACTGACCTGGAGATGGACGCGCTGGCCGTCGCCATTCTGCATGCGTCAGCAACGACAGGATACAGGCTTCATCTGGAAACCCACCGCGCAACGATGACACAAGACGTCAGGCGAACCCTTGATCTTCTCACCCGCTTTCCTAACCTGCCTCTGACCCTCGACTTTTCGCACTGGTACACCGGACACGAGATGGCCTATGGTGAGGAGTTCCCACAAAGGCTGGAGCGGCTCGCGCCCCTCATGCGGCATGTCCGCAGCCTGCAATTGCGGTTTGGCAGCACCGGCCGCATTCAGGCGCCCTTGGATCCAGCCGCGCCCCATTATCAGCATCACATTGCAGCGCTCGATCTCTGCTTCGAGGCGCTGAGCACGCTCGATGGCCGGTTCACGATCTCCTGCGCACCTGAACTCCTGCCCGCCAGAACAGAAGACGGTCAATGGATCGCTTATGGCGAGGAGTCTGACTCCAATGACCGTTTCGAAGATGCGCTTGCACTCTCACGCCTCGCCGAGAACCGCTTCAGGCGGGTTTTTGGCCCCCAAGACGAAACAGTAGGCGAAAAGGGAACGCCATGCCTCTGAGAGGTCTCCATTATCTGTCGGCTCTCGTGGTCGTCGCCCTCGCGGCAGTCGCTTACCTTATCCTCTCATCGCCGCGCGCCGACACCAGGCTGATCGGCTTCGTCGATCCCTTCATCGGCACGGATGGGACAGGTCACACCTTTCCAGGGCCGAGCATGCCCTTCGGCATGGTCCAGCCGGGACCTGATAATGCCAATACAGGCTGGGAGTTCACATCCGGCTATCAGCATAACGCGCCGGACATCCTCGGCTTCTCCCAGACACGGGCAAGCGGCACAGGGATTCCCGAGCTGGGTGACGTTCTCGTGCAGCCGAGCCAGACCCAGCGGGACAATTTTGCCAGCACATACAATAAGGCAAGCGAAGTCGCGGCGCCCGGATACTATGCCGTCTCGCTCAACGAGAACGCGGTTCGTGTGGAGCTGACGGCCGGTGTTCGCACGGCATTTCACCGCTACACATTTGCGCGTCCGGGCCGCGTTTATGTTCTGGTCGACCTCCAGCACGGTCTGACCTTCCAGACTGAAACCCAACCGGTCCTGTCCGAGCGCTCGCAGGTGACCGCCGACGGGGTCGAAGGCGTTATGCAGCGCGCGAACTGGACCACACGCACCGTCGCGTTCAGCCTGCAGTTCGACCATCCAGTCGCCGAACATAGTGTGCTGCCCCTGCGCGAAGGCGATGCCGCACCGCGCTACCTGCTCACCTTCGATCTTGGCCCCGGTCGCACACTGAACGCCAAAGCGGGCCTTTCGACAGTGGACATCGAAGGCGCCCGAGCCAATCGCGACTCTGTCGCGGGCTGGGACTTCGATGGCGTCAAACGCGACGCCGAGGCGGCATGGGAAGACTTGCTCGGCCGCGTGCGAATCGAAGCCGACGAGACACAGAAGCGGATCTTTTACACCGCGCTTTATCACGCCTTCCTGCATCCAAGCATTATCAGCGATGTCGATGGGCGCTGGCGCGGCCCCGACGGCGAGGTGCGCCGCGCCGAAACGGGCGAGCGTTATTCCACGCTCTCCCTCTGGGACACGTTCCGGGCGGCCCATCCGCTCTACACATTGGTAGTCCCCGAGCGTGTCGATGACTTCGTGCTCAGCATGCTTGACCATTCAGACGCGACAGGACGTCTGCCGAAATGGGCGATCTGGGGCGGCGAGACCGGCACCATGATCGGCGAGCCCGCGCTGCCCGTGATCGCTGACGCGTGGGCAAAGGGCTTTCGCGGCTTTGACGCGGAGCGCGCCCTTGACGCCATGGTCCGCACATCGACAAATGATGCGCCGCCCGTCTATCCGGGGGACTATTCCCTGTCAGTCTGGTCGACATTTGACCGGTTCGGCTATTACCCCTTGGATCTGACCCAAGGCGAGGCGGTTTCGCGCACGCTTGAGGCGGGCATCGGAGATGACGCAACCGCACGCATGGCGGCCCTGCTCGGCAAAACCGAGCTGGCCGAGCGCTTTGGGGCGCGGGCCGGAAGCTGGCGCAACCTTATTGATCCGGAAACCCGCCTTTCTCGCGGCCGAGACAGCTCTGGCGCCTGGCGCGAACCCTTCGACCCGCTGACTCCGACCTCACCGCTCAACAATCCAGGCGATTACACCGAAGCCAATGCCTGGCAGTACACTTGGACCCCTGCCCTGCATGACCCCGAAGGTCTCGTCGAAGCCATGGGCGGACCAGAAGCGTTTCGTGTCATGCTGGACCAGTTCTTCTTCGAGCTACCCCCACTGGAGGGCTGGACCTATCTCGGACAGGAAGCGATGATCGGCCAGTATGCGCACGGCAACGAGCCGAGCCATCACGTCGCTTGGCTCTATGCCTATACCGATCGCCCCGAGACTGGGCATCGGCTGGTGGCTCAGATAGCGCGCGACTTCTACAAAGACAGCCCAGCCGGGATCATCGGCAATGAAGACGCGGGGCAGATGAGCGCCTGGTATGTCTTCGCCACGCTGGGGTTCTACCCGGTCCATCCCGCCAGCGGAAGCTATGTGGCAGGCATCCCTTTGGTCCGGCGCGCCCACGTTCAGCCGCCAGGCTATCCCAGACTGACGATCGAACGGATCGGCAATGCAGAGCGGCTTGAAAGCCTCACATTAGCAGGATCTCCGCTTTCCACCACTGCAATCCCGCACCGGCAACTTGCCGAGGGCGGCGCCCTGCGCTTTGCAACAGGACCGACCAGGGAATGACCAAGGAACAATGGGCGCGGGCCAGCGCGGGGCTCCTGGCGGCGGCCGTCCTCTGGGCTATCTGGCCTAACTTCAGTGGCGCTTTGGAGCGGGGAGAAGGCCCTCTAGAGGCGATCTGGGGCCTGCTGCGGATGTTCACGATCATCACCAGCCTGCTTGTCGGCCTGGTCTTTGCGCGCATCGCCTGGTGCGGAACGGACAGTGTTTCGCCGCTGGTGATCGGCGGGATCATGCTGGGGATCGTGCTGGTGGGTGTCGTCTTCAACTTGCTGCTGTCAAAGATGCCGCACCAGACGATCTGGCATGCGATCAGCGACTACATCCATCATGTCGCCGCACCAATCGCGGCGCCGTTATGGTGGGCGATCTTTGCCCGTCACGGTGCACTGCGCTGGGCCTCCTCGCTGGTCTGGGCGCTCTACCCGCTGGCCTACAGCGTCTATATCGTAGTTCGCGCCCAGTTCATGCCAATCGGCGCCGGGATACAGTCGCGCTATCCCTATTTCTTCATGGATGCGGATCTGCTCGGTTGGCCGCAAGCGCTGCTCAACATGATTGGAATCGCCCTCGGCTTTGTGCTGTTCGGAATGGTGGCGGTCGCAATCGACAAATGGATGGCGCGCAGTGCGGTCAGACAGGCTCATCCCAACCTGCATTGACCATCACGCATTGGCGCAGTCGCGATTGTCCTTGGACATGATGCCTCAAGCCCGCTCGATGAGTTTGTTGCAGGCGTCGCGCCGAAGTGCGACGATTTCATCGTCCTTATGCAGAAGACGCAGCTCGAAAGCCAGTTGTCGCGCATGAACTGCGCCACAAGCATATTCTGAAAGGTGGTGAACCCGTCTTCCGCTTGACACAGTAAGGGACCATGCGCTCGAAATACCTGACATTACGGGACCGGGTCGATGACAAACACGGATGTCCGGTTTTCGTGGCAAGGTCAATGTCCGCCTCTCGCCTGGCCCTGGATTGCTGGGTTTGGCCGGCAAGCGGACTGAGGCGGCCGAGATTGTTTTCTCCTTCGGGGGCTCCGATTGCTGTGTCCCATCGGGTTCGTGGCGGGCGAGCAGTCTGGAGCCGTGGAAGATGGCAAGGAAATCTGCTCATCTTCCAAACTCGATTTGCGCCATCTAAGCCCTCTTCCCCGAAGGCCGAATTTCAAGCAAGTCTTGGCCCCGATAACCTGGGTCAGGTCACATCATCCTAGTTCTGAACATCACGCCACAGCGCTTTCGGGTTTTCAATATCTTTTGGCCCTATGCTCCTATCGCCGCCGGCGAGAAGCAAGATCGCTGTGTTCTCGTGCATCGCGAAGTAAACGCTATATCCCTGCCCGAACATCAGCGAGCGTTCGCTGACGCCTTCGCCGACTGGAGCCACGTCGCCAAGATTGCCGCGCTGCAAGACGCAGCACCCAATTGTTGATGCGAAAAGCGGCTTGCTGACCACGCAGCGCGCGAAGCCAATGCCGATTTCATCGATTTCGATGATCGGGAGCATGACCGAAATATAGATGGGGTAATGGGCCAGGTCGAGACCAACTTGCCCGCTGGTGGTGAGGTTGGTCGTCCCTCAAACTGATGGTTTCAGAAGCAACGGCGTCATGCTTGCACATGCGCCAAGCATCAGGAGGGACGACCATGGAACAATATGCCGGATTGGATGTGTCTTTGGAACAGACAGGCGTGTGCGTTGTGGTGGGATATTGGCGGAGGGCGAGGTGGTGCGGCTCATTTCCTCGACCTCCGAACGGCCAAAGGGCGGCCACCCTCCAGCCTGTCGATCTTCGCGTAGAGCAATTCGTTCGCCATGGTGATCTCGCCCACCTTGGCCTGCAGGCGCGCGATCTCTTCATCGCGCGCGTCGCGCTCCCGCTCCTTAAGCGCGCTCTCCGCACTCCTCAGCACCCGGTCGCGCCATTCCGAAAGGCGATGAACCGGAACATTGAGATCACGTGACACCGCGTCCAGGCTCTCGCCCCTCATGAGGCGTTGCACCGCCGCCAGCTTCTTTTTTGCAGAAAGGCGCTTGCCCTGATCGGCCTCGGCCCCGCCGCCGCTAGCGTCTGGAGCGCGCATCGGCGGGGCCGAGGCCTCCGTGGCGCCCAATCCCAAGTCGTTTTTCTTGTCCATGCTCTACCCTCGTGTGTTGGAAAAGGTAGCGCTTCATGCTGTCTCAGAAAACCGTGCCTCAACCCACCCGCGCCTGCAGGCGGGCCGCGACTGCGCCGAACGCGGCGCGCGGCCCGGTCTTCACGACAATGGCGCGCGCCGTGCCGCTGCGGACCGAAGCGCCCATGAAGATGGCGTTGGTTCGGTCGGCAAGAGGCGCTCCGGCGGATACAACTCCCGGACGTTTTTCTACCGGAAAGGATTCGCCGGTGAGGCTGGCCTCCGTGACTAGGAAATCATTCGCCTCGAGCACCAAACAATCCGCGGGTATGAGATCGCCTGCATTGAGCGCAATGACGTCTCCGGGCACGAGGTCGGCGACGGGGATCATCTGCTGACGCTGATCGCGCCAGACCGTCGCGCGCAGGGCGAGCCGCGTGCGTAGCTTTGCGACGGCGATGGATGCGCGAAACTCTTGAACGAAGCCAAGAAGCGCGCTGCCCAAGACGATCACAAGGATGACGCTGGCGTCGACCCACTCGTGCAAGGTCAACGAAACAATCGCGCCGAAGATGAGGATGAGAACGAGCGGGCTTTCGAACTGACGCAACAAGAGTCGTAGCGCGCTCCGACGGTCGCTTTCGACCACTCGATTGGGGCCGACCGCCCTTAACCGCAGCTCTGCTTCATCATGGCGCAATCCCGTCAGCGATGATCGAAGTCGGGCAACGAGTTCATCAGCCTCCAGGCCCCAGAACGCATCATCCGAACCGGAACTCGCCCAGTCGACCCGCATGCTTCACCGCTTTGGCTGCACCATTCCGAGAATATTCCCGCACGGCGCTGACGAGGCGCAAAGCGGCCCAGCGAAGTCACTGCCGGGATCTGCCTGCCTTGAGCGGCGGATTAGGGGCCAAATCGACACGGCCTTCACGTTGGCGCGAATGGAAGCTTTGTAGCGACCCTGCCAGTCAGCCCCGGCGCCGATCGGGCACCAGTTCAATCGCCGAAACTGGACATTCAAGTAAGGTCGAGACTCAAAGGACGCACCTAGTCAGCCGCCATATCATGACACTCTGATCGCTGCCGTCCTCGGCTGGGCAAACTTCCAACTCAAAGCGACAAAGTTGGCCGTCTGGAGTGAGCACGGAGAGATCATGGAGGCTAGCCGGCGAAGCCATCCGATGGCGGGTTTGGGCTGCGCCGAAGCTTTGGGCTGGCAGCGTGTGGTTTGTGAAGTCGGCAATCTCGCGGCGACCCCGGATCTCTCCAAAGGGCGAGCCCGTGGACCATATGGCATCTGGGTGGAATAGGCGCGCTGCACCCTCGCCGTCGCGGCGGTCGACGCAGTCCAAAAACCGCATGAGCAGCGCGCGTTTTGAGCGCCGCGGCGCGTATTGTGTGTGCAAGAGCGCATAGGCGCGCGGCGAGTTCGGCGCGCCGAGTTCAGTGTCATAGAGCTTCTGCACGTCGCGATTCTCGTGGGAGCGGCGACGCGGGGCTTCGGTGTCGATGCCATAGACCGCGCGGGCACGTTTCGCGAGGATGTCAGGGTCGAGCGATTTGGGCTCACCCCCCCCGCCCAGGCAGCCCCCGACACAGGCCATCACTTCGATGGCGACAAAGTCCCGTCGCCAGTTATCGGTTTCCAACAGCTGCTGGGCGGCCGCGATGCCGTTGCATACCGCTACCGTGCCGATTCCGGGGATGGCGGCGGTCTTCACGCCGTCGCGGACACCGCGCAGGCCGCGGCATTCCAGCGGAAGCGAGTCGCTGGCGCCCTTAAGGTTGACGGCTGTGCGCACCAGCGCTTCCATCACGCCGCCCGAGGCCCCGAAAATCTGGGCGGCGCCGGTGCTCTCGCCCAGCGGGCTGTCAAAGGCGCCGTCTTCGGCGAGCGCGCCGAACGCGATGCCGCGCGACCGGATCATCCGTGCGAGTTCTCGCGTGGTCAGCACATGATCGACATCGCCGGACATGCCCGGGCGAGCCGCTTCGTCCTTCTTGGCAGTGCAGGGCATGACGCTGACAACATAGGGCTCAGCGTTCCCGGCGGCGAAATCCGGGCCCAGAGACCGAGCAAAGGCACCGCGTTTAGCAATAGCGCCATGCATCTGCTGGGGGGACTTGGCGGTGCTGAGATGGCCAAGCAGGTCGGGGCGATGGAGTTCAACCCAGTTCACCCAGCCCGGGCAACAGGAGGTGAAAAGCGGCAGGTTTGTGCCGGCCTCCAGGCGCGCCAGGAACTCCGCCCCCTCTTCCATGACGGTGAGGTCGGCGGCGAAATTCGTGTCGAAGACGTAGTCGAAGCCGAGCGCGCGCAGGGCGTTGACAAGGCGGCCGGTGCTGACCGTGCCTGGCGCCAAGCCGAATTCCTCACTGATGGCGATGCGCGTGGCGGGCGCCACCTGCACGACAGAAACGCGTTTCTGCGCATCAAGGACCTGCAGCACGTCGTGCCAGCTCGGCGCCTCGACCAGCGCGCCGGTGGGACAGACCAGCGTGCACTGGCCACAGGAAATGCAATCGGTTTCGCCGAGGGGCGTGTCGAACACGGTCACGACTATGCGATCGAAGCCGCGTTCGGCGAAACCGATCACGTTCTGCTGCTGTCCCGCCTCGCCGCAAGCCTCGACGCATAGGCCGCATTGGATACACTTCGAGAGGTCGCGCCAGATACTGGGCGAGGTGTGGTCGGTGGAGAAATGTTCGGGATGGTCCGGCGAGCCGGGCGGCACGTCCGGCCAGCGCTCCCCCCACTGATACTCTTTGACAAGACGCTGGAGCCGGCAGTCGCCATTGACCTCGCAGTGCATGCAGTCATTGGGATGGCGCGCGAGCAGCCATTCGGCATTGCTTCGGCGGAAGTCCTGCAAGGCGTCAGAATGGGTCTCAACGGACTGTCCGTGCTGGGCGGGCATGGTACAGGCGGGCTGGGGGCTCTCCTCGCCCGCCACCTCGACGAGGCACATGCGGCACACCGATTGGGAAGGGAGACCAGGATAATGGCAGAGCGTGGGCACTTCGATGCCGATGGTTCTGGCCGCATCCAGCAGCGTGGCGTTGGGCTCGACCTCGACGGGACGTCCATTGATTGTCAGCCTAATCATTCTCATCTCCTCCCAGCGGTCGTTAGCCATTCCGGACTAACAGCTCGCCATAGATGCGCCTTGATCTACTAGAAGCTGGCCACGCGATTTCCGCCTTGAGCATAACGCGATCGCTGGCACGGGGAGGAAATTCGCCCACCTCTGGCAGTCGATCCGTTGATACGCTGCGGTCGCTCGTGCAGTTCGATCCTTGACGCCATGACTTCAAACACGACCGTCACAATTTCCCCTATGCCATGAGCGCTTCGGCGT
>JBILVS010000037.1:0-23594 GCA_044370335.1 Caulobacterales bacterium
CGTCGGGTCGTCGGCCTCTCCTCCACCGCCATCCTCACGGGCGGCGGCTCCTTCCATTGCATCACCCAGCAGGAGCCCGCGTGATGCCCCAAAACTCTGCAAAGACCCTCAAGGTCGCCGCGATCCAGACGAGCTACGGCCCCGACATGGCGGCCAACATCGACAAGACGGTTCACTTCATCCGCGAGGCCGCAGCCCTTGGCGCGCAGGTGATCCTCCCGTCGGAGCTGTTCCAGGGCGAATACTTCTGCACCGATCAGCAGGAGCGCTGGTTCGCGACCGCCTATCCCGCCGCAGAGCACCCTTGCGTGACAGCGCTTCAGCCCGTGGCGAAGGAGCTCGGCGTCGCCATCCCCGTCTCGATTTACGAGCGCCATGGCCCCGAGAAATACAACAGCGTCGTCATGCTCGACGCCGACGGGTCTATCCTCGGCGTCTACCGCAAGAGCCACATCCCCGACGGCCCCGGCTATCAGGAGAAGTACTATTTCCGCCCCGGCGATACCGGCTACAAGGTCTGGGCCACCAAGCATGGCCGCGTCGGCGTCGGCATCTGCTGGGACCAGTGGTATCCCGAGCCCGCCCGCGCCATGGCCCTGATGGACGCGCAGGTGCTGATGTACCCCACCGCCATCGGGTCGGAGCCGCACGATTCAAGCCTCGACACGCTCGACCCCTGGCGCCGCGCCATGCAGGGTCATGCGGTCAGCAACGTCATCCCCGTCGTGGCCTCAAACCGCGTCGGCGCGGAGAATTGCAACGGCAAGCCGCAGAGCTTCTACGGCGGCAGCTTCATCGCCGACCACCGCGGCGACCTGGTGCAGAGCTTCGGCCGAAAGGAGGAGGGCGTGCTGGTCCACGCCTTCGACCTGGACTTCCTTGAAACCCACCGCGGCGCCTGGGGCTTCTTCCGAGATCGCCGGAAGGATTTGGCGCCGTAAGGGGAGCGCTACCCCACAAACCGTGCCCGCAAGCCCTCATCCGGAACCATGCAGACCGACGTGCTCCCAAACCAGCGCCGCCGGTTCCGGGCCAGAACGCCGTAAGCCCAATCGCGCAAAGGCCGGGGCAGGGCGTACCCAGTCCATGACAGCCACGACCACGGCCAGCTCAAGCGCCGCCCGATCGCCAGCGCGGCCTCCGATAAGCCGAGCACCCAGCCGTTCTCGATCAACAAAAACGTCTCCGGATCGTCCGGGTCTTGACCAGCAGCCGCCAAAGTCGCTCGTCCCAGCGCCGACTGCGCGGGCAGAAATGCGAACTGCCCCTTGGGGTCTCGCGGCGCCACAAACCGCACCGTCAAGCAGCAGAGATTGCACTGCCCATCAAACAGGATGACGCCGCGCCGCTCCTGCGCCAAAGCGGGGGGCAGGGGGATCGGCGCGCTCATCGCGGTCACTCCAACCCCAGCGCGTCCCGCAGCTCGGCCCGGGCGATGGCGTAATCCCGCGCGAAATCCTCATCCGCCAGGAGCCGGACCACCACCGCCGCCGCCACCGTGCGCCCGGCGTCCACGTCCGACGGGAAATGCACCCCGCACACGACCCGGCTCCAGCCGTAATCATACCCTCGCGCCAGGATCGCGTCCGCCCGCTCCGGGACCATGTCCGCGAGCAGCAACCCCCACGCCCAGCCGAAGCCCGCATGGCCGGACGGATAAGACCGGCTGTTGGCGAGCCGCGCCAGCTGCGAAGCCTCCGATGCGATGCACGGCGTGATCGAAGAGTCGATCTGGAACGGCCGCATCCGAGCGAAATGCTCCTTGGCCGGATCATAGGCGTCGGCGATGTCGGTCACCACCCGCGCCATGACCCGCGCTGTCGAAGGCGTCGCCTCTTCGCTGATCGTCAGCCCAAGGACAGTCGCAAACGCCGGACCCGGATCAACCCGATTGTCGGCCAACGCCTGCGCCCGCCGCGCGGGATCAAGGCTCTGCGCCGCGATCACCGCGGAAAGGTCCCCCGACTGCCAGGCGCTCTCCCCTTGCGGAGGCCCCGGCAGAAACACCCGCGCATCGGCGTCCGCTTCTAGATACCCAACCGCAAATCCCGCCGCCGTCCGCTCCGGGGCGGCCACAACCAATGGCGCCGTCGCACAAGCCGAAAGCGCCAGCGCCAAAGCCAGGGTGTGCAGTCCCCGCCGTCCGCTCATGTTTGCCCCTCCGAAACGACCCTGCGGCCCCGCCACAGCATCAGCCAAACCCCACCTCCTAAGACCAAAAGCCCCAGGATCGCCGCCGGCCCCCGCTCATCGAGCGTGCCGACATAGCCGAACGCGCTCCACGCCATGGCCGCGCTCGTCGCCACAAACACCAGCGGCAGGAGGGGATAGAGCGGAACCTTGAACGGTCGCGCTGTGTCCGGCTGCCGCACCCTGAGCACGATGACCGCAAGGCCCGACAGCATCAAGAACAGCCAGAACACCGGCGCTGTGTAATCCACCAGCGTCGAGAACCCGTGATAGGCCGCCCCCAGGCCCACCAGCAAAAGCCCGACCACCCCATGCGCCAGCGTCGCCCGATAGGGGATGCCGCGCGCCTCGTCCCAGGCCCCGAACCAGGCCAGGGCAGGGAAGTCCCGCGCCGCAGCGTAGGTCGTCCGGGCGCCGACGACGATCGTCGCGTTGATCGAGGTAATGACCGCGAACGCCACAGCGATAATGAGCACGATCTGCGCCGCATCCCCAAAGGCAAGCCCGATCAGGTCCGCTGCGGGCGCCGCGCTCGTCGCCAGGCCCTCAAGCCCCAGGCCCCGCCAGAACGCCCAGTTCACCAGAACGTAAAGCCCTGTGATGACAAGGATCGCCACCACGAGCGCCACAGCCATTCCGCGGCGGCCGTCCCGCACCTCCGCGCTCAAGGTCGCCATCTCGTTCCACCCGCCATAAGCGAGCATGACAAACACCATCGCCTGGAGAAATCCGTCGGGCATCGGTCCCAAGGGCCCAAGCGCCAGATCCGTCTGCGGCGGCGCGCCTTGGAAGGCCAGCCATGCCGCAGCGGCCACCAGGATCAACAGCCCCGCGACCTCCAGGCCCGTGATCGAATAGTTCGCCGCGATCCCCTTCCGCACCCCGCGCAGATTGAACGCCGTGATCACCGCAACGATCGCTGCTGCATAAAGCGCGGGACCAAAAGGCCCGAGCGGCAAAGCCTCGTTCACATAGTCGCCGAACACAAACCCTAAAAGCGCGATGGACCCTGTGTTGATCACCGCAAACCGGGCCCACGCGAACAGAAACGCGAGCCGCTTGCCGAATGCGGTTTTCAGGAAATGGTAATCCCCGCCCGCGTGCGGAAACGCGCTCGCCAGCTCCGCATAGCACAAGGCCCCGATCAGGCTGATGAGCCCTCCGGCAAGCCACGCGATGAGGAGCCAGCCCGCATTGTCCGCCCCGTCCGCCACCAGCGCCGGCGATTTGAAGATGCCGGCTCCCACCACCATGCCCACCGCCAGCATGACCACATAGGTGATCGGGATGTGCCGATGCGGCGCGTGCGCAGGTGCGGTCATGAGGGCCTCGAAAGCCAAGCCGGCCAAAGCCGGAGAAGCCGGAACGCTATCCCAACCGCTGCGGAAACCGAAATCCCCTCATCAGCGAATTAACTGTCATTCCAGCTTAAGCATGGCTCTAGCTCCGCCCGGTGCTACGCCAAGTTTCTGGGTGGTAAAGCGTAGCCTTAAACTAGGGTTTATTGGGTGTATTGGGGAGCTTAAGATCGTGTCTCGCTCTACGAATTCGTTTGCGTCAGTCGCGCGGACTTTGAAAACCGTCGCTTCCGCCCTCGCTATCAGCGCGGCCCTGATGGCGACCGCTGCCGCGCAGACCGGCGATGACGCCATTGTCGTCACCGGCGTCCGCAGCGACCAGCGGACTGTTCTGACCTCGCCGGTCCCGGTGGATGTGTTCTCCGGCGACGCTCTGGCCGAAACCGGCGCCGTGGGCAATGAGCTCGGTCAGGCCCTGGCGACCCTCGCCCCGTCCTTCAACTTCCCGCGCCAGTCCAACTCTGGCACCTCCGACCACATCCGGGCGGGCCAACTCCGCGGCCTGTCCCCCGATCAGACGCTGGTCCTCGTCAACGGCCACCGCCGCCACCAGAGCGCCGTCGTCAATTCCGAGACCAAGATCGGCCGCGGCGCCGCCGCCGTCGACTTCAACACCATTCCGCTCGGCGCCGTCGGCCGCGTTGAAGTGCTCCGCGACGGGGCAGGGGCGCAGTATGGGTCTGACGCCATCGCCGGTGTCGTCAACATCATCCTGGACGACGCCCCCGAAGGCGTTGAGATGAACTGGAGCTACGGCGGCCACCTGACTGACCTGGAGCCCGTCAACCAGGAGATCACCGACGGCGACACCCTGACCCTGGCGCTCGAAGGCGCGATCCCCTTGGGCGACCGCGGCGGCTTCGTCCGCGCCGGCTGGGAAGTCCTCCGCCGCGACGGCACCAACCGCGCGGGCTTTGACCAGATCCCGTTCTTTGAAAACCAGACGCCGGTGAACCTCGCGCTGCAAGGCCAGCGCAACTACGCCATCGGCGATCCGGACACCGACGCTTACGTCTTCTGGTACAATGCAGAACTGCCCGTCGGCGCGGCGGAGCTTTACAGCTTCGCCACCTATAATGACCGCGCCACCCGCGAAGGCGCGGCGTTCCTTCGCTATCCCGACAGCTTTCAGAACATCCTGTCGGTCTATCCCAACGGCTATCGCCCCCGCACCCGCGGCGACAACGAAGATCTCGCCCTCACCGGCGGCGCACGCTTCGATCTCGGCGCCTATGCCATCGATGCAGGCCTGACCTACGGGCGCAATGAGTTCGCCTTCGGCGTCGACAACTCGTTGAACCCCTCTCTCGGCCCGACGAGCCCGACGAGCTTCGACAGCGGCGCCTACATCTTCGATCAGCTGACCGCAAACCTTGACGCATCGCGGGAGGCCACAATGGCCGGCGTCCCGGTGACGATCGCTTTCGGCGCGGAGTACCGCAACGAGACCTTTGAAACCCGCGCCGGCCAGCCGGAAAGCTACAATGCCGGCGCTTTCCCCTTGGCCATCGGCGCCCAGGCCGCCCCCGGCCTGACCCCGGCCGACATTGTCGACATCGACCGCGATGTCCGCGGCGTCTATCTCGACCTCGGCGCTGATCTCACCGACCGCCTCTTCGTCAACCTCGCCACCCGCTACGAGGACTATGATGATTTCGGCGACACCTGGACCGGCAAGCTCTCCGGCGTCTTCACCATTGTCGACGGCTGGAATGTCCGCGCTGCGGTCTCCAACAGCTTCCGCGCCCCAGGCCTGCAGCAGGTCGGCTTCTCCGACACCACGCTGAATTTCGGCGACGGCGGCTCACTGGTCCGCACGCGGACCCTGCGCCAGGAAGATCCCATCGCCCGGGCTTTGGGCGTTCAGCCCCTGGACCCCGAAGAAAGCGTCAACTTGAGCGTCGGCCTGACGGCGGCCCCCATTGAAGGCCTGCAACTTTCCATCGATGCGTTCCGCATCGAGGTGGATGACCGCATCACCCTGTCGGACCGCTTCTTCGGCTCCGCCCTTGAGGCCTTCATCGCCCCGCTCCCCGGCGGCGCCACCACCCAATCCATCCGCTTCTTCACCAACGCCATCGACACCGAAACCCAAGGCGTCGACGTCGTGGCGAACTACAGCCTGGAAGCCTTCGCCGGCGATCTCGATTTGAGCCTGGCTTATTCCTACGCTGAAACCGAGATCACCCGCTTTGCCCCCACTCCTGCGGCGCTGCTCGCGATTGATCCAAGCTTCCGGCTCGTTGGCGTGGAAGAGCGCAACACCATCGAAACCGCAGCACCCACCGACAAGGTCGTCGCCAGCGCCGCGTGGTCAAATGATCGCCTTCGCTTCTTGCTCCGCGGCAGCTACTACGGCGAGGCGACCCGGGTGTTCAATTTCGGCGGCGGTTTCGAACCCGCCCAGGTCTATGGCAGCGAGGTCCAACTCGACGCCGAGGCCGAATGGAATGTCACCGACGCGTTCTCCCTGACCGCCGGCGGCGCGAACCTGCTGGACGAGTATCCCGACCTCTCCTCCAGCGACATCAACTATTTCGGCAATCTGCCTTACGACATTCTGTCGCCCATCGGCGTCAATGGTCGCTTCCTCTATGTCCGCGCCCGCGTCCGGCTTTAAGCCGCGCGATCGCTGAAAGGATTAACACTGGGGCGTTGTCCGACGTTTCCGGCCGATTCCAAAAGGTCGGAAAACGCCCCAGACCACGTTGCGACCATACGGGCTCGGCCAAAAGCGTCGCAACGTGGTCAAGGTTTAACACTGGAGCGTTGTCCGACGTTTCCGGCCGATTCCAAAAGGTCGGAAAACGCCGCGCTTATCCAACACCGTCCGGCGGCGGGGATGGTTCCGTCCCTTTCCACGCGATCCCTCGCCAAGCCCCGGACTGACGTCCGACCCCGCCGCTCCCCGATCCTCGCCGGGTCGGGACTATCCGGACACGGATAGAAACATTGCCGCTTCAAATCCCCCCGCCCACATCCGGCGCGTCGGTCGCCGCCGCTTCGCGCCGCAGCCAGTCCATGAAGGCTTTCACCGCGTTGGACACGGTCCGCCCCCGCGGCCAGACCATGTGATAGGCATGGCTGAGAGGCAGTCGGCGCGCCTCCCCGAACGGATACACAAGCCGCCCCGCCGCCACGTCCAGGTCCATCAGCCGCGTACGCGCCAAAGCAACCCCTTGTCCCGCCATGGCTGCCTCAATGGCGAGCGCGGCCTGATTGAACCGCAGCCCCCGCCGCGCCGCCGTGGTGTCGAGGCCTTGCTCGGCGAGCCACGCCGGCCACCCCGGCAAGGGCTCCGCTTCCGCCGTATCGTCGTGCAGAAGGGCCGCCTCCAGCAGCGCCTTCGGCTCGGTGGACGCAAGCCGCCCCGGCGCACAGGCCGGCGCAAGCGTCTCGCCAAAGAGAAACTCCACATGCCCGTCCGTATAGCCCCCGCGGCCGAACCGGATCGCAAGATCTGCATCCGCCACCGCGAAATCCACCGCGCCGGGCTCCGCCGTGACCCATACGTCCGTCTCCGGATGAGCCTCCTGAAACCGCGCCAGCCGCGGTGCGAGCCACTTCTGCGCAAAGCTCGGCGGCGCGGCGACAGCGACCCGCGAGGTTCTGAGCGGCAGCCGCATCACCCGCGCCGCCTGCGCCGTCAGCATCATCGCCTCCGACAGCAGCGGCCGCGCCGCCGCGCCGACATCCGTCAGCTCAATCCGCCGCCCCAGGCGCCGAAACAGCGGCTGCCCGGCATAGGCCTCCAGCGCCTGGATATGCTGGCTGATCGCGGCGGGCGAGACGCCGAGCTCCTCCGCTGCCCGGGCGAAACTCATGTGCCGCGCCGCGCTCTCAAACGCCCGCAGCGCCGTCAGCGGCGGCCCACGATCGTCCGCATACCGAGGATCGTCGCTCTCGCTCAAGCGCCGTCGTCCGTCTGCGTCCGGCCGCGCGCCATCACCCCGCCCCGCGCGGCTTCCACCGCCGCAGGCGTCACCTGCGCGTTGAGCGAGGACGACACTTTATGCTCATGCGCCATGCCTTCGCCAAAGGGCAGGGCGAAGCCCTCGTCGATGATCCGCTTATAGGTCTGCACAGCCTGGGCCGGCGCCGAAGCGATCTCGCTCGCGAGCTTCACCGCCGCGGGCACAAGCGCTTCCGGCGGATAAACCCGGTTCACAAGACCCCAGGCGCAGGCTGTCTCCGCATCAAGGAAATTGCCTGACAAGGATAATTCCTTCGCCCGCGAAACGCCAATCAGCCGCGACAACTTCTGCGACAGGCCCCAGCCCGGCATGATCCCGACCCGCGCGTGCGTGTCGGCGAACCGGGCGGCGGAAGACGCCAAAAGGATGTCGCACGCCAGCGCAACCTCAAACCCGCCGGTGATGGCGACCCCGTTGACCGCCCCGATCACCGGCTTGCCGCAGCTCTCGATGGCTTTCACGGGATTGTCCGCCGCCGTCGTGGCGTTCGCCGCCCCCAAAGCGCTCGGGTCAGACCCCAACTCCTTCAGATCAAGCCCCGCAGTGAAGGCTTTGCCCGCGCCGGTCAGCACCACCGCCCGTACGCTGTCGTCCGCCTTGAGCGCTGCAAACACCGCCGCCAGCTCCCTCCGCAGCGCCTTCGACAGCGCGTTCATCGCCTCCGGCCGGTTGAGGGTGACGAGCGCCGCCCCCTCTGCCGGCCGCGTGACCAAGACAAGCCCGTCGCTCATTGAGAAGACACCAGGTTGCAGGTCCGCTCCACATCGCTGTCGAGCTGCAACAGCGCCCCATCATCCTTGGCGTGGAACCGCGTGCCGGGTCCGACATAGGCGTAACCAGAGGCCACCACCGCCGCCTCCAGCTGCCGGACTTCGTCCCGACCCTCAATCGTGAGCCGGGCGGCCCGGGCCTCGGTGTCCTGGTTCAGGGTGAACCGGAGCCCGTCCGTGCAGGCATAGTTCAGAACCGTCGGCGGGATGACCGTGTGGCTCTCCGCGCTGTCGCCGTCCGGCTGCGCCTGCGACTGCGCGGGCGTTTGCCCGCTCGGACTACAGGCCGCGAGCGCCAAACCCAGCGCCAACGCCTTAACGCCCATCCCCCAACGGATCATGGCCAATCTCCCTCAGGCCGCGCTGTTTTCGGCAAACAAGCGCTTCAGCTCCGGCTTCAAGATTTTGCCGTTCGCGTTGCGCGGCAAAGGCTCGCTCATGAAGTGGATTTTGACCGGAACTTTAAACGCCGCAAGCTTTTGCGCCACGTGGTGGCGGAGTTCGTCTTCTGTGGCGCTCGTCCCGGGCTTCAGCGTCACAACCGCGCCGGGCTCTTCCCCCAGCACCTTGTGTGTGATCCCGACGACGGCGGCGTCCATCACCGCCGGATGGTCATAGAGCGCGTTCTCGACCTCGACGCAGTAGATGTTCTCCCCGCCCCGGATCAGCATGTCCTTGGCCCGATCGACGATGTAGAGGAAGCCTTCCTCGTCTTGTTTGGCCAAGTCGCCCGTCTTGACCCAGCCATCGACGAAGGTCTGCGCCGTGGCTTCCGGCTTGTTCCAATAACCGCGCACGACGATCGGGCCTTTATACCAAAGCTCGCCCACCTCGCCGCGCGGCAGCTCTTGGCCATCGGGGCCGACAATTTTGGCCTCCCCCGAAGGCGCGGGATACCCGCAACTGGCAGGGCGCATGATGTAGTCTTCCGCGAAATTCGAGACCGCCGTAGCGGCGGTTTCCGTCATCCCCCAGCCTTGGCCGGGCGTGATCTTCGGGAACACCTCCTTGATCCGCTTGACGAGTTCCGGCGCCGCCGGCGCGCCGCCATAAGACACGCTCTCGATCGCAGAAAGGTCGTACTCTTTCAGCCGGGGATGCTCGATCACCTGCCAAGCGATCGTCGGCACGCCGCCGAAATGGGTGATCTTCTCCCGCTCCATGACGGGCAGCGCTTCATCCGTCACCCAGCGCCGCTGCATCACGACTTTCCAGCCCTGCAGCATGGTCGGCGCCAGAATCGCAAAACACCCCGTGGCGTGGAAGAACGGGATCGAGAGCAGAAACGCCTTCGCCGGCGCGGTGGGGTCTGGGGCAGGGGGCTGCTCGCCTCGCCGCAGGAACGCGCGCGCTTGCCCCGCAATGGCGTTGAAGATGTTGGAAATGATGTTCCGGTGCGTGATCACCGCGCCCTTCGGCTTCCCCGTGGTTCCCGAGGTGTAGAAGATCGTCACGTCGTCGTCTGGCTGCAGCGGAATGTCCGGCAGCGGCGCAGGGTTGAAGCTCCCCCACGCAGCGCTGGTGGCGATGACGCTTTCCAGCTTCGCCACCCGCGGGTCGGCGATCTCATCCGTCGACCGCGAGACATAGACCTTCCGCAGCGCCGGGCAGGCGTCCACGTGCTCCCGGATCCGCTCCCAGCGCTCCGCGTCGCACACCGCGATCACAGAGCCTGAATCCTGCAACCCGTACTCAAGCTCCGGCCCGGTCCACCACGCGTTGAGCGGTGTCGCGATCGCCCCGATCAGCACTGTGGCCCAAAACGCCACCGGCCATTCCGGCAGGTTGCGCATGATGATCGCCACCCGATCGCCAGGCTTCACCCCGTCCGCGATCAGCTGATGCGCCAGCGTCGCCACGGCCGCGTGGTGCGCCGCAAACGTCACCCGCTCGTTCTCGTGAACGAGGTGTTCCCGCGGGCCCCACATCCGGCCCACCTCAAAGATCTGCCGCAACGTTGGCGGCGCGTTCTTCCAGGTCTTGTAGGTGACCCCGCGGATCTCTTTCTCCTCCAGCTCCAGCATGGAACCGGGCGCAGTGATAAGCGCGTGGGCGTGCGCCACAGGCATCACAGGGAAGCCGGGGGGCAAGGCGGTAGCGGCGTCGGTCACGAGGTGCATCTCCCTTGGTTTTGGTCTGGTTGTGTGTGGCGGCGTAAGCCTGTGTCAGCTCAAATAGAGCATCGCGGCCGCATCGACGATGGCTTCCGCGTCAAGGCGATAGGCGCGGTACAAATCCGGCAGGTCCCCGGTTTGTCCGAACCGCTCGACCCCGAGCGCCTTCACGCGATGCCCGCGGACCGCGCCCAGCCAGGCAAGCGAGGCCGGCGCCGCGTCGGTCAGCGTCACGATCCCTGCGTTCGGATGCAACCGCGCGAGCAGCTGATGGGCAAGACTGCCCCCCCCAGCGCTGTAGCTGCGATAGAGCAGATCCGGCGACGTCACCGCCAGAAGCCCCGCCCCGGGCACGTCTTCTTGCAGCTGCGCGAAAGCCTCAAACGCTTCCGGGGCAAGCGCCCCCGCATAGGCGACCGCCAAATCCGCCCCCAGGGCCGGCGGCACGGCCCAATAGGCGCCCGCCACGCACCCCGCGCGCCAAGCGTCGTCGCTCCGTTCCGGCTGTTTCAGGCTGCGCGTGGAGAGCCGCAGGTAAAGGCTTTCCCCGTCTGGAGCGTGCAGCTGGGCAAACCCGTGCTGCAGGATCGCCGCCACCTCGTCGGCGAAAGCCGGCTCATACGCCATGAGTCCCGGCTGGCTCATCCCGATGAGCGGCGTCCCGATCGACTGGTGCGCCCCGCCTTCCGGCCCCAGAGTCACGCCCGAGGGCGTCGCCACAAGCACAAAGCGGGCGTCTTGGTAACAGGCGTAGTTCAGCGCATCCAAACCCCGGGCGATGAAGGGGTCATAGAGCGTCCCCACCGGGTAAAGCTGCTGCCCGAACAACGACCCCGACAGCCCGAGAGCCCCAAGCATCAAGAACAAATTATTCTCAGCGATCCCAAGCTCGATGTGCTGGCCGGTCTGATGCGACGCCCACACCTGCGGCGATGCGATCCGCCGCGCCTTGAACACGTCGTCCTGCTGACCGCGGGAGAAAATACCCCGCCGGTTCACGAACGCCCCAAGATTGGTGGAAACCGTCACGTCCGGGCTTGTCGTCACCAGCCGGTCGGCCAGCGCCGTGTCCCCCTTGGCGAGCTCGTGCATGATCTTGCCGAAAGCGGCCTGGGTGGAGATTTGCGCGTCCTGAGGCTTCGGAAACGCCTCCCAACCGACCGCCGCGACGACCGGCGCCTCGTGCCGCCGCTGAACCTCCGCGGCAAAGGGCGCCGCCTTCACTGTGGCCTCGCAGGCCTGCCGTTCTTGGTCCGAAAGCCCGGACCAGACCTCCCACTCGCGCCCCTCCGGCACCCCAAGCTGGGCCTGCACGCCGGCAATCTGCGCCGGCGTCATCAGCCCCGAATGGTTGTCCTTGTGGCCCTGGAAGGGGAGGCGATAGCCCTTGATCGTATAGGCGATGATGAACCGCGGTCGGTCGTCGGCCGCCGCCCTGGCGTAGGCGTCGAGCACCGTTTCCAGGCAATGCCCCCCCAGCGTCGTCATCAGCTTGGCCAGCCCCGCGTCGTCCCGCGCATCGAGCAGCTTCGCCGCGCCGCGAGACCCCCGCAGGTCATCGTTCAGCCGGTCCCGCCAGGCCGCGCCCCCCTCATAGGTCAGCGCCGCGTAAAGCGCGTTCGGGCAGGCGTCGATCCATTCCTGCAGCGCCCGCCCGCCGGGCTCGGCAAACGCCGCCCGCTGCAGGGCGCCGTATTTCAGCGTGTCCACCTGCCAGCCGGCGGTGGCGAAGATGTCGTCATAGCGGTCAAACATCCGCTCCGGCGTCGTCGCGTCCAGGCTCTGCCGGTTGTAATCGACGATCCACCACGTGTTCCGAACGTCATGTTTCGCGCACTCGATCAGGCACTCATAGATGTTGCCCTCATCCAGTTCCGCGTCTCCCAGAAGCGCGATGAACCGCCCCCGCTGCGCCGGATCAAGCCAGCCGCGGCCTGACAAATAGTCCTGCACCAGAGAGGCGAAAGCCGTGATCGCCACCCCAAGGCCCACAGAGCCGGTGGAGAAGTCCACATCGTCCACGTCCTTGGTCCGCGACGGATAGCTCTGCGCCCCGCCATAGGCCCGAAACGCCTTGAGTTTCTCGATCGGCATCCGGCCGAACAGGTGCTGCATCGCGTGAAACACCGGGCTCGCATGCGGCTTCACCGCCACCCGGTCCACCGGCCGCAGCGCCTTGAAGTAAAGCCCGGTCATCAGCGTCGTCATGGAAGCGCAGCTGGCCTGATGCCCGCCGACCTTCAATCCGTCCCGGCTGTCCCTCAGATGGTTGGCGTTGTGGATGGTCCACAGAGCCAGCCACAGCGCCCGCTCCTCGATCCGGGCCAGGGTCGCGAGCTCATGGCCCGTCAACCCGCCTTCCGCGGTCTGCCTGACAGGCGCGGCCGCATCCGTCGCCATGAGGTCCTCCCTGGTCTTCGCCGTAATGTAGCGGCGCAAGCCTTGGGCCAGAAGCCGGTCTCGGTCGATTTTTTCAAGCCGAACGCAGCGGAGCGACACCGAAGGCTGTTGTCGGTTGACCGCCTGTCGGGCAAGCATGGGTGAATTGGGACGAACCCAACGAGCCGAAGGGGATGGCGGGCCATGAACAGCAACACGATCATCGCCGCTGCCGTGGCTTTGTTTGTAGGCCTTTGGAGCGGCATGGTTTTAAGCCGCGCCGCCCTCGGCGTTGACGGCCCGCCGCTCGCTTTTGCCGCCGGCGAAGCCAACGCCCCCCGCAGCGCCAACGCCCCCCGCGCCGGCGGCCGCCTCGGAGACGGCATGGCCTTCCTCCGCCTTCGGCTCGATACCGATGGCGTCAATCCCAAGGCCTGCTTGGAGTTTTCCCAGCCCGTCTCCCGCGACGCGAACCTCGCCGACTATATCCGCCTGGAGCCTTCCGCCCCCTTCACGGTGGAAGCCGCCGACACCCTCGCCTGCATCGCGGGTCTGCCGTTCGCCCCGGACCGCGAAGTCACGATCCTCGAAGGCTTCCCGGCCCAGGACGGCGCCGTTGCCGACCGCGAAGAGCGCTTCGCCCTCTCTTTCGGCGACCGCCCTGCTTACGTCGGCTTCGCCGGCGACGGCATGATCCTGCCCCGCAACGAGGCCGACGGCATCGGCTTTGAGACCGTGAACGTCTCTCGCTTGGCCGTGGAAATCTGGCGCGTCAATGATCGCATCCTGTCCCAAACCGGCCTGCAGGGCGGCGAAACGAGCCAGGAGGGCTCCTGGCTCTATTATGACGTCGAAAGCGCCGGCCAAGGCGCGGGCGTTGAGGTCTATGAAGGCGAACTCGATATCGCCGGCGGCCAGAACGAGACTGTGACCACCGTTTTCGCCCTCGGCGCGGCCTTGGGGGCGATCGAACCCGGCGCCTACATCGTCAAACTCCGCGACGTGAGCCCCGGCGCCCCGCGCCCTGAAGACGGCGACGCCGCCCCCGCCGCCGCCTACCGCTGGGTGCTCTACACTGACCTCGCCCTGCAGAGCTTCCGCGGCGCGCAAGGGCTGGACGTCGTCGTCCGCTCGCTCGAAACCGCCCGCCCCGTCGGTGGCGTGGTCTTGACCCTGATCGCCGACAACAACGCCGAATTGGCCCGCGTCCGCACCAACCGCGAGGGCTATGCCCGTTTCCCCACAGCGCTTCTGGAAGGGGAGGGCGCGGGCCGCGCCAAAATGGTCATGGCCTATGGCCGCGAGGGCGATTTCGCGGTGATGGACCTTGACCGTCCCGCCATCGACCTCTCCGAACGCGGCGTGGACGGCCGCAGGCCTCCGGGCGACATCGACGCCTACCTCTACACCGATCGCGGCGTTTACCGCACCGGCGAGCGCGTCCGCCTTATAGGCCTGATCCGCGATGGCGCGGGCCGCGCCGTGCCGAACCGCCGCTCCACCCTCCTCATCTACCGCCCCAACGGCGCGGAGTTCGCCCGCCGCCGCCTGCTGGAAGCTGAAATGGCCGGGGCGGTCGCGCAGACCATCGACATCGCCCGCGGCGCCCCTCGCGGCGTCTGGCGCGCCGTGCTGGAGGTCGACGGCCAGGACGCGCCCGCGGGCGAAATCACCTTCTCGGTGGAAGACTTCGTTCCCCAACGCCTCCGGGTTGAACTCACCGCGACCGACAGCCCGCTATTGGCCGGCCAAAGCCGCAGCCTTGCGGTGGACGCGCAGTTCCTCTATGGCGCCCCCGGCGCGGGCCTCCCGGTTGAAGGCGAAGCTCGCCTGCAGGTCGATCCCAACCCTTTCCCCACCTTCGAGGGCTTTCGCTTCGGCCGCGCTGATGAGAGCCTGACAGACCAGTTCATCCCCCTCACCCCCACAGTCACCGATGCCGCGGGCCGCGCGGCTTTGGTCTTCGGCCTCGACAACGCGCCGGACACAAGCCTTCCCTTGCGCGCCCGCGTGACCGCCGCCGTCTCCGACCCCGGCGGCCGCACTGTCCGCCAGGGCCTCGATGTCCCGGTCCGCCTCAGCGGGCTTTATCTTGGCGTCCGCCCGCGGTTTGAAAACGATGTCGTCCGCGAGAACGCCGGCGCCGAGTTTGACGTCATCGCCGTCGATCCCTCAGGCGCCCGCACCGCTGCCCGCGGCGTCCTGTGGCGCTTGGTGGAAGAGGACTGGTCCTATGACTGGTATCTGCAGGACGGCGAATGGCGTTGGCGCCGAACCGGCCGCGATATCCCTGTGGACGGCGGCGAATTCTCCGTGGGCGCGGGCGAACCTGCCGTCATCGGCCATGATCGCCTCCGCGGCGGCGCCTACCGCCTGACTTTGACCCATGAGGCCACCGGCGCGGAAACCTCCTACCGCTTCGGCGCAGGCTGGGGCGGCGCCGCGAGCGACCGCGACACCCCCGATCTCGTCACCGTCGCCACGCCAACCGACCCCGTCCGCCCGGGCCGCAACGCCACGATCGAAATCCGCCCGCCATACGCCGGCGAAGCCCAGATCGTCATCGCCACCGACCGCGTCCTCGAAACCCGCACCGAACGCGTCGGCCCCGATGGCAAAACAATCGCTATCCGCGTCGATCAGGACTGGGGCGCCGGCGCCTATGTGCTCGTCACGGTGATGACCCCCCGCGATCCCGCCAATCTGCCCCAACCCAGGCGCGCTGTCGGCGTCGGCTATATCGCGGTGGACACCGGCGCCCGCCGGCTGGAGGTGTCCCTCAGCCAGCCCATCGCCCGCACCCAGTCCCGCCAGGCCCTGACGGTCCCGGTTCAAGTCGCCAACATCCCCCGCGGCGAAACGGTTCACCTCGCCATCGCCGCTGTCGATCAGGGCATCCTGCAGATCACCAATTTCCAGTCGCCCGATCCCGCAGACTGGTACTTTTCCCGCCGCGCCCTTGGCGTTGACCTCCGCGACGATTATGGCCGGCTTTTAAACCCCAATCTTGGCGCTCCCGCCCTCGCCCGCTCCGGCGGCGACGCCCTTGGCGGGGAGGGGCTCACGAGCGTTCCCCAGCGCACCGTGGCGCTCTTCTCCGATGTGGTGGAAGTCGGCCGCGACGGCCGGGCGAACATCCCGCTCACCCTGCCTGACTTCAACGGCGAACTGCGTCTGATGGCCGTCGCCTGGAGCAACTCCGCTGTCGGCGCTTACTCTCAGCCCATCACCGTCCGCGATCCCGTGGTCGCCGAGCTCTCCCTGCCGCGCTTTTTGGCCCCCGGCGATGAAGCGATGGCCGCGCTTACCCTCGATAACGTCGATGGCCCCGCCGGCCGCTACACCGTGCGCCTGGGCGCCTCCGGCGCGGCGGCCTTGCCGAGCCGGCCCTTCGCCTTTGATCTGCGCCCCGGCGGTCAGGCCCGCGTGCTCGCGCCCCTGAACGCCGCAAGCCTTGGGTTTGGCGATCTCACCTTGCGCCTGGAAGGTCCGCAAGGCTTCACGCCGATTGATCGCAGCTATCGCATCCAGACCCGCAGCCCCTGGCTGCCCACCGCCGAAGCCGCCATCGCCGAACAGCGCCCAGGCCAATCCTACACCGTCCCCGCCGACGCGCTTTCCGCGTTCCTCCCTGGCGACGCCCAGGCCACGATCTCCTTCTCCAACCTCCGCGGTCTTGATCCTGGCCCCTTGCTCGATAGCCTCTGGCGTTACCCCTATGGATGCACCGAACAGATGGCGAGCGTGGGCCTGCCCATGCTCTATCTCGAACAGATCGCCGCCGAAGTCGGCCGCACCGAGCGCTCAGGCGTCCGCCGCCGGGTCCAGGAGGCTGTCACCGCGATCCTCGACCGCCAAGGCCAGGACGGCGCCTTCGGCCTATGGCGCGCCAACGACGCCTCCGCGTCCCCCTGGCTCGGCGCCTACGCCACAGACATGCTGATCCGCGCCCGCGCCCAAGGCTATGCTGTCCCGCAAGCCGCCGTGGACACCGCGATGAACGCGATGCGCATCATCGCTCGACCGGACTCCACAGCCTCCGTCGGCTACGACTTCCGCGTCTATATCTGGCCGGGCACGACCGACTCTGAGGAGCGCCTCCGCTCTCGGTCCGCCGCTTACGCGCTCTACGTCATGGCCAAGGCCGGCGCCGGCGACATCGCCGACCTCCGCTACTTCCACGACGCGCGGCTTAACGGCGAGCCGAGCCCGCTCGCCCGGGCTCAAATCGGCGCGGCCCTCGCCCAGTTCGGCGACCGCGCCCGCGCCCGCAACGCCTTCCGCATGGCCGAGCAAGCCTTGGGCTACCGCAACATTGGCGACTGGTATCAAACCCCCGTCCGCGACCTCGCGGGCGTCCTCGCCTTGGCTGTGGAAGCCGGCCAAGACGAGCTGGTCGACCGGCTGACCGCGCGCCTCGAACGCCAAGCCCCCGATCCGAGCCGCATGACCACCCAGGAACAGGCCTTCGTGCTGTTGGCGGTCCACGCGCTGCAAGCCCGCGGCGAGGTGAATGTCAGCCTCGACGGCCAAGCCGGCGCCGGCCGCCGCCTTACTGCAACCGCGGCTCAAATCGCCCAAGGCCTGACCTTCCGTAACGACGGCCAAGCCCCCGTCTGGCGCACGGTCCTGCGCAGCGGCGCTCCCCGCGCAGCCCCCGCCTCCGCCAATCAGGGCTTCGCCGTTGTCAAAGACACCTTCGCTTTCGACGGCGGCCCCGTGGATCTGCAGAACCTGACCCAGGGCGACCGCTTGGTCATCGTCGTCGGCGGCGAGCCCGTCGCCGCCCGCACCCACCCTGCGCTGCTGGTTGACCTGCTTCCCGCAGGGTTCGAGATCGACACGGTTTTGGGCCCTGCCGACGGCCTTGGCGCCTTGCGCTGGGACGGCACGCGGCGCTCCGGCCCCTTCGCCTTTGCCGGCGAATTGGACAGCGGCCTTGTCGCGGAGGCCCGCGACGATCGCTTCGTCGCAGCGTTGGACGTGACCGGCCGGCCCTTCCGCTTCGCCTATGTCGTCCGCGCCGTGACGCCGGGCCGGTTCGCGATGCCCGGCGTCGTGGTCGAGGACATGTACGCCCCCGGCGTCTTTGGCCGCAGCGCCGTGGGCCGGGTCCGCATCGCCCCGCGCCCCGGCTGAAGCCATGCGCCGCGGCCGCTCAGCCCTCTGGACGCCGTTGCCCGCCACAAGGCGGTGGCTGACGGCGGCGCTGGCCGCGATGCTGGTGCTCTTCGGGCTGGATGTGGCCTTCCCGCCGCCCATCGCCCGCGCCGCCGCGGTAAGCCCGGTCGTCGAAGACCGCGACGGCCGCTGGCTTCGCGGCTTCACCACGGCGGAGGGCCGGTGGCGCTTGGCCGCCGATGTCGACCGCGTCGACCCACGCTTCATCCAGGCCTTGGTCGCGGTGGAAGATGAGCGCTTCTGGTTTCACCCCGGCGTCGATCCCATCGCCGTCGTCCGCGCGGCTGGTTCGTTTGTGAGGGCAGGGGAAGTCGCCTCCGGCGCCTCCACGCTCACAATGCAGCTTGCGCGCTTGCTGGAGCCGCGCCCCCGCAATCTCGGCTCCAAGTTCATTGAAATGATCCGGGCCCTGCAGATCGAGCGCCGCCTGACCAAGCGCGAAATCCTCGCCGCCTATCTCACCCTTGCCCCCTATGGCGGCAACCTTGAAGGCGTCCGCGCCGCCTCCCGCGCCTACTTTGAAAAAGACCCGACCTGGCTCGACGATGCCGAAATCGCGCTTCTGATCGCCCTGCCTCAGGCGCCGGAGGCCCGCAGGCCCGATCGTCGCCCTGAAGCCGCCGCCGCAAGCCGCCGCTTAATCCTGCAAAGGCTCGGCGCGTTAGGCCTTCTCGAACAAAGCCGCATCGCCGAAGCTCAAGCGCTGCCCGTGCCGCAGCGGCGTCCGTTCCCCGTCTTCGCCGAACACGCCGCCGTGCGCTTGGCCGCCGCCAACCCTGGGCGCAGCGTCATCGCCACGCCCCTCGACGCCGCTCTGCAATCCGCTGTCGAAGGCCTCGTGGCGCAAGACGCCGAAACCATGGAGCGCGACGCCGGCCTTGCGGTGATGGTCGTGCACGCTCCAAGCGGTGAGGTCCGCGCCAGCGTCGGCGGGGCCGGCCGCGCCCGTCCCGGCGGCTGGATCG
The DNA here is from genome assembly GCA_044370335.1 of Caulobacterales bacterium. Taxonomy (GTDB): domain Bacteria; phylum Pseudomonadota; class Alphaproteobacteria; order Caulobacterales; family Aquidulcibacteraceae; genus REEB509. The sequence continues at coordinate 18,932 of JBILVS010000037.1, forward strand.
ACATGACCCAAGCCGTCCGCTCGCCTGGGTCGGCCTTGAAGCCTTTCATCTATGCGCTGGCCTTCGATCAGGGCCTTGCTGCGCCTGAAACCTTGGCCCGCGACGCTCCCATTCGGTTCTCCGGCTACATGCCCGAAAACTTCGACCGCCGCTTTCACGGCGATGTCCGCCTTTATGAAGCCCTCCAGCACTCCCTGAATGTCCCTGCGGTTGCTACGCTTGAAGGCATCGGCGCTGCGCCCTTCGCGGCGTCCCTTCGCCGCGCCTATGCCGCCCCGCGACTGCCCCCCGGTCCGGACGCCGAGGCAGGCCTCGCCCTCGCGCTCGGCGGCGTCGGCATGACGCTGGAGGACCTCGTCACGCTCTATGCCGCGCTGGCCGCCGGCGGCGAAGCCCGGCCTTTGCGCTGGGCCGATCCCGTCTATGCCCCCGCCCGCCGCTTCGTCCGCCGCGACACCGCTGAAGACGTGCTCCGCATCCTCGCGGGTTCGCCGACCCCCAATGGCCGCGCCCCGGCAGCCTTGAGCGAGAACGCCCCCATCGTCGCCTACAAGACCGGCACATCCTATGGCTTCCGCGACGCCTGGGCCTTCGGCGTCTCAGGGGATTGGGTCGTCGGCGTCTGGGTCGGCCGCCCCGACGGAAGCCCCCGGCCCGGTGCGACAGGCCGAGCCGCGGCTTTGCCTTTGGTGTTCGATGTCTTCGACGCCATCGGCCCCGCCGCCCGCCCACCGACGCAGAGCCCCGCCCCCCCGGCGGCGCCGGACGCCCTCGCCCGCCTGCAGCGGGAAGGAGAGGGAGCGGGGCCCCAGATCCTCTTCCCGCCCGATGGCGCAGAAGTGCTGGTCACTGAATTCGGCCCTGACAGCCGTGGGCTGTCTTTGTCCGCTTCCGGCGGAGAGGGCGGCCTGTCCTGGTTCGCCGAAGGCCGCCCCGCGGTGATCGAAGCGACCAGCGGCCGCGCCTTGTGGCGCCCGTCCGGCCCCGGTTTTCACACCATCACCGTCATCGATGGCGAAGGCCGCCGAGAATCCGTCCGCGTCCGGATCAGAGACCAATAGCGGCCTACTCCTGCTGTCGTCGGCCGGAGCCTTCTTCCGCCACGAGCACAACATCGGGGTTTTCCGGAGCCCGCCGTTCAAACAGTCCGATGTCGAGGCTCGCCTGCGGCGCCCGCGCCCGCAACGGCGCCGCCAGCCGCGCCGCGATCTCCTGCGCCGCCAGATCCGGCGGCGTCGGCCGCCAGAACCGGATCATCACGACGAACTTGTCGCCCTTGGCCTCCACATCGGCGAGGCCTGCATCGATCAGCGGCCCCCATTTCTTCCGCGCCGCGGGGATGGAGCCGTATCGCGCCGGCAAGGCCACGCTGACCCCCTGCACCGGCAGCCCCGCCGCCGCCTCGGCCTCTTTCTGGGTCCGCGCGCGCCCGGTCGGCGCCTCGAGCGCCTCTTTGGGCGAACCTGCGATCGGCAGCGGCGGCAGCGGCCGCCAAAACCGCGTTACGATCCGCCAAGCCTGGTCCTGGAACACCACCTCGCCGCCGTTTTCGTAAAGCTGCGGCGCGGCTGCGTAAGCGGCCTCCGCGGTCGCGTAGGTCTCGGGCAGCATCTCCACCGCAAACCGCACCGGCCCGCCTGCCCGCTGCGCCGCGTCCGCCTCCGTCCGCGCCCGCAAAGGCGGGTCCTTGAGCGCGGCCTTGGCGCTTTGGGCGATGGCGTACTCGGTCATGGATCCTGCTAAAGGCGGCGGCGGCTCTGCGCTTGTGTTACCGCACGCTGCGGCTAAAGTCTTGGTTATCATGGAAGGCGGGCTGAGAAGCGGCCCGTCCCTCGGGAGGACGCCATGACCGCTTCGTCCAAGCGCCGCTTGCTCAGCCCCGCCCGGATCGCCCTCGCGGCGGCCCCCTTGTTGGCGCTCGCCGCCTGCGATTTCATCGCCCGCCAGCAGGCCCCCATTCAGCAAGAGGTCGCTGTGGTCGAGGAGGGGGCCGTTCCCCCTGTGGCCGGCGTCGTCCGCCCGCAGTCCGAAATCGAAGGGCTGTTGACCCCGCAAGCCGTCCGCGTCGTTCCCGGTGAAATTCTCGTCGGAGCCCCGCTTGAAGACGCCTTGGCTCAGACCGCCTCGGTCATGGGCCTCGCCGCCTCCACCGTCACCCGCCTCCGCGCCGACGGCGAAGAAGCCCTCGGCGCGATTGATCCTGAAAAGTTGGGCGAATTGGTTCAAGCCGCTGAAGAACTCGCTGGCGAACGCACCGTGGAGCGCGCCCGTCAGGTGCTCGACCGTCTGGGCATTGAAGGCGAAATCCAGGTTGGCCGCGGCGGCGTCGTCGCCATTGATCTCACCCCGCAGGCCGCAACGCCGCTGTCGCTGAACCTTTTGGCCCAGGAAACCGCCATGGTTGACCAGGGCCAGACCCAACAGGAAGCTGATCTCCGCGGCATGGAGTGGCAAGGCGGTCGCTGTCCCCGCGGCACGACCAACGAGCAGATCGCGCAGAGCGTCGAACTCGCCACCGTCTGCGCCATCGCCCGCCTGCAGGCGACCCGCGCCTTTGAGTATGTCGAGCCGAACTACATTGTTGAAGTCGGCTTCGACATCCTCCGCCCCCGCCAACAGACCCCGACCCAACCCCCGAGCCAACCCCCGAGCCAACCCCCGAGCCAACCCCCGAGCCAACCGACGACGCAGCCCTCGACCCCGACGCCCCCGGGAACCGCAGCGCCTGCGCCCTCCGGCCCCGCGCCGGAAACCCAGGCCACAGGCGCGCTCCCCGATGACCCTCTCATCGCCTATCAATGGCACTATCGCCCGCGCGGAACGGCTGCGGGCCAAAGCCCCGGCGGGGCAGGGTTCGAGGCCTACTGGACCCAAGCCCGCCAGGTCGGCTCCCGGCAGGTCCGCGTCGCCGTCATCGACACCGGCCTTGATATGGCCCACCCCGATATCGTGGGCTCGCCCAATGTCGGCCGCGGCGTCGACATGATCACCGATCCCGAGCGGGCCGGCGACGCCGACGGCATCGACGCCAACGCCAATGACGACGGCGACCGCTGCGGCCGTCGCGTCACCGACAGCTTCCATGGCACCCATGTGGCGGGCATTGTCGGCGCGGTCACCGCCAACGACCGCCGCGGCGTCGCGGGCGGCGCCTGGAACGTCACGGTGTTGCCGATCCGCGCTTTGGGCCGCTGCGGCGGCGAGGTCAGCGACATCGTCAACGGCATCCGATGGGCGGCAGGGCTTGGCCCCGCCATCACCGACGCCAACGCTGAGATCGTCAACCCGACCCCGGCCGACATCATCAACCTGAGCCTCGCCATCGGCGCCCCGTGCCCAGCCTCGATGCAGGCCGCCATCGACGCCGCCGTCGCCCGCGGCGTGGTGGTCGTCGTCGCCGCCGGCAACAACGCAAACCCGACCCGGCTTTTCGCCCCGGCGAACTGCAACAACGTGGTGGTGGTCGCCGCCGGCGACGCCCGCGGCGGCTTGGCCTTTTACTCCAACTTTGGCCCCGAAGTGGATGTGATGGCGCCGGGTGGCGACATGTACACCGACAGCGACAACAACGGCAGCCCGGACGGCGTCCTCTCCACCATGCGCATCGCGCAGGAATGCGTCGACCCGGTCACCCGTGAAGCCCGGACCGAGTGCTTCTACGGCTACCAGCAGGGCACCTCGATGGCCGCGCCCCATGTCTCAGCGGCTTTTGCGCTGCTCGCCGCCCAGACCGGCGCCCGCGGCCGCGAGCTGGAGACATTGTTCCTCAACCGCGCCGTTTGGCGATACCCGAGCCGCTATGCCCTGTGTGAGATCGACTGCGCCCGCAACCCGAGCGCAACCCCCATCCCCGGCCAAACCGGCCGCTGCATGCGCGATTGCGGTCAGGGCCTGCTCGATCTTGGCCTCGCCGCCGCCGCAGCCCCCGCGCGATGACGGAGACCCCGCCGCCCCCCGCCGCGCCGCCGGGGGAGGGGCCCCCAAAAGGCCCCGAAAGCGGCCTCGCCCCGCGCCAATGGGCCATCGGTTTGGGCCTCGGCGGCATCGTCGTCGCCATCGCGATCGCCGTTCAGAGTTGCCGCAACGATCCTCCGCAAGCCCCCCCGGCGACCCCGCCGGACATCGCCGCCCCGGTGGCGCCCGGCGAAGCGACCCCCAGCGCTGATCCCTCCGCCGAGACAGAAACCCCGGCCGAAGCTGAGCCCGCCGCTGCGGAGCAACCGGCCGCGCGGCAAGGACTTGCCCCCGCCTTTTGTCCGCAGGGCGCCGACCGTCCTGAGATCCTGATCGCCTTCGAGCGCAGCCACCCGATGAACGAGGCCCAGCGCCTCTTTGCCGCCGGCCGCCGCGACGAGGCCCGCGCATTGGCTGCGCGTTTGCTGGCGGAGCGCCGCGACCTCCGCGGTCTGTGCTTCGACCGCTTCACGGTCGGAGGCGCCGAGATCGTCGTCGGCGCGCCCAACCCCGCCAGCGTCACCGAATGGACCGAACGCCTCTCCGCCATGGACGGCGTCGCTTATGCCGAAGCCAATCTGGTCGCCAGCTCCTATTAGAGCAGATTCAGACTGACCGTACATAGCCGCAGTTTTGGAACAGATTGCGGCAGTCTTGAGCAGTGATGCAATCGACCAGTTGGCCGATGGCGGTCCAGAGTGCATCGACC
>JBILVS010000131.1:0-7159 GCA_044370335.1 Caulobacterales bacterium
CCCAGGCCAGCGCAGCTTGATCGAGAAAAGCCTCCGAACCCAGACGATAGAGCGTCCGCCGCACTTCCCTCAGCGACATGAAGCTGACGATCCGCCCCACAGGCTTATGCGCCGCGCAGAGCCGATATCGCTCTTCGTTCGACACTTTCATCCCGACACTGAACGTCTGCGCCGCCGCAAGATCAGGCAGCGCCGCCGCAACCCGCCGCACCGGATCGGCCGCCAAGAACGCCTCCGCCTCGAGCCCAATCAGCGCGGCCAAGCGGTCAAGCCGGCTTGCCATTGGCCACACCGCTTCATGCACCCCCGCTGCCGCCATGCCGGCCAACGCCTCCCGCGGATCAGACGCCGCCAGAAGCTTCTTCAGCTCCTTCCAAACCCGCTCCGCCGACAGCTGACCCATACCAGGCAAGCCGCGGGCGCAGGCCGCAAGCCCGTCCGCGTCCAGCGGCCCTCGTCCATACCAGGCGGAAAACCGGAAAAAACGCAGGATCCTAAGGAAGTCCTCCGCGATCCGACGATCCGCATCCCCGATAAAGACGACCCGGCCGCCAAGCGCGTCCGTGATCCCGGACCCGACCGGATCATGGATCACACCTTCTCTGTCCGCATAAAGAGCATTGAGCGTGAAGTCCCGCCTTTGCGCATCCTCCGTCCAATCCTCCGTGAACGCCACTCCCGCCCGCCGCCCATCGGTGCAGACGTCCCGCCGCAGCGTCGTGACCTCAAAAGGCTTGCCCTTGCAGACCAAAGTCACAGTCCCGTGCTCAATGCCGGTCGGGTGCGCCGCAAGGCCTGCAGCCTTCGCCGCCGCCATCGTCTGCTGCGGCAGGAGCTGCGTTGCGATATCGATATCGTCCGCCGCGCGCCCCATCACTGCGTTTCGCACGCAGCCCCCAACGAACCGCGACGCACCCGGCCGCACCGCGTCCAGCGCATCCATCACCAGCGTTGTTTCCGGCGTCGCAAGCCAAGGCGCAAAAGCGAGTTTTCGTGTCATTGTCCGTGGTCGCCATAAAGTCGATCGTAAAGCGTTTTGATCATGCCCGCCGTCGCTCCCCAAATCGTCCTGTTCTGGTAGGGCATCACGTAGTAAGCCCGCCGCAGGCCCTGCCAATCGCGCTCGTGCCGCTCGTGGTGAGCGGGGTTCATCAGAAACGCAAGCGGCGCCTCGAACGCATCCGCCACTTCCCGCGGATCGAGAGACAACGCAAACCCCGGCTCCACCAAAGCCACGATCGGCGTGACATGATAGCCGGTCACCGTCTCGTAGGAGTCGATCGCCCCCAGGGGCCGCACGAAGCGCCGCGACAGGCCGACCTCTTCTTCGGTCTCCCTGAGCGCGGTCTCCACCACAGTCGCGTCTTCCGCCTGCACCCGACCCCCAGGAAAAGCAATCTGGCCCGCATGGGTCGGCATCGTCGTCGTCCGCTCCGTTAGCAGCAGCGTCCACCCTTCAGGCCGCATCACAATCGGCGCCAACACCGCGGCCGGCTTCAAAACCGCCCCCTCGGGCCGGGCCAACCGCGCGAGATCATAATCGCTCCGCGGCGGTCGCTCCCCGCCCACGACCGCCGTCAACGGCAAGAGCCGCGCAGCAAGCCGCTCCGCGAAATCCTCCCGATCAAACGCCCCCGCTCCCATCAACCGGGCTCCAACGCGAAAAACGCCCCGCCGCTCCACACCCCGAAACGCCCCTCGTGATGGTCTGCCCAGGCCGTCATCTCATAGAACGGCGCCCGCAGGATCCGCGCCTCCAGCCGCCCACGCACCATCACATAAGGCCGCGGCTCACCGGTTGCTCGGTCGAACGTCACCCGCAGCGGATGCTCCGGCCCCATGGCGACCACATCCCCGACTTGGGTGGTGAACACCAAAGTTTGCCCCGCGCCCTCGCCATGTCGATCCACACGCACCGCCAGAAACGGCGCGTCCTCGACTTTGACCCGCACCTTTTCTCCGGGCGTGACGAGATAGGTCCCCCCGTCCGCATCCTTGCGCAGGATCGACGAGAACAGCCGCACCATCGCCTCCCGACCGATCGGGCTGCCCTCATGGAACCACACCCCGTCCGCGCGGATCCGAAAATCGCCTTCCTCGGTGCACCGGTCAGGGTTCCACGCCTCCACCGGCGGCAAACGACGCTCGCCGCCCCCTTGCGCTGCAAGTCCCGCCAAAAAGGCGCTCAGTCCAAAGTCCGTATTTTGACCTGTCACCGCGACCGTCAACCTTTGCTACCCAACCTTGACGCGCTGCGGACATCGCCTTGCGTCTGCGCCCGCGTTAGGCTTGGAAGAACCCTGAAAGCGGGCCCCGGCGCAACCCCAAGGCGCCGCCCCGCCATGGTTTTGCCCCCCTTAGGTAGGAGGTCACGGGCGATGAGCAACGCAGAGCCGCCCCAAGACCACAACGCCCCCGCAGCCCTGGTCGCGGAAGCCCAAGCCGCTGTAGAGGCCTTGAGCCGGGTCCGCAACGAAGTGGCGAAGACCGTGTTCGGACAGGAGCGCGTGGTCGAACTGACCCTCGCCGCGATCCTCGCCGGCGGCCACGCGCTGCTTCTGGGCGCGCCGGGGCTGGCCAAAACCACCCTTGTGGAAGCGATAGCCCGCGTCCTCGGCATGCCCACCGCCCGGGTGCAGTTCACGCCTGACCTGATGCCCGCCGACATCTTGGGTTCGGAAGTCTTAGAGCAGGATGAGCAGGGCCGCCGCCGCTTCCGCTTCGTGCAAGGCCCGGTCTTCACAAGCCTGTTGATGGCCGACGAGATCAACCGCGCCTCCCCGCGGACGCAATCGGCGCTGCTGCAGGCGATGCAGGAACACCACGTCACCATCGCCGGCCAGCGCTATGACCTGCCTGCCCCCTTCCACGTGCTGGCGACCCAAAACCCCATCGAACACGAAGGCGCCTATCCCCTGCCGGAGGCCCAGCTCGACCGCTTCCTTCTGCAGATCGACGTCCCCTACCCGGACAAGGAAACAGAGCGGCGGATCCTCCTCGACACCACGGGCCTTGACCGCCAGATCCCGAACCCGGTCCTCGATTCCGCCTCCCTGCTGCGCATTCAGAGCCTCATTCGGCGCATGCCCGTCGGCGAAAAAGTGCTGGCCACGGTTCTGGAACTGGTCCGGGCGGCTCGCCCCGGCGCCTCCCCCGATCCCCGCGTCAACGAACACGTTGCCTGGGGCCCGAGCCCCCGCGCAGGCCAGGCCCTGATGCTGGCGAGCCGCGCCCGCGCGCTGCTCCGCGGCCGCCTCGCCCCCGCTGTGGACGATGTGCTGGCGTTGGCCCGGCCCGCTTTGGCCCACCGCATGTCCTTGGCGTTCAGCGCCCGCGCCGCCGGAGTGGAGATCGAAACCCTGGTGGATGACCTCGCCGCCCGCGCCGCGTGAGCGTGTCCGCCGCCCCCGCCGTCCTGCGTTTGGAGGCCGCCAGCCTCGCCGCAGACCTGCCCGGCCTTCTGTTGCAGGCGCGCCGGCTCGCTTCCGCAGTTCCTGGCGTGCATGGCCGCCGAAGGGCAGGGCAAGGGGAGGATTTCTGGCAGTTCCGCGACTATCGCGCCGAAGACGGCGCCCGGCTGGTCGATTGGCGCCGCTCCGCCAGAGGAGAACGTCTCTTCGTCCGCGAGCGCGAGATGGAGGCGGCCCAGGCCGCCCATCTTTGGGTCGACCCGGGCCCAGGCTTCGCCTGGAGCTCCGCCCCGAACCAATGGCCCCGCAAGGCTGAGCGCGCCTTGATCCTGGCCGTCGCCTTGGGCGTGGTCTTGACCCGCGCCGGCGAACGCGTCGCCGCCCTCGGCGGTCCGGGCTTCCGCGGCGCCTCCGCCCCCGAACGCCTCGCCGAAGCGCTGCTGAAAGCCCACAGCGCCGCCCGCCCCGAACCTGCTGCGCCTCCCCCTCGCGGCGTCGTCGCCTTTTTCAGCGACTTTTACGCCCCCATCGAAACCTGGCGCGACCGCCTCCGCCGCGCCGCAGATCAAGGCGCTCACGGCGTCCTGATGGCGATCGTCGATCCGGCGGAGGAGGACTTCCCCTTCAAAGGCCGCATACGCTTCACCGAAACCGGAGGCCAGGCTGAAGCGCTGTTCGGCCGCGCCGAAGAAGCCAAGGCGGCCTATCAGGCCCGCTTGGCCGATCACCGCGCCGCATTGCGCGCCCTCGCCGATCCTTTGGGCTTCCCGCTCCTGCTCCACCGCACCGACAGGCCCTCCGCCGCGGCCCTGTCCGCCATGATCGGCGCCCTTTCGGAGCGCGGGCCGTGAGCATTGCGGGCCTCCATTTCGCCGCCCCCTGGGCGCTCGCCACGTTGGCGGCTCTGCCGTTGCTGTGGCTGATCCTGCGCGCTACGCCCCCCTCGCCCGTGGTGCAGAGCTTTCCGCCGCTGCGCCTGCTGTTGGGTCTGCGCACGGCCGACGAAGCCAAGGCCAAGGCCCCCCTGTGGCTGATCCTGTTGCGGATGACGATCCTGGCCCTTGCGATCATCGGCCTCGCCCGTCCGAGCCTTGCGCCCCGGGCCGCGGTTGAAAGCGTGGCGGGGCGCGTCCTCATTGTCGTCGACGACGGATGGACCCTCGCCCCCGCCTGGTTGAGCGTCCGCTCCGCCCTGCAGGCCATCGCGGCCGATCTGGAGAACGAAGGCGGCGAGGCGCGCCTCCTCCTCACTGCTCCAGCCGCTCAGCCTTGGTCCCCGGCCGAAGCGCTGACCCCCGGCGGCCTGCGCGGCCGCGCCGCCCAGCTCGAACCCAAGGCCTGGCGCCCGGATCGCGCCGACGCCGCCGAGCGCTTGGGCGCTTCAGGCCTCGCCGCCGTCGATCAGGTCATCTGGCTCAGCGACGGTCTCGCCGGCCCCGGCGACGACGCACTGATCGCCGCCCTCCAGCGCCTCGGCCCGGTGAGCCTCCGCCTCTCCGATGGCGGCCCCCGCGCCATCGTGGATGCAGTCGCCGGCGCCGATGGCGTCCGCGTCACCGCGGTGCGCGGCCCGCAGGCGCCCACCGCCGCCGCCGTCGCCGCTGAGACCCTCGACGGCCGCAGCCTCGGCGTCGCGGACCTGATGTTTGAGGGCGGCCGCGGCGAAGCGCTCATCGCTCTGCCGGCCGAGATTGCCGCCCGCACGGCCCGGGTCCGCCTCATCGGCGAGGACAGCGCCGGCGGCGTGCGGCTGTTGCCTGAAGGTTCGTCACGGCCCCTCGTCGGCCTCGCCGACCCCGGCGGCGGCGCCCAACCCTTGCTCTCCGAACTCTACTATGTCGAACGCGCGCTTCAGCCGTACGCCGCCCTCCAGCGGGGCGCGGTCCCGGCGTTGATCGACGCCCGCGCCCAAGCCATCGTCCTCCCTGACGCGAGCCGCTTGGCGCCGCAGGACGCCCAACGCCTGACACGATGGCTCGAAACCGGCGGCCTTCTCGTCCGCTTCGCCGGTCCCCGCCTCGCCAATGACGCTGACGATCTCGTCCCTGTGCGCCTACGCGAGGGCGCCCGAGCCCTAGGCTCAGCTCTGTCTTGGGAGCAGCCGCAGCCGATCGCCGCCTTCCCCCCCGAAAGCCCCTTCGCAGGCCTCATCCCGCCCCCCGACATCGTGGTGCGCCAGCAGCTTCTCGCCGCCCCCGGCGCTGAAAGCGAAGCCGGCTTATGGGCCGCCCTGGAAGACGGCTCGCCCCTGGTCACCGCCGCGCCTCGGGGTGAGGGGCTCCTGGTTCTGTTCCACATTTCCGCCGGACCAGAATGGTCTGACCTGCCGCTATCGGGCCTTTACGTGCAGATGCTGCGCCGGGTCGTCGCCTTCGCCGGACGCGCCGCCGGTCGCGGCCCCGACGCCGCCGAGCCGGGCGGGGCGGCGCCCTTCCGCGCGGTCAGGCTGCTCGACGGCTTCGGCGCCCTGCGCGACGCCCGCGCCGGGGTGGATCCGATCCCCGCCGCAGCCTTTGCCGCCGCCGCCGCCAGCCCCCTCACGCCCCCCGGCCTCTATGAGCGGGCGGGCCTCGCCGACGCCATTGACGCGGTCAGCCCCACAGAGGCCCTAGAAGCGATCGCCCTCCCAGCCGGGCTCCGCCCCGACAGGCTTGACGCCCAACGATCGCGGCCCTTGGCAGGCCTCTTCCTGGGCGTGGCGGCGCTCATCGCCGCCTTCGATCTGTTGGTGTCGCTTCTAGTGGCGGGTCGTCTCCCCGCGGTCCGCGCCGCCGCCGCGCTGCTGCTGGCCATAGCGATCATGGCGCCGGGTCTGGCCCACGCCCAGGACGACGACCCAACCCTCATCGTGCGCCTCGCTTACGTCGTCACCGGCGACGCCGCGGCGGACCGCGAGGCCCGCGAAGGCCTCACGGTGCTCTCCGACACCCTCTTCACCCGCACCGCCGTGGAGCCGGGACCGCCGGTCGCGGTCAACCTCGCCCGCGATGATCTTTCGGTCTTCCCCTTCATCTACTGGCCGGCGCCCGCGCGACCGCAGAGCCTCAGCCCCGAAGCCCTGGCCAATCTCGACCGCTATCTCCGCCTCGGCGGCATGCTTCTGGTTGACACCCGCGACGCCGACCAGACCCAAGCCGCCGCCGGCCCCGCCGCGGTCATGCTCCGCGGCCTAGACGCCCCGCCCTTGGAGCGCGTCACGAGCGAGCACGTCGTAGCGCGCTCCTTCTACCTGCTCCGCAGCTTCCCCGGCCGCTACCCCGCGCCGGAGCTTTGGGCCGAGACCCAATCCTCCGCCGCCGCCCGCGACGGCGTCGCCTCGCTCTTCGTCGGCGACGGCGACTGGGCCGCCGCTTGGGCGGGCGAGGGCGGCGTCACCGTGCGCCAACGCGAGCTTGCGCTGCGCTTTGGCGTGAACCTTGTGATGGTCGCGCTGACCGGCAACTACAAGGCCGATCAGGTCCACGTCCCCGCGCTCTTGGAACGGCTCGGCCGCGAGGACCGCCCATGACGGCGGTCGGCCGGATTTCGTTCGATCCCCTGATCCCCGGCTGGGCCCTCTGGGCGCTGGCCGCGCTCATGGCGGCGACGCTTGTCGTCTATGTCTGGCGGCGCGGCGGCGCCCCTTGGCTGCGCGGGGCAGGTCTGGCGCTGTTGCTCCTCGCCCTCGCCCAGCCCGTCTGGATCCGCGAGACCCGCGAACCCGTCAACGACGTCGCCGTGATCCTCGTCGACCAGAGCGAAAGCATGGC
>JBILVS010000038.1:0-23515 GCA_044370335.1 Caulobacterales bacterium
GTGGCGTCGATCCAGGTGGTGGAAATTCCTGCCGGAGCGCTTGGGGCGCGCTGACCGCAAGAGTCAGAGCGCGCCCGAAGCGCGGGGGTGGTCATCGGAGAATCTCGGCAAGGGTTGTGTTGCGACAGGCAACTCAAGCTGAGGATCGAAGCTGATGAGCAATGACACCTTGCCTCATCCCCTGGCGGCTATCCAAGCGAGCGATGACGACGACTTTCTGCGCGTCCTGGCCGAGACCACGCTCTATCGGCTGATGGACTTTGACGCCGGCAACGCCGCCGGCGCCGCCGGCGCCGCCCGCCATGAGCGATCGCCCGATCGCCCCACCTATCGCAATGGCTATCGCGACCGCGTGATTGAAACGCGGGTCGGCGCGCTTGACCTTAAGATCCCGAAATTCCATTCCGGGCCAAGCGATTATCCCGGCTTCATTCTGGAACCGCGGCGGCTCATGGACTTTGAGCGAACAGAAATCGATGCGGGGCATCGATTTCCGCGAAAAAGGCTCTGACGGCGGTGATCCAGGGTGAGGAGGAGCAGACATCGATCCGGGGATCGATTTCCCGACGAACGAATCAATGGCGTCTCTACCCGGCGCGTCGAAGAACTGGTGCAGGCCATGGGCATGAGCGGGATTTCCAAGTCGCAGGTTTCCAAACTCTCCAAAAAACTTTGAGCGCGTCGGCTCGTTTCTCGACCGGCCGCTGGAAGGCAAATGGCCATATCTGTGGCTCGACGCCACCTATTTGAAGCAACGCCAGGGCGGCCGGATTGTCGGCGTCGCGGCCATAATCGCGGTCGCCGCCGCCACCGACGGACGGCGCGAAATCATCGGCCTTTCGGTCGGCGACAGCGAAGCGATGGCGTTCTGGATGGCGTTTCTGCGCTCCCTCGTGAAGCGCGGCCTGAAGGACGTGAAGCTCGTCGTTTCCGATGCCCACGAAGGCCTCAAGGCCGCCATCTGCAAGACCGGCAGGGCGCATCGTGAACTGACGTTAAGCCCGGGGCGCCAAGCGATCCCACCATCGCTTGAGTTGGAGTTCACCCCTCCCTCTCGGGGGCGCTCGTTCCACGCGCGCCATTAAGCTGCAACAGGCGAAAGTTCAGCGCTGCGGCAATGCTGACCCACACGAGATAGGGGCCAAGAAGCAACGCCGCCGTCGGACTGATTTCTGCAAAGGCGGCGATCACTGCGAGGATGAGCACCCAAAGAAAGACCACCTCCGCCATCGCCCAATCGAGCCGCCGCATCCCAAAGAAGATGAATGACCAGGCGGCGTTAGCCACAAGGTGCACGACGAACAGCGACAAAGCAGGCCAGGCTGACCAACCAGCCGCCTCCCAGACCAGCCAGCCTGAGACTGCGATCGTGCAAAACAAGATCGACCAAACGACGGGAAACGCCCAGTTGGGCGGGGTCCATGTCGGCTTAAGCAGGCCTCTATACCACTCGCCAGGACGAAACACCGCGCCCGAGGAGGCCGTGGCGAAGCTCAGACCGAAGAAGGTCAGCAGCGCAAAGATCGAGGACAACTCCAAAGCAACTTCTTTCAGTTCTTATCCGCGGGGGGGCGGGTGCTGGGATGCGCGGAACGCCTTAGCATGATCTGCAAAAGACCGCATCGGCCCTGCCGCGCAGCGATTGGTGAAAAGGCCTCATGCTTGGCCTCAATCGATAAGCGCTCCTGGTGGTCCCATCGCGATCGCTTAGCCCGCGCCGATGCGAGCCAAATTCGCCGTCGGCTCGCCCTTGACAGCGGGCGCGGCCCGCGCCGGCCTTTGCAAACATAGGGTCGCTTTCCTGTGGCCAAGCTAACGCAGCTGCGGTCACGGCTCGGAACACATCCCGTCCGCTCATCCCGTGACCTGACCTTGATCGGCCTCTGTCAGCCCGCCGCCTGGACGCCTGGAAGGGTGGACAAGGCTGAGATTGTCTTTTGGGGAATTGGCCCTGGGGCCTTGCGTGCGGAATGCGCTTCCTCCGCCATGGCCAGGCGTGACTGTCCCCTGGCCTCGCATCTCATTCATTCCCGAAGGCTGTCTCTTAGGGAGTCGATGATCCTGCGGGCGCCTTCGTCAGGGACGCCCAAGCCCTCAAGAACAGCACCGCCCAGTTGAAGCGCGCCCTCGACCGCATCCGGGGTCGCGTGATGGGCCCCCAGGTCTGCGAGGCGGCGGGCTTGAGCGGCGTCACGGGCCCGCGCGAAAATGGGGACATTGGGCCATGCGGCTCTTGCGGCGGTCACGATCCGCTCTGTGGCGTCAAAGTCATTCATGGTGACAACGATGGCGGCTGCACGGTCAGCGCTTAGTCTTGCAAGCACCTCTTGGCGGCTCAGGTCCCCGACAAGCACCGGCCAGCCTTTGTCTCGCAGATGCGAGACCAAGTCAGGATCGGCGTCGACCGCGATGTGATCGAAGTCCTGCTCCATCAGCAGCCGACCCAAAAGCTGTCCGACCCGGCCATAGCCCGCAACGATCACGTGGCCGCCGCCTTGGGCGACGCCCTCGTTGGGCAGGTTCACCTCAAGGGCCTGGTCTGGGACCCTTCGGTCCAACAAACGCCCCAAACGCACGCCGAGGTCTGCGATGGTGGGGGTGAGCAGCAAACTCAAGGCCACCACGGCGAACATATAGTCAGCGGCCGGCGCGGGATAAAGGCCGGCATCGGCGGCAAGCGCTATGACGATGAAGCCAAACTCGCCTGCTTGGGCCAAAAGAAACGACAGCTCGATCGCCTTCGGCCATGACAGACCGAAAGCCCGCGCCAAGGGCGCAAGAATGGCGGCCTTGAGGGCCGCGAGGCCCACAACACCCACAATGACCCGCAAGGGCTCCGCCGCGAGCAGATCAAGATCGATCTGCATGCCGACAGTGACAAAAAACAACCCCAGCAAGAGGGCCTTGAAGGGCTCGATGTCGATTTCGATTTCGTGACGGAACTCGGTTTCCGCCAACAGCAGGCCTGCCAAAAACGCCCCCAAGGCCATAGACAAACCGGCAGCCTGCGCGATCAGCGCCGCGCTCAGAGCCGCCAACAGGGCGGTTGCGACAAAGACCTCGCGACTGCGTAACTTCGCCGCCCGCCTGAGCAGCGGCCGCATGAGGTAGCGCCCCACCGCAAGGATCAGCAGCACCGCGCCGACCGCTTCGAGCACAGCGCGCGCCACCTCCCCAGCGCCGGCGCCCGCTTCATTGGCTTGTCCGGCGGCGAGCGCGGCAACGCCGAACAGGATCGGGACCACCGCCAAGTCTTGCAGAAGCAAAACCGAAAAGCCTGCGCGTCCGACGGCTCCGCTCAGTTGCCGCCGCTCACCGAGAAGCTGCAACACCACCGCCGTTGAAGACAAAGCAAAAGCAAGTCCGGTCACCACAGCGGCTTCAACGGTGTTGCCGAAGGCCAACGCAACGCCGCTGATGGCCACCGCGGTCAGCAAAAGCTGCGCCCCACCCAGGCCCAAGACGAAGCGTCGGAGCGACCAGAGCCGCCGCGTGGAAACCTCAAGGCCGATGGCGAACAGCAGGAAGACAACGCCCAGCTCGGCCAGCCATGTGGTTTCCGCCGTGTGCGCGAACACGTATGGGGCCGCCTGCGGCACAATTTCGGCGAGCCGTCCAAGGCCTTCTGGACCTAACCCGACGCCGATGACAAGAAACGCAACGACTGCGCTCAGTCCGACCGACCGGGCCAACGGAACAATGACGCTTGTCGCCAGCAAAAAGAGGCAGATCTGAACCGCCAAGGCGCTGAAGGCATGCGGGTCGTGCACGACCGAACCTTTCTCGGGGCGCGATTATGCTATGCCCCTCACTTCGATGTGTATGGACTTCAGCACAGGCATAAGCAACCACACGGCCGCCAAGGGAGGGTGCGATGTACAAAGATCTGCTCGTTCACGTTAAGCCTCACGAAGAATGGTCAGCGCATATCGACTTGGCCATGGCCCTCGGCGCGCGATTTGGAGCGAAAGTCACCGGGCTTGTGGCCCACGAGACCCTCGCGATCGCGAAGCTCTTGGCGAAAGGGCCTGGCGGCGGCGGCGACCTCATTGCAGACCTTCAGGCGACTGCTGATCGAGAAGCGGCCGAACTCCAAGGCCGCTTCTCCAAGCGGCTGCAGGACTGGGGCGCGGATGGGGAACTTGCAGTGGCGGAGGGCCGCGCTCACGACGTGTTGGGCTTGGCAGGGCGGTTCCATGATCTGGTGGTCGTTGAGCAGACCGATTTCAGGCAGGACGACATCAATTGGTCAACCGCTGAAGAGGCGGCGGTCAATAGCGGGCGGCCAACATTGATCGCGCCTCGGGATAGGGCGTCCGACGCTTCTTTCAGGCGGGTGCTTGTGACCTGGAACGGAAGCCGCGAAGCGACCCGCGCTTTGCACGCCGCCCGACCCATCTGGGAAAGAGCGGACGAGATTGTGCTCCTCACCGGACACTCCCGGGAGATAGCCCCTTCGATCACGCGGCCGCCCCCTGGCGATATCCAAACCTATCTTCAACGGCGGGCCTCCAAAGTCACTGTGGCTGACACCCAGGTTCGTGACGCCGACGCCGCCGCACAAATCCTTGCGGTCGCAGAAGAGACCGGATGCAGCCTGATCGTCATGGGGGCCTTTGGTCGCAAAGGATTATCAAGACTTATCCTGGGAGGCGCCACAGCGCGTGTTTTCAAAGAAGCCGCAATTCCTATTCTGGCGGCGCACTGAGCAAATCGCGCGAATGAGAAATGCTCCGGGGCCGGGCCTTTCGTCTCGCCAGAAAAGCCGGCGGAGAATTGGGTGGCTGTGGCGCCAATGGGGGCAGGGACGGCCATAGCTCCGCAATGGCTATGGCCCCCCTGACCCAAATAGCGCGGTTTGGTTCATCCTCTCCGCTTTGGGTCGGCTGAGCGAGACCAGCCTTTTGCCCTCTGTGTCTTCGGGCGCTCAGGGGGGCGTGCGCCTCGGTTGGTCGGCTGCGTTCCACGCCCCCCTTGGGGCGTTGCGCCGGGTTCGCCTTGAGCGCCAGTCAAGGGAATGGCGAAGCACCGCAGCGGCCCGATCTTTGAGAGGAGGCGCGCATGGACAAAGAGCCGACCCTGCCCGTTGGCGTGGATTGGGCGAGCAAAGAGCATCAGGTCTGCATGATCGGCGGCGGCGCGCCACAACAAAGCGCGGTCGCGCCTGATGCCGATGAACTTGGCGCCATGGTCGCTTGGCTGATCGATCAGGCGGCCTGCGGGCCGGCGAGATCGTGGTTGCGCTTGAAACGCCGCACGGCCCTGTCGTCGAAGCCCTGATGGATCGCGGCGTCGCCGTTTTCGCGATCCATCCCAAGCGGCTCGACTGCTTCTGCGATCGCCTCTCGCTGGCCGGCGCCAAGGATGATCGGCGCGACCCCTTGGTGTTGGCGTCTTTGGCTCAAGATGGATCAGCGTTGCTTTCCTCGCCTTGAAACGCTCGATCCATTGATTGTCGAACTGCGCGCATGATCGGGGATGGCCGGTGACTTGAAGGGTGACCGACGGCGCTATCCGTGCCCTGACGCCCTCTTTGTCCTGCCGCCAAAGCAGGCGCTTCACCGCTGGTTGGCGGGTCGCTCGCCGGCGCCGGGGCAGAACGCGGCGACCGACATGCACATAGCGCGCGGACGGCATGCTTGCGATGCGAGCCCCTCACCGCCTTCAATTCGTCAAAAATTCGACCTTTCCCACGCCAGCCTACGTGCGCGTCACGCTGAGCCATCGCCGACACGACCTCGCGTCGCGCGCCCATGCTGATCCCGTCCGCCATGCGCGCCAGCGATCCTAATCCCATGACGTCGCCAAACCGACCGACGCGCAATCTTCGGCGCCATTGTCGATGAGGCTAAGGCGCCTGCGGGCCGGCTTCGAGGCGGGACAGCTGCAGCTTTATTGCCCGCCGCAGGTCAGTCATGGCGAAGTCTATGGCGAGGAAGCGCGTCTGCGCTGCAAGCACCCTGAGCGCTGCATGGTCGCGCCGAGCGTGTTTGTTCCGATCACGGAGCAAAGCGGGCTGATTGAGACGCTCGGTCTGGTCATCCTGCGTCAGGCTTTTGAAGACAGCCATCGGCTGACAAGTCTGCGGTTGGCAAGGTCTGCGCCTGGCGAGGTCTGCGGGTGGCAAGTCTGCTTTTGGCAAGTCTGCGGCTGCCAAGGTCTGCGGCTGCCAAGGTCTGCGGCTGGCAAGGTCTGCGGCGCAGCGGTGGTTAAAGGATTTTGTTCTGAAGCTTAAAAGCGCTCTTTGAGGATAAAGGCGTCGAGACCCATCGGATTGCGCTTGAAATCACCGAAGGCCTGTTGCTCGGCGACGATGGGGGGGTCTTGATCGCCTGCGCGCAATTCGGGCGATGGGCCTCCGCTTCGCGCTCAACGATTTTGGGTCCGGCTCATCAAGCCTGAGCCATCGGCAGCGCTATCCGATCGACAAGATCAAGATTGACCGCTCGTTCATCGCCAATCTCGGCGTCGAGGGGCAGGCGGAGGCGGTGGTCAGCGCGATTGTGCGTCTGGCGCGGGCGCTGCGGCTCGACGTCATCGCCGAAGGGGCGGAAACTTAAGGCAAAGCGACTGCGGCTCGCAGCGGCGGGCTGTGGAGACCTGCGAGGCTTCCTGTTTGGCAGGCCCATGCCGCTCAACAGCCTCGTTGCAAGCCTTGAGGCCAAGCCCGCGGCGGCGGAAGGCTCGGAGCCGATCGCGGCGATTTCCTGAGGCGCTTGCGGACGGAGGAGCCGCGCCTAAGGTAGGGGCCAAGGCCCCTGCGCGCCAAGGGGTCATCGCCGAAAAGGAGACCCCATGCCGTTCAAGACCCGCATTACCGAGCTTCTGGGCATTCAGCACCCGATCGTGCAGGGCGGCATGCAGAGCGTGGGGGTTGCGGAGCTGGCGGCGGCGGTGTCGAACGCTGGGGGGTTGGGCATCCTGACCGCCCTGACGCAGCCGAGCCCGGAGGCGCTCCGGGACGAGATTGAGCGCTGCAAAAGCCTGACATCGAAGCCGTTCGGGGTGAACGTGACGGTGTTTCCCACCATCAACAGCCCAGATTATCGCGCCTATGCGCGGGCCGCAATCGAGGGCGGGGTGCGGATTTTCGAGACCGCCGGCACGCAGGCTGTGGCGGAGGTGTGGGACGAAATCCGCAAGGAAGACGTCTGCATCGTGCATAAATGCACCGCCGTCCGCCATGCCGTGTCGGCGCAGAAAAAGGGCGTGCACGCCATTTCAATCGACGGGTTTGAATGCGCGGGGCACCCCGGCGAAGACGACATTCCCGGGCTTATCTTGATCCCGTGCGCGGCGGATAAAGTCACGATCCCGATGCTGGCGTCGGGGGGCTTCGGCGACGGGCGGGGGCTTGTGGCGGCGCTCAGCCTTGGGGCCGACGGCATCAATATGGGCACACGCTTCTGCGCTACGGTGGAGGCCAATATCCATCCCAACGTGAAGCAGGCTTATGTCGACAATGACGAGCGGGGCACGTTCCTGATCTTCCGGAAGTTCAAGAACACCGCCCGGGTCGGCAAGAGCGCGGTTTCCGAAGAGGTCGTGCGGCGGCTGTCGCAGCCGGAGGCCAAGTTCGAGGATGTGGCGGAGCTGGTGAGCGGCAAGGCTGGCAAAGAGCTTCTGGAGACGGGGGACCTGTCCAAGGGGGTGTTCTGGGCGTCCATGGTGCAGGGGCTGATCCACGACATCCCAACCGTGCAGGAGCTGATGGACCGGATCATCGGGGACGCGGAAGCGATCATCGATCAGAGGCTTGCGGCGCTGCGCGCTTGAGCCAGCCGCACTCTTCGCCTAAGGGCGCCCTGCGGTGGCCAGTGCGGCTCGGCTACGGGGCGGGGGATTACGGCCTCGTCCTGACGTTTCAGCTCGCGGGGCTTTTCCTCCTGTTTTTCATGACCGAGGTCTTGGGCATCCCGCCGTTGGCGGCGGGGCTCGTGGTCATGGCCGGGCTCGTGTTCGACGGGGTTTCCGACATCGGGATGGGGGTGTTGGCGGATCGGCTTCGGGGACGGCTTGGGGGGTATCGGCCGTGGCTGCTGATCGGAGGGCCGCTCCTGGCGGGGGCCACGGCGCTGATGTTTTACGCCCCGCCGCTCGACGGCCCGGCCTTGCTCGCCGCGGCGGTCGTGGCGCAGTTCCTGTTCCGGGCGGCGTTCACGATTGTGGCCATTCCGTTCGGGGCTCTGTCTTCGGCGATGACCGAAGACAGCCGAGAGCGGTCGCTTCTGGTGGGGATCCGGCTGACGTTTGCGTCACTGGCGGCGCTAACGGTGGCTCTGGGCGTTCCTCCGGCGGTGAAGGCCTTGGGCGGGGATGATCCGGCGCGGGGCTTTTTGTTCGCTGCCGGCGCTGTGGGGCTTTTGGCCATGGCGTTCGTGTGGATCGCCTACGCCGCCGCGCGGGAGCCCAAGCCGGAGGTCTCGGCTGCGCCGCATTATCGGATCGCGGACCTGCCGGGCATGGCGGCGCGGAATGGGCCGTTCCTGCAGGTGGCGGTGTGCGCCCTGCTCTACGCCACTGCGCAGGGGCTGATCCTGGCGGGGGCGCCTTACTTCTTCAGTTTCGTCAGAGCAGAGCCTGAGACGCTGGGCCTGTCGCTTGGGGTGATGATCGGAGGGGTCGCCGTGTTTGTCCCGCTGTGGACCGTGATCGCTAGGCGGATCGGGAAACGGGCCTCTTGGATTGTGGGGGCGATCTGGTCGGTTCTGGCGCTCGTGGGGCTGTCGTTGTCTGTTTCTGCGCCTTTGCCGCTGTTCTTGCTGGGTATGGCGGCGGCGGCTTTCGGGTTTGCGGCGATCAATTTGGTCGGCTTTGCCATGCTGCCGGACACGGTTGAATACGCCGAATGGCGCTATGGCGTGCGGGTGGAGGCGGCGCTGTTTGCGGCCTTAACCCTGTCACAGAAGGTGGGCGTGGGACTAGCGGCGGCGCTTTCGGGCTTTCTGCTCTGGCAAGCCGGGCATTCGGCCGCCACGCCCATGACCGGGGCGGGGGCGCAGCTGTTTGGGGCGGCTCTGTTTTTGGCCCCGGCAGGGCTTCTGGCGGCCTCGATTTTCGCCATTTGGCGCTATCCGCTCTCCACCCGGCTACACGCCCGACTGGTGCGCGCGCTTGAATGGCGGCGCGGCCGGCGGCAGCGTTCATGACGTTTTTGTGGCTCTCGGCGCAAAAATCGCGTTATGTTCATTAATGAGGCGACCGGCATAGACGGGGATCAACCCGCGCCGTAGAGGCAATTAGAGACTTCGCCCCTGGCGCGCTTGGCGTGGCCATGCAAGGGGCGAAAGGGAGGAGCAGGGGATGAAAAAGTTCGGATTCGCGACGTCGACGATTTTGACGGCGTCGCTGCTCATGGTTGGGGCGCCCGCGGCGTTCGCTCAGACCAACGACGACGGCGAGATCATCGTCACCGCGCAAAAGCGCGAGCAGGCGCTGCAGGATGTGCCCGCGGCTGTGTCGGTGGTGTCGGGGGAGGACATCAGCCCGGCGGTGGCGACGGTGGATCAGCTTCTGACCACGGTGCCGACCTTGAACTTCCGGCGGGGCGGCACGCCTTTGGACAGCTCGCTGTTCCTGCGGGGTGTTGGCACGATCAACTTCTCGATCGCGGCTGAACCCAGCGTGTCGACGGTGGTCGACGGGGTGGTCATGGGCCGGGCCGGGGAAGCGTTCGGCGACCTTTACGACATTGAGCGCATCGAGGTGCTGCGGGGGCCGCAAGGCACGCTGTTCGGCAAAAACGCGTCGGCGGGGGTGGTCAACATCATCACCCAGCGGCCGGGAGCGGAATATGGCGGCTCGCTCAGCTTCGCGGCTTTTGAAGGCAACGAGATCCGCGGCCGGTTCGGCGTCGATCTGCCGTTCTCCGAGACGCTGCGGGCCCGTCTTTCGGGCTTTGCGGGCCAGTATGACGGCAACATCAACAACCTCTTCGACGGCGATCCCATTAACGGCTACGAGCGCTGGGGCGTGCGGGGCGTTGTGGAGTGGGAAGCCGCTCCGAACCTGACCTGGACCTTCATCGGCGACTATCGCCGGACCTTCGACAACGGGACCGGGGAAATCATCGGCACCTCGCCCGCCGCCGGGGCCAACCAAGCCGCGCTGTTGAGCCTTTTGTCCGGCGTCCGCTTGGCGGGGGATGAAACCCGCGAAGTGCGTCACAACCTGATCAGCCAATCCAAAGAGGACGGATGGGGTCTGTCTGCGCAGGCGGATTACGAGCTCGCCAACGGGCTGACGCTGACTTCCATCACCGCTTATCGCGAATGGGACATTTACGGCATCCGCGACGGCGATTGGCTCGACCGGCCCGCCGCTTATGTCGGCAACCCGTTTGCGCAGCTGCATGATTACGGGCCGCAGGCGAACTCCACGTTCACCCAGGAAATCCGGCTGACTTCGCCGGGCGACCAGCCGCTGCAATACGTGCTCGGCGGCTTCTATTACGCCGCGGACGCGGAGCGGACCTTCATCCGCGACGTCACCGTGTGCTCGGCGACGACGCTGCCGGTGAACGGCACAGGCCTTGCGCCGTGCGCGCCGGGGTCCTCAACTTTCGTTTCGGGCGTCAGCTCGGCGACATTTGGGTCGGAATTCCGCAACTGGGCGCTTTTCGGCGACGCGAGCTATGACCTCACGGAGCGGTTCACGCTCCTGGGCGGCCTGCGGTTCGCGAGCGACGATCTGAGCGTGTTCCACGACCGGATCCCGTCGCTTGTGGCGCTGCCGGGCATCCGCACTGACACCACCGGCTTCCGGGACTCAACCGACGCCACCAACGTCACGGGTCGGATCGGAGCGCAGTATGACTTCACCCCGGACCTGACGGGCTACGCGACCTATTCGCGGGGCTATAAAGGGCCGGCCTACAACGTGTTCTTCAATCAGACCGCACAGCAGCGGAACGTGATCGAAGGCGAGGACGTGGACGCCTATGAAGCCGGCCTCAAGACCGACTTCTTCGACGGCGGTCTCATCCTCAATGCGGCGGTCTATCGGGCGGAATACTCCAACTTCCAGGCGAACAGCTTCGACACTCTCAATGGGGTGGTGATCACGCGACTGACCAACGCCGGCGAAATCTCGACCACGGGCTTTGAACTGGACTTCATCGCCCGGCCGACGGACGCGCTGACCTTCACCGGCGGCGTGGCCTACACCGATGCGCAGATCGAGCGCTTCCGGGCGGCGGACGGGACGCTGTCTTCGGCGCGGGCCGGGGAGCGGATCGCGCTCGCGCCGGAGCTCAAGTACACGGTGGCGGCGGACTATCTCCTGGAGCCGGCGAACCTGCCGTTCACGGTCCGGTTCAACACCCAGTACGCCTATACCAGCGAGCAGTTTTCGGATCTGGGCCTCAATCCCGCTCTGCGGATCGACAGCTTCGGGATCTGGGACGCGCAGGTGACTTTTGCGGATCTGGAAGACCGGTTCCGGGTCAGCCTGATCGGTCGGAACTTGACCGACGAGAGCTTCGCCTCGCTCATCACTCCCGGCGGGCCGGGCGGCTCCTTGCGGTACCAAATTCCGCGTGAAGCTGACCGCTATTACGGCGTCTCGTTTCAGACTAACTTCTGAGGATGATGACGACCCAGTTTGCGCTCTCGCGCCGCTCGCTTCTCGCTTCCACGTTCGCCGCAGGCCTTGTGTCCGCCTGCGGCGGCGGCGGAGGCGGGGACGGCCCTGAGCTGCGCATCGGCTACCAGAAGAACGGCGTGCTTCTGCTCGCCAAACGCAGCGGACGGCTGGAGGAGGCGCTGAGCGCCGCCCCAGCCGCCTCCATTCGCTGGCTTGAGTTTTCCGCAGGCCCGCCGCTTCTCGAAGCCATGGGGGTTGGGAGCCTTGATCTCGGTTCCACGGGGGACGCACCGCCGATCTTTGCCCAAGCCGGAGGCGCGCCGCTGATGTATGTGGCGGCGGTGCCGCTGTCAGGGGCGGCGGGGGGCGTTCTCGTGCCGGCGACCTCCACAGCGCAGTCGATCGCGGACCTGCGGGGCAAGCGCTTCTGCTTCACGCGGGCTTCCAGCGCGCATAATTCGGCGGCGGTTATCCTCGAACAGGCGGGGCTCACCTTCGACGACGTGGAGCAGGTGAACCTTGCGCCGGCGGACGCGGCCGCGGCGTTCGCCCAAGGCGGTCTCGACGCTTGGGTGATCTGGGACCCCTATTTCACCTCCGCCATCAACAATCAGGGCGCACGGGCGCTCGGCGACAGCGGTTTGCCTCCGTCTTCAGCTTACATTCTCGCGCATCGGGACTTTGTGGAGCAGAGTCCTGAGCTTCTTCATCGCACGCTCGACGGCCTCGCGGCGGAGGGGCAGTGGGCCAGCGCCAACCGGGCGGAGGTCGCGGCGCTGATGGCGCAAGAGACGGGGCTGCCGCTTGATCTGCTCAACGACACGGTCCAACGGGACGACTTCACGGTCGTGCCCATCACACCAGAGCGGATCGCGGCGCAACAGACGACCGCGGACCGCTTCCTGCGGCTGGGGTTGATCCCGTCGGCGGTTGCGGTCGCGGAGGCGGCCTATACGGGGTGGACGCCTGCATGAGCGCCTCGAAGGGCCTGGGCGATGCGGCTTTGACCGCCATCGTGCCTTTGGGGCTGTTGGCGGCGTGGCAGGTCGCGTCAATGACGGGGGCTTTACCGGCGCGGATTCTGCCGGCGCCGACGGCGGTGTTTGACGCCTTTCTTGAGCTCTCGGCTTCCGGCGCGTTGTGGGAGAACCTCGCGGTCAGCGCGGCCCGGGCTTTGACCGGGCTTCTGATCGGCGGCGGGATCGGGTTTGCGCTTGGGCTCATCACGGGCCTTTCCAAGCTCGGGGAACGGCTGTTGGACCCGACGCTGCAGATGGTGCGCAATGTGCCGCATCTGGCGCTTATCCCGCTCGTCATCATCTGGTTCGGGGTGGAGGAAGAGGCGCGGATTTTTCTTGTGGCGCTGGGCGTGTTCTTCCCAATCTATCTCAATACGCACCACGGGGTGCGGACGGTGGATCCGCAGCTGATCGAGATGGCGCGAATCTATGGGATGGGAGGCTTTCGGCTGTTTGCGCGGGTCATTCTGCCCGGCGCTTTGCCGTCGATCCTGGTCGGCCTTCGGTTTGCGCTCGGGGTCATGTGGCTGACGCTGATCGTGGCTGAGACCATCGCGGCGTCGTCCGGAATCGGACACATGGCGATGGCGGCGCGGGAGTTCATGCGCACCGACGTGATCATGCTCTCAATCCTAATTTATGCGCTTTTGGGCAAACTTGCCGACAGCGCGACCCGGTTCCTGGAGCGGCGCTGGCTGTCGTGGAACGCGGCCTACGCGGTGGGGAACTGAGCATGGATGGGGCGGCCGCGAACGGGGGCGGCGTGCGGGTCGAAGGGGTGCAGAAGGCCTTCGGCGACCGCACCGTGCTGCACGACATCACTCTCTGCGTCCCTGCGGGCGGGTTCATATCGATCGTGGGACGCTCAGGGTGCGGAAAAAGCACGCTGCTGCGGCTTCTCGTGGGGCTTGATGCGCCAACGACCGGGACCGTGGACACCGGCGGGGCGCAGGCACGGCTTGTGTTTCAGGAACCGCGGCTTCTGCCTTGGGCTTCGGTGGGCGCCAATGTGGCTGTGGGCCTGGGCCGGGCGCCGACCAAGGCGGACGAGGCGGTGGTGCAGGAGACACTCTCGCTTGTGGGCCTTGGGGATCGCGGCGGGGTTTGGCCGTCCACGCTCTCGGGCGGGCAGCGGCAGCGGGTAGCGCTGGCGCGGGCGCTGGTCAGCCATCCCGGATTTCTGGCGTTGGATGAGCCGTTCGGCGCGCTCGACGCCCTGACGCGGCTCGATATGCAGGGCCTGCTTGAGCGCGTCTGGCAAGGGCAAGGGTTCACGGCGGTGCTCGTCACCCATGATGTGGCGGAGGCGGTGGCTTTGGGAGACCGCGTCGTGCTGATTGATGCGGGGCGGATTGCGCTCGATGTGCCAGTGCCGGTGGAACGGCCGCGCAAGCCCGGCGATCCGCGGTTGGCGGCGATCGAGGCGCAGGTGCTGGAGCGCTTGTTTCAAGGATGAGGCTGCTTGCCCTCCCCTTGAGGGGAGGAGAAAAGCCTTCACGCCCGGCGGTGAACGGGGCGCGGTTCGTCGAGCTCTGCGAGCTCCACCACCCGCTTTTCGCGGGCGCTAATCTCTGCTGCGGCGCCGATGGCGACGGCTTTCATCCCGTCGTCTGCGGTGACCTTTATCGGCGCGCCGTTCAGGATCGCGTCCAGGAAGGCGCGGTGCTGGTAGAAGGTGGCGCCGAAATGGGCGCCGGCTTCCAAGGCGGCGGCGGGAACGGGGATGATCTCGCGGGTGACCTGCTTCGGCGCGTCCAGGGGCACGCGGGGGCTGAACACGATCTCGCCGGGGGGGACGAAGACCTCAAGCTTGGCCTTGTCTCCGACGGCGGCGATTTCCTCCTGATGCTCGGAGCCCTCAGCAAACATGCAGAGGTCCAACGAGGCGCGGACGCCGTTGGCGAAATCCACAACCGTGTAAGAATTGTCGATGATGTCGGGCGCGCGGCCGTCATAGCGTTCATTAAGGTGGTTCACGTCCATGGACCCCGAGCAGTAAACCCGCACGGCCTCGCTCTGCACGATCAGGCGCATCAGATCGAAGAAGTGGCAGCATTTCTCGACCATGGTCCCGCCGGTGTTGGCGGAGAAGCGGTTCCAGTCGCCCACCTTCGGCAGGAAGGGAAAGCGGTGCTCTCGCATCGAGAGCATGCGCAGACGGCCGACTTTGCCGCCATGGACGTCTTCGATGAAGCGGGTGGCGGGGGGCATGTAGCGATACTCCATGCCGACCCAGAACACGGCCTCCCGGTCCTTGGCCTGGGCCGCGATGCGCTTGGCGTCCTCGAGGTCGGAGCAGAGAGGCTTTTCGCACAGGACGTGGATGGACGAGGCCATCAGGGGCTTGAGCGAATGGGCGTGCATGTGGTTCGGGGACGCGATAACGACAGCGTCGACCTTGGCGCTCTTCACCAGCTCTTCGGCGGTGGCGAAGGTCTGAACATTGGCGGCTTGAGGGCCAAGCAGCCCAAGGGCGGATTTCAACGACGAGGGGGTGGGGTCGGCGAGGGCCACAATTTCAGCTTCGGCAAACAGAAGCAGATTGCGGATGTGCTCAAGCCCCATCAAGCCGGTCCCGATCAGACCAAACCGCACACGCTTTGTCATGCTCTCCCCTCGCGCCAAGCCTATAAATCAAGCATACACTGGTTTCCCGCGGCTCATAGCCCCGTTTCCTCAAGGCTCGATGAGGCAAGACTCATGGATGGCAGCACCTCTTTCATGGCGGATATTCCTCTCGGCGAAGGCGGATTGACGGCTTCGCGGCTGGGCTGGGGCATGTGGCGGCTGGACGGGACGGGGCAGGACGCGCTGCGGCTTGCGGAGGCGGCGCTTGCGGCGGACATGCGCTTCTTCGACACAGCCGACATCTACGGCTATGGCGGCCCTGGCGGGTTCGGGGGAGCAGAAGCCCTTCTGGGGGATGCGTTTGGACTTGATCCGTCGCTGCGCGGCAAGATCGTTTTGGCGAGCAAGGGCGGGATTGATCCGGGCGTGCCCTACGATTCCAGCGAGGCTTATCTCATCAAGGCCTGCGAGGCTTCGCTGAAGAGGCTGAGGACCGATGTCATCGACCTTTATCAGATCCATCGTCCGGACCTGTTGGCCCATCCGGCAGAGGTGGCGGCGGCGCTGGCCCGTCTCCGGCAGGACGGGAAAATCCGGGAGGCGGGCGTTTCAAACTTCACGGCGGCGCAGATGCGGGCCCTGTCTTCGCACATGGCGTTTCCGCTGGTGAGCCTGCAGCCGGAATTCTCCGCGCTGGCCATTGAGCCTCTGAGCGACGGCGTGCTCGATTTCGCAATGGACTATGGGATGGCGGTGCTCGCCTGGTCGCCACTGGGGCAAGGGCGACTCGCCACCGGCGACAGCGATGCGCGGACACAGCGGGTGGTGGCCGCGCTTGATGCTTTGGCGGAGAAGCATGGGGTCAGCCGCTCTGCGGTGGCGGTGGCCTGGGTGCTTCGGCACCCGAGCCGGCCGGTGGCGCTGATCGGAAGCCAATCGCCGGAGCGGCTGCGCGATTTGGCCCAGGCGCGGTCGGTTCACCTCAGCAAAACAGAGTGGTACGAGGTTTTGGTGGCCTCTCGCGGGGAGCGGATGCCCTAAGCGACAGAACAGGCCACACGGGAGGCGGCGCAGCATGAGCGGTACGGTGGAAGTGAGCTGGTTTTCAGCGCTGTGCGACGACGATTACGAGTTTTTGGGGCAGCCTGATCCGCGGCTCGCCTCATCGTGGGCGCACTGCCGGAGCATCGCGCTCACGGCCGAAGAGCTTGGCTACGACAACCTGCTTCTGCCTTCGGGCTATGCGCTCGGGATCGACAACGTCGCGTTTGCTGCGGGGATCGCGCCGATCTTGAAGCGGATGCGCCTATTGCTGGCGGTGCGAGTGGGAGAGTTCTGGCCGCCGCAGGCCGCCCGGCAGATCGCGACGCTGGATCAGATGCTCGATGGGCGGCTGACGGTGAACATCATCTCCTCGGAAATGCCGGGGGAGGCGATGGGCTCAGGGCCCCGCTATCAGCGGACCAAGGAGTTCATGGATATACTGCGGGCGCTGCTCAACGGGGAAGGCGTCGACTACAAGGGCGAACATTACACGATGAAGGTCGATCCGCCGCGGGCAAAGACTGTCTCGGGGCGGTGTCCGTGGCTCTATTTCGGCGGGCTTTCCGACGATGCGCGGGACGCTGCGGCGCACGGGGCGGACGTCTATCTCATGTGGCCGGACACGATGGGGGAGGTGAAAGCCGTGCTCGAGGACATGCGGGCGCGGGCGCAGGCCAAGGGGCGGACCCTAAGGTTCGGCTACCGGGCGCACGTCATCGTGCGGGAAACGGAAGCCGAGGCGCGGGCGGCGGCGGACCGGCTTCTGTCCAAGCTCGACGCGCAAGCGGGGGCGACGATCCGGTCGAAGTCACTCGATTCCACCTCTGTCGGCGTGCGGCGGCAGGCGGAGCTGCGGGAGAACGCGGCGGACGACGGCTATGCGGAGCCAAACCTGTGGACCGGTATCGGTCGGGCGCGCTCGGGGGCCGGGGCGGCGATCGTGGGCGATCCCGATCAGGTGTTGGCCAAGCTCCAGGCCTATCAGGCCCTGGGGATCCAAGCTTTCATTCTCTCCGGCTATCCCCACGCGGCGGAGGCCGATCTCTTCGGCCGCTATGTGCTGCCAAAGCTGACCCATGGTCCTTTGAACGTTTAAGCTGCTAAGCCTTCAGGACACTCGCCAAGTGATCGTGGCGCGGAACTGCGCGCCTTCTGTCGAGCGGCCGTCGCGGGTTTGACGCGGGGCGCGGAAGGTTTCCTGCGCCATGCGGATGGTGGCTTCGGCAAAGCCGTAGCCTTGCTGCGTCTCGCGCCAGACATGGCAATCGGTGAGCCGGCCGGAGCCCGCCACGCGACACTGGATCGCCACCTGCGCCTCTATCCGGTCGCGGAAGGCCCGACGGGGATAGTAATTCGCCATCGTGTCGCCGGAGGGGGCGCGGGCGAGGTCGGCGGCGCCCAAGACCAGGCCCTCGCCTGTCGGCGGGGGAGACGCGGGGGCGGGGATTGTCGGGGGCGGCCAAATGCCGGTCTGGCTTGGCGGCGCGGTGGCTATGGTCGGTTCCGGGGCCACAAGGCTTGCATAAGCGGCATAGCCCAAATCCATGCCGACGCGCACTTCCGCGACCCGATCATTGACCAACCCGACGATGCGGATGCGCTGACCGAGAGCAAGGGTGCGCTGCACGGGGCCCGCGAGGCTCGGGCCGTTATAGAGGTTGACCTGCGATTGCAGGGTCATTTCCCGGTCGAGACGGCGGGCGAGGGGGGGCGGCGCCATCTCCCGCACGGCCTCGGCGGCGACATAACCGCCCGACGACAAGCGGAACCAGCCCTCGGGGGCCTGTTCGGCGCCTCCCGCCACGACCACCTGGAGGCGTTCGCCGCGGGTGAGTTCGCGAACGACGGCGGTCGTGCCGTCAGGCCCTTCCCGGGCGGTGGTTTCGAGGATCACGAAGCGGGGTTCCACGACCTCAGGGGCTGCGGGGGCTGCGGGGGCTGCTTCGGTTTCGCCTTCGCTGTCTTGGTTCTGGACGATTTCGAGGGCGTCGACGCCGGTGGGGCGGCTGCCGTCGCGGGGCCAAAACAACAGCGCGGCAAGCACCAACAGCGCCGCCAGCGTCATAAGCATCGGTCGGGCAGCGACCCAGGCGCGCCAGCCGGTGAGGGGCGGCGCGGCCGGCGCTTGGGCGGCGGCAGGGTCTTGGGCGGGGCCTGCACCCGCTGATGGCTCTTCGGCCGCAGCTTCCCCGGTTTGGGCCGCCGCGACGGGTTCCGGCTCCGGCGGGGCCCGATCTTCGTGGTCTGGATCGCCAAGGCCCGCCAAAAGGCGCAGCGCCTGCTCCGGGTTCTGGTCCAGGGCCTTAAGGAACGCCTTCATGTCGTCGGGCGGCATCACGCCGCTCACAGGGGGATCGGCGACCGTGACGCGGAAGCGGTCGTCTGGACGCTGCGCGCCGTCCTGTAGCAGGCGGCGCAGCACCGGCAGGGCGAGGGGATGAGCCCCTTCTGCATCCAGGACGTGGTACTCGATCTGCATTCTGTGTTCCGCGGTGGGCCGGGGCCCCTTTCGGAGCTTCTCCTTCAACGTGTCTGTATAGCGGCTGAACGGTTCAGGTCGAGACGGCCTCCGCTTCTGTGCAGAGGAGCGTTGTCAATGCGGGCGATTTGCAAGCCTGGGCGCATCCGGTAGCGTCAGCCTGAAACAGAGCAACAGGGTGAACCGCGATGGATGTGTCTTTGGTGGATCGGGTTCTCGACGCAGGGCCGGTGATGGCGGTCGTTGTGGCGCGCGATCCCGCGAAGGCGGTGAAGTTGGCGCGGGCGTTGGCCGCCGCGGGGAGCCCTTTGGTGGAGATCACGCTGCGGACGCCTAAGGCGCTCGCCGCGATCAAGGCGGTGGCGGAAGAGGTCCCAGGGGCGATCGTGGGAGCGGGCACGATCCTTGCGCCGAAGGACTACGAGGCTGCGGTCCAGGCCGGGGCCATTTTCGGCGTGTCCCCGGGGACGACGCCGGCGCTGCTAAAGACGGCGGCGACGGGGCCGATCCCGTTTCTGCCCGGCGTGGCCACGGCCTCAGAGATTATGACCGCCATGGAGCACGGGTTTTCGCGCTTCAAATTCTTCCCGGCGGAGCAGGCCGGAGGGGCTGCGGCGCTGCGGAGCCTCGAGGGGCCGCTGCCTGAGGCGCGGTTCTGCCCGACGGGGGGGATCGGGGCGGGGAACGCCGCGCAGTATTGGGCGCTGAGCAATGTCGCCTGCGTCGGCGGCTCTTGGATCGCGCCGTCTGAGCTGATCGAAGCGGAGGCCTATGAGAAGATCACCGCGCTCGCCAAAGAGGCGGCGGTGATCCGGGCGAAGGTGCTGCAGGCGAAGCCGGCCTAGGCGCGGGGCGCTGGACCACGTTGCAACCACACGGGCTCGGCCAAAAGCGTCGCAACGTGGTCAAGGATTAACACTGGGGCGTTTTCCGACGTTTCCGGCCGATTCCAAAAGGTCGGAAAACGCCCTAGATCCGGCTGATTTTCAGCGTGTTCGTCTTACCCGGCGTGCCGAAAGGCGCGCCGGCGACGATGACGATGCGGCTGTCTTCCGGCAGGCCCTCGGCGCGGGCATGAGCCTCACCGGTCTGGACCATCTCGTCGAAGGAGGCGACGTCGGCGGTCTGGGTGGCTTGCGCGCCCCAGACCAGCGACAAGCGGCGCGAGGTCACCGCATCCGGCGTCAGCACCAGGATCGGCGCAGGGGGACGCTCGCGAGACACGCGCAAGGCCGTCGCACCCGTGCGGGTATAGGCGACCACGGCGCTGCAGCGGAGGCTTTCAGCGACCTGGCGGCTGGCGGCGCTAACCGCGTCGGCGGTTGAGGGCTCGGCGTCCTGTGGGGCGCCGCCCAGGGTCGCCCAGAACTCGGGGTCGGCTTCCACCGCGCGGATGATCCGGTCCATGATCGCCACAGCCGCCGGCGGGTGCCGGCCCACTGCGCTTTCTGCCGACAGCATCACGGCGTCCGCGCCTTGATAAATCGCGGTGGCGACGTCGGAGGCTTCTGCGCGGGTGGGGCTTGAGGCCTCGACCATGCTTTCGAGCATGTGGGTGGCGACGATGGCGGGCTTGCCCAAGCGGCGGGCGCAGCGCAGGAGCCGCCGCTGTTCAATGGGCACGCGCTCCATCGGCAGCTCCACGCCCAGATCGCCGCGGGCGACCATGATGGCGTCAGAGGCCGCGACAATCGCCTCCATGTCGTCAATGGCGCTCGGCTTTTCGATCTTGGCGACGAGGCCCGCGCGGCCGTCGATGCGGGCGCGGGTTTCGGTCAGGTCTTCGACGCGCTGGACGAAAGACAAAGCGACCCAATCGACGCCTTTGGACAGGGCGAAATCGAGGTCCGCGGCGTCTTTGTCGGTCAGCGCTGGGATCGCAAGCGGCGGGCCGAGGAGGGTCGCGCCCTTGCGAGGCTTGAGCACGCCGGGGGTGTCGGCTTTCGCATCGAGACCATCGGCGGTTTTCGCCACCACTGTGAGGCGGATTTTGCCGTCGTCGATGAGGATCGCGTCGCCGGGGCGGGCGGCCTCGATTACTTCGGGATGCGGCAGGCGGATCACATGGCCGTCGCCGGGGTCAGAGGACGCGACCATGCGGATTACTTCGCCGTAGCGGATTGCGCGCTCGCCGCCGACGATGTCGCCCAAGCGGATCTTGGGGCCCTGGAGATCGGCGAGGATGCCGATGGGCCAGCCCAGGTCCTGCTCGGCGGCGCGAAGAGCGTCCACCACCGCGCCGTGCTGCTCGTGGGCGCCGTGGCTGAAGTTGAGGCGGAAGAGGTCGACGCCGGTCTGCGCCAAGAGCTTCAACATCGCCGGCGAGGATGAAGCCGGGCCAACGGTGGCTACAATCTTCGCCAAACGCTGTCGCCGCATCGTCACCCCCAAAAATCGCGCTGTTGGCCCCTTATAGAGTGATCCGGCAGCGGCGGCCCAGGCGAAATTGCGGGGCTGCGTCGCCATTGTGGGACGCAGATCAGTATAGCAGGGTTGACATCTTACTTCGGGAAGGGGGTTGATCCATGCGTTCAGTGTTGGTGATTGGAGCCTTGGTTCTGTTGGCGGCTTGCTCCGCGCCAGAAGGGTCAACCGAGACCGCCGCGGCTGTGTGCGCAGACGGTAAGGCTGCCTTGCCGGGCACAGGGCTGTGCCAAGCCGAGGCTTTGGCTCTGATCCCGAGCGATCCGGCCACGGGAAGCCCTGCCATCGAGGGCTGCACCTGGGTGGCGAATGAGACCATGCTGCCCGAAAACGAGGCGCTGCTTTACCGCGCTGCGCAGTGCAACGGCGTGACGACGCAACTGACCTTCGCGGGCGGCGCGCGCAGCGCCGAAATCAGCTACCAAACGTCTGCCCTTGATCCGGGGACTGCGGGCCAAATCCTGATCCGTCTGTTCGGGACAGACCCTGAGCCTCAAGGTGCGTTGCGGGCCTCGATCGCAGAACTTCCCGCTTCAGAGAGCGCGGTGTGTGAGATTCGCCCGGCAGGCTTTGAGGGCTGGCCTGCCGATGCGCTCGTCATTGCGCCGACGGCGGCTGCCCGAGCCCGGATGCCGCAGGATGAGCCGATTGCGGCGTGCGGGCCGCTGGGCCTGAACGAAGACGAGGCGAATTTCTGGCGCGTGCGGCAGGGCTACGCCGCCTTCTATACGTTGGGCCAGGAGCAGCAGGCGGTGGACGCGGCGAACGCTGTTTTTGTCGTGCGGGGCGAAGATGGCGTTTGGACTGTGAAGCCCTGACCTCTCGCAGAGGGGGAGCGAGATCGTCCCATCGTGGCCTTCACCGAGTGAGGCCAGGATGGGACGCCTTTGTTTCTTAAACGCGCTCGATAATGATCGCCGGGGCCATGCCGCCCGCAGCGCACATCGTGACAAGCCCGCGCTTGAGGTCGCGGCGTTCGAGTTCATCCAAAATCGTCCCGATCAGGATTGATCCTGTGGCGCCGATCGGGTGGCCCAAGGCCATGGCGCCGCCGTTGACGTTGACCTTCTCGCGGTCAAGCTTCAGATCACGGATGAATTTTTCCGCGACCACGGCAAAGGCCTCGTTGATCTCGAAGAGGTCGATGTCGTCGAGGGTCAACCCCGCTTTCGCCATCACCTTCCTCGCCGCCGGGACAGGCGCGTTCAGCATCAGGGTCGGGCAGTCGCCGACATTGGCCATGGCCACCACCCGCGCCCGTGGCTTGAGCCCGTGTTTTTCGGCATAAGCCGGGGAAGCCAGCAGGATCGCCGCGGCGCCGTCCACCACGCCGGAGGAATTGCCCGCGTGGTGAATGTGGGTGATCTGAAGATCGGTGTACTTCTGTTTGATGAGCGAGCCGTAGGTCATGCCGTTTTCATCGAGCGGGACGCCGGCCATCATCTCAAAGCTGGGCTTCAGCTGGGACAGGCTTTCGACGGTGGTGCCGGGGCGGGGGAATTCCTCTTTGTCCAGAGCGAGGGTTCCGTCATCCTTGTAAACGGGCACGAGGCTTTTGCCGAAGCGGCCTTCGGCGATGGCGACGGCGGCGCGACGTTGGCTTTCGGCGGCCAATTCGTCCGTGGCCTGACGGCTGATGCCCTCAAGGGTCGCGATCGCGTCAGCGCAGACGCCCTGGTGGCTCTGCGGGTGGCGCGCCCGCAAGACAAGATTGCCTGCGTCCATCATCGGTGGGCTTTTTGGATCGGCGGTGGAGCTTGTGTAGCTCATCATCTCCGTGCCGCCGGCGATGACGAGGTCCTCCATGCCCGACATGATCGAGGCGGCAGCCATGTTCACGGTGGTGATCCCGGAGCCGCAGAAGCGGTCCAGCGTCACCCCAGAGGAGCGGATGTCATAGCCCGCCGACAGGGCCGCCATGCGGCCCAAATCGCCGCCCTGCTTGCCGCGCTGAGAGGAGGTGCCCCAGATGATGTCGTCGACGTCGGCCGTGTTGATCCCATTGCGCTCCTTCAGGGCGCGGAGGACGGTGGCGCCGAGTTCCTGCGGGTGGATTTCGGCGAGGGCGCCCTTGCCGACCTTGCCGATCCCGCGGGGGGTGCGAACGGCATCGATGATGTAGGCTTCGGGCATGGCTTCCTCCGTGGGCGTGTGTGGACGATCCCATGGCGCGAAATCTCAAGGGGGGCAAGGCTGCCGTAGGGGGAGGGGAGAAGCGCCTCTTTATCCCACATCCTGCAACCTGTGGTTCAATCCTGGCCCTAGACCACGTTGCGACCGTATGGGCTCGGCCAAAAGCGTCGCAACGTGGTCAAGGATTAACACTGGGGCGTTTTCCGACGTTTCCGGCCGATTCCAAAAGGTCGGAAAACGCCCTAAACCACGTTGCGACCATACG
>JBILVS010000133.1:0-7051 GCA_044370335.1 Caulobacterales bacterium
AGCTCGGGCGTCTGCTCTGGCCAGCCCATGGTCGAGAACGGCCACAACGCGGACGAGAACCAGGTGTCGAGCACGTCTTCGTCACGGGTCAGAGCGACCATTTTTCCGTAATGAGAGCGAGCGGCCTCCATCGCCTGCTCTTCGGTCTCCTCGACGAAAACGGCGCCGTCCGGCCCATACCAAGCCGGGATGCGATGCCCCCACCAGAGCTGGCGGGACACGCACCAGGGCTCGATGTTCCGCATCCACTCGAAATAGGTTTTGTCCCAGTTCCGGGGCACGAACACGGTTTGGTCGGCCTCCACAGCGGCCATCGCCCGGGGGGCGAGCTTTGGGGCGTCGACATACCATTGGTCGGTCAGCATCGGCTCGATGACCACATTGGAGCGGTCGCCGAAGGGCTGCATGATTTTTCTGTCTTCGACGAGGTCCAGAAGGCCCAAGGCTTCGATATCCGCCACGATCATCTTGCGCGCGTCGAAGCGATCAACGCCGCGATACTTCGCCGGCACATGGGGGACGTCGGCCATGCGGCCCTTGGCGTCCATCAATTCGTAAAGTGGCAGGCCATGGCGGCGCGCGACCTGATAGTCGTTGAAGTCATGGGCGCCGGTGATCTTCACCGCGCCGGAGCCGAAGTCGGGATCCGGATACTCGTCCGCGATGATCGGAATCAGCCGGTCCGCGAGGGGCAGGCGCACCCGCTTGCCGACAATCCCGGCATAGCGGGAATCGCTTGGATGAACCGCCACGGCGCCGTCGCCGAGCATGGTCTCGGGGCGGGTTGTGGCGATGGCGATGTAGTCCCGCGTCGCCCAATCGGTCGCGTTGCCGGCCTCGTCGAAGGCGATGGGGAACTGATAGGTCTCGCCGTTCTCCAGCGGATATTTGAAGTGCCAGAGGTGGCCAGCAACCTCGCGGCTCTCGACCTCAAGGTCTGAGACCGCGGTTTCAAAATGCGGGTCCCAGTTCACCAGGCGCTTGTCTTTGTAGATCAAGCCTTCCTTGTGCAACCGCACAAAGACCTGGCGGACGGCGGCCGAAAGGCCCTCGTCCAGGGTGAAGCGCTCCCGGCTGAAATCGCAGGAGCAGCCCAGGCGCATCAGCTGTTCGCGAATCGTGCCTTCGGACTGGCGCTTCCAGGCCCAGACGCGCTCCAGGAACGCTTCGCGGCCCATGGATCGGCGGTCTTTGTTCCCCTCTTGGGCCAGCGCCCTTTCCACCACCATCTGGGTGGCGATGCCGGCGTGGTCGGTGCCGGGCTGCCACAGCACGGACTTGCCGCGCAGGCGCTCAAACCGGACGAGGATATCCTGGAGCGTGTTGTTCAGCGCATGGCCGATGTGCAGCACGCCGGTGACGTTCGGCGGAGGAATGACAATTGAGAACGCCTGGGCCGCCGGATCGGCCTTCGGCTTGAACGCATCGGATTTCTCCCAGGCGGCCCGGACCCGGGGCTCCACGTCTCTGGGCTCAAATGTGGTGTTGATCATGACGCCTCAAGCGCCCGGTCCTTCGGGCGGGCGCCACCTATAAACCGGACGCTCCAGGGGGCGCCAGCGTTGATGCTGGTCAAAGACCCTCAGCGGGCGAGCCGAGCCACCCGCTCCAGGGCCGCTTCGACCTTGGCTTCCACGATGGCGTGAAGGTGGGTGTCGAGCCAGTCCTTCAGCATGGGCTTCAACAGCTCGCGGACGAGGCCTTCGATGGTCTGGTTCGGGTCGTCGGCCACACGCATGGAGCCGGCCAGTCGGGTCAAGGCCGCGGCGGTGGCGCTGGCGACGGCTTCGGACAGAAGCGCCTCTTCGCGGCCGGTCGGCGCCGGGGCGGCGGCCATCGCCGGTTGGGAGGCGGGCTCGCGCGGAGCGTAGGCGGCGGGGGCGACATAATCGTCGGGCTCACTGTCCATCACGTCTTCGAAGACGAGCTCGTCGTTGCTCTGCGCTTGGGCCGTCGCGGGAGCCGGCGCCGGCGCTTCAACCGTCTCTTGCAGGTCAAGCACCTCATCCGTCGCCGCGGCGGGAGCATCATCCTCGGCGATGATCCGACGGATGGAAGCCAGAATTTCTTCCATCGAGGGTTCGGATTGGGACTCGTTCATCGCCATGGAGCGCACCTGAGCGTCGGGTTAGAATCACTGTTTTGCAAGGCTAGCGAGCCCCGACTGATTCCACCACTTCACCTCGGAGGAGAAACTCAGTTTCCGCCGAACAAAGAGAATCTGCCGTCCCGCGCCTCATCGCTATGCTGGAAAGGATCGGATAAGTCTTCGTTAACGCCCAAAACACCAGGTTCCAGCGCGCCCATCGCGGTGAGGAGCTGGTGGGCGGCGACGTAATAGTCCCGTTCCGCGCCGACCAGCGACAGGCGCGATTCGAGCAGTTCTTGTTCGGCGTCAAGGACATCGAGGGTGGTGCGGAGGCCGACCTGCTGCTCCTGCTCCACCCCTTCAAACGCCAGGGTGTTGGCGCGGACCTGCACCTGCCCGGCATCAATGACGCGCTGAGCGGCGACCACCGCGCTCCAGGCGGCGGTCACATCGGAAATGACCTGCCGGCGGGTGGTTTCGAGCTCCGCTTCGGCGCGTTCCACATTCTGGCGGGCGGCGCGGGTGCGGGAACGAGCAAGGCCGCCTTCAAAGAGCGGGAGCGTCACCTGGGCGGAGGCGCTGGCCGAATCGGTGCGCAGGTCGGGAGAGGCAGTCTCGTAGGCGCGCTGGGCGTTGCCGACGAGGCCTACCTGCGGGCGAAGCGCGGCTCGCTCGACATCGACCTGAGCGTCCGCCACCTGCACCGCCTGCTCCGCGCCGAGGATGGCCGGATTGGCCAGGAGCGCGAACTCCAAGGCCTCGGTCAGGCTAACCGGCAAGGTCGGAACCGGCGGCGGGGCCGCGAGCTCTCCCGGAGTCTGGCCGACGACCTCTTCGTAGGTCGCTCGGGAGGCCTGGAGCTGAGCCTGGGCGGCGGCGAGACCCGCTTGTGCGCCGGCGAGGCGGGCCTCGGCCTGGGCCACGTCCGTCAGGGTGATTTCACCGACCTCGAAACGGTCGCGGGCGGCCTGAAGCTGGCGGGCCAGCACATCGACGCTGTTGGCGCGAATGGCGACGCGCTCCTGATCGCGGCGAACATCAACGAAGGCGGCGACGACGTTGAGGAGCACCGCCTGCTCGGTTCCGCGGAGGCGGGCCAAAGCAGCGTCGATCTGGCCCTCGGCAATCCGGCCCTGGGCGCCGCGGCGGCCGCCGGTATAGAGCGATTGGCGGAGCTGAACCGCGGCGCTGGCTGGGCCTAGGCCTTCGCGAGGGATGGCGACCCCGTTGATCTCGCTTTCGGCCGCACTGGCGCCGCCGGAGGCGCTGAACGTCACTTCGGGCAGATAGCCTGCAAAGACCTGTCGCCGCCCTTCCCCGGCCGCTCGGGCCTGGGCGCGGGCAGATTGCAGCGCGGGATTGTCATAATAGGCGCTGGCCGCGGCGGCAGCGAGCGTTTCCTCGGACTCCGGGACGGCTTCTTTAGCCGTATCCTGCGGGGTTGAAGGCGTCGATGTCGAGGCGGGGGCGTCGCTTTGGGCCAGCGCCTGACCTCCGGCCCACGCCAAGGCCGCCGCCGCCACAACCGCCGTCTTCGTCCAGTTCGTCATCACGATCCCCTTTGACAAGAGAATACTACTCCGTTCCGGCGCCGGACGCCACCGCCTTTGTGAACAATGAAGGAGTTCTTCAGAACACAAAATGTCGCGGGGCAAGGAGTTCGGGCAGCGCCGGGGGAGCCGCATCAAAGGCGACCCGAAATGACACAACGCCTCTCTCTCTGCGGTAAATGCGGGCTTGGCCGGCGGGGCCTTGCCTCACAATGACGCCAAGGCGGCCGCCTTCGCCCAACTGGGCGAGCCAGGCTTCCGGGACGATCTCCGCCGCGCCGTTCAACAGAATCACATCGTAGGGCGCATCAGAGGGCCAGCCGGTGGCCAATTCGGTCGACGCCACGGCTACCTCGCCATGGCCCGCAGCCTCGAGGGCCCCCCGCGCGGCTGGCACATGAGCAGCGGAGGGTTCCAACACCACGGCCCGCAAGCCGCAGGCGGAAAGAAGAGCCGCGCCGTAGCCCGTGCCGCCGGCGAGTTCCAGGGCCTTCTCGCCGGGGCGCGGCTCCAACGCTTGGAGCAGCTTGGCCAAGTGGCGCGGGCGCAAGAGATAGCGACCGGACCCCACGTCCAGTTCGGCGTCGGCATAGGCGACCGCTTGAGTCGCTGCCGGAGCGAAGATCTCCCGAGGCACTGCGCGCAACGCCCCAATCAGCGCCGGATCGGTGACATCGGCGGGACGCACCTGAGTTTCCACCATCACCGTGCGCGCCTTTGCGTAATCCATGCCCTACCCTTCTCGCCGTTGGTGTCGCGACGGGGTGGGTGATAGGCTGTGCCTCCGCCCCCTGCAAGCGGTGCGCAAGGATCATTGGCGCCCGACTGAAGGCTTGCTAAAGGAACGGCGCGAGCGGTGAGGCCACGTGGCGGAGTGGTGACGCAGCGGACTGCAAATCCGTGTACCCCGGTTCAATTCCGGGCGTGGCCTCCAAACGCTCCTTCCGCCACTGGGTCGGCGCATGTCTTTTCCACATTTCACCATGTCGGTTCACGGAGTGATAAGTCCTTTTAACCGGCTATTCATCTTTCTGGGCCAACCTCGCGTCGTCTTCCCTTGGAGACACCCCACCATACCCAACGCCTTCGGGGGGCCGGTTTCGGTCCCCCTCTTTTTTGAGCATTACGCGGCCTGCCTTTAACCTTTTTCACCGCGCTTGGGGGCTTTTCCCGTGGCGTCGATCTTGATAGAGGGATCGTAAGGCAACCTGATCCTCGGTAGCTCAGCGGTAGAGCAATCGACTGTTAATCGATTGGTCGTAGGTTCGAATCCTACCCGGGGAGCCATTGTGCGCGGAAAAGTCTTTGTTTTTCAATGACTTTGAGCCTACTTCAGCCGCCGTTTTCGCCCTACCCACTCCGCTACCCACGAAAGAATAGCGGTCGGTGGCGTACCCACCCGGCCGTCCACGGACACCCTTTGCAAGGGTTGCGGCTTCCGCTGAAGCCGCAACCCACCTCCGCCGCATCCGCCGACTCACTTTCTTGGTGACCGGATTTCAGGGAGCGCCTCGAAAAATGCATCCGCGGATGCGACATCGATCAGGGTTCTGCCGCCCAGTTTGACCGCACGAATCGCTCCGTCCTTCATGAGTTCGTAGAGCTTGGTTCTGCCGATCCCGTAGTCATGCAGCACTCGCGCAACGGTGACGAGTTTCGGCCGCTCAAGTCGCCCGACACGATTGTGGCTTGCCCCCAAGGACATTTGCGTTCGCCATTGTCTTCTCCCTTACATGACCGGCCGCCGTCGGCCTTAGGCGTCGCAGGTGCAAGAGCCTGGCTATTGGGGCGCATTGCGTCTCATTGCGTAGCTTTGGGCCTCCTGTTCACGATGCGTCCAGCGCCACCCCAGCCGATTATCGGTTGAAACGCGGAAATCACGTCACGGCGGGGACAGTGCGCGCCTGGACCTTAGTTGACCATGTGCGTACCTAGTCAGCCAATATTGCGCTAAGTTCCGCCTCTGACCGTAAGAACGGATTCACCACCCGCATGCCGCCGAGACTCATGCTGTCCTGAAGGTCTTCGCTCAGGAACACGGTCGCGCCGGCGGCGCGGGCGGCGGACCAGATGACCGCGTCCCAAACCTGAAACTGATGAGCGTTAACCAGACGCAGCGCGTCTGCCATGATGAGCGAAGTCGTCGGCGCGGTCTCGAACACCTGCGACCACGCTTCCACTTTCGCAATGGCGCTGGGAAGGCTGGTTGGCAAACGTCGACGGACGACGGCGACGAACGCCAACAGCGCCTGGTTAGCGATCACACCATTGGCCGCTGCGAGTTCAATGACCCTCTGCGCGGCAATTCCCTTACGCTGCTTTGGCTCAAGCTCGGCGTAAACGAGAATGTTGCTATTAAGCGTCGCGCGGACGGGCATAAACCGCACTTTCGATCGGCGCGTCGCCGTACTTGTCGTCCTCGGTGATTTTGCCGACCCGGTAGCCGGTATCCGGCGTCTCGCGCATCAGCTGCATCATGTGCTCGAATTTGGCGCGCCAGACGGGATCTTCGCGAGGATCGTCGGCGCGGGGGCGAAGCTCGGCCACCGTTTTTCCGTTCTTGGTGATGAGCACGGTCTCGCCCTGCTCCACTTCGGCCAGGACCTTGGAGAAGTTCTGATTGGCGTCGCGGGCAGTGATCTTCCTCATGGTAGTACAGTAGCGTACCAGATCCGGGGTTTCAATCGGCGCGCCATGGTCGCCCCCTGCGGCTCAGGGACGTGGGTAGCCCGCGCGGCCGCGGCGTCGAGGGGTGAGGCGGATCCGGGAAAAGTCCGGGGGACTTTTCCCCCGCCGAACGCGCCTGCCTGCCCTCGACCCAGCGCCCTAGACGCGGGCGGGGGAAAGCAGGTCGCCGCGGGTGGCGACCCCGGCGCGCATCTCGCCGTCGGGAAGCTCAAGGAGCTTTCCCATGAACGTTAACCCTCAAGCTGAATCCGAGTGGAATGACGCTGTGACCGACACCGGGTTCGCACACATCCCCCTCAACAGGCTGACAATCTCAGACCAAAACATCCGCCGCACCGACCGCAAGGCCGATCTCGAGGCGCTGGCGACGTCGATCAAGTCGCTGGGCTTGCTCCAAAATCTGTCGGTTACCCGCGGCGAAAGCGATCGCTTCACCGTCGTCGCAGGCGGACGCCGTTTGGCAGCGCTAGAGCAGATTCAGACTGACCGTACATAGCCGCAGTTTTGGAACAGATTGCGGCAGTCTTGAGCAGTGATGCAATCGACCAGTTGGCCGATGGCGGTCCAGAGTGCATCGACCGTGCGGGCTTCGGCCTTGCGCAGCAGTGTTTTGAGTTTTGCGAAGACCTGCTCGATCGGGTTCATATCAGGGCTGTACGGCGGCAGGTAGCGCACCTCGGCGCCCGCGGCTTCGATCGCGGCGCGCACGCCCTCGACCTTGTGG
>JBILVS010000135.1:0-7045 GCA_044370335.1 Caulobacterales bacterium
TCTCTGGCTCCGTCACAATTTCCCCGAAAGCCCGCCCCGCCAGGCGGATAACGACCCCCTCCACGCCACCGTCGCGGATGATGACGTTGGAGCCCACACCCAGGACCGTGACCGGGACATCCTCCGGCAGGCCGCGCAAAAAGGCTGACAAATCCTCAGGATCCGCCGGCAGAAACAGCGCATCGGCAGGGCCGCCGACGCGGAACCAGGTGAAGGGCGCCAAAGGCTCATTCAGCAGCAGCTGGCCGCGAACGGCGGGAAGACGGGAGGCGTTAAACATGAAGTCTGGGCTATCGCGGCCTTTGTATTGCGGCAAGCCGGCCGGCGCAGCAGGGGAATCGCATTTGAGAAATTGAGGCGGCGCCGGGGCAAGAGGGTCGAGGCCGAGGTGACCCCTGATGGCAAAACGAGCCTTAGCCGGCGCTCTTATGCCTCCTCCGCCGGGCTCAAAGCCCAAGCATTCACCGATGCCGCCCGCGCTCACTGGTCAATCGAGAACAGTCTTCACTACGGTCTCGACGCCACTTTCAACGAAGACCGAGCCAAGACCCGATAAGACCCGACAAGACCATGGACCCGAAAACCTGGCGATTCTGCGATAGCTCGCCCTACACCTGCTTCAAAACGCCCGCCAAGACATATCCATCTGACCCAAAAGAAAGGGTTTAGGCTGGTCTGACGAATTCGCAAGGACCATCCTCGGCCAAATGCGATAGCCGTGCGGCGCAGGCCAAACCCTTGCGCGTACGCCGCCTTTCCGCTATCAGCCCCGCTTCCTTTTCGATCCCCACACTTGTCCGAGAAGCGTCCCATGAAACCCGAAGGCCACCCCGACTACCACTTCATCACCGTGGTGATGACCGATGGGACGACCTACAAGACTCGCTCCACCTACGCCAAGGAAGGCGCGACGCTGAACCTGGACATCGATTCCAAGTCGCACCCCGCCTACACCGGCGGCCAGCAGACCATGCTGGATCGCGGCGGCCGCGTGTCCCGCTTCAACGACAAGTTTGGCGGCTTCCTCGGCAAGAAGAAGTAAGCCCTTTCGGCTTTTTGGCCGATCAAAAGACAAAAGGCGCAGATGGCCTAGGGGCCCTGCGCCTTTTTCGTATGCGCAAGGCGGCAGGTTTAGCCGCCGAAAGCCTGCCGTAGCCGGTCCAGGTGCGCGCCCACGGCGTTGTCGGCCCCGCTCGCGCCGTACATATCTTCATCCAGCCGCCGCACGCGCTCATAAAGCGCTCGGCCCTGGTCGATCAGCCCTTTCAGCCCTTCCGGCAGCTCTTCGACTCCCGCCACAAACGGCGCACTCGGCTCGGGCCGCCCCGACAGGCGGTAACGCTCGGTCGCGGCTTCGGCGATCTGCATGTCGCCCTCCCGCACCGCGCGCTGCACCAAAAGCCAGGACGCCACCTGCATCAGCCGAGTGGTGAGCCGCATGCTCTCGGCCGCATAAGCCAAAGCCGCCATGCGCGGCAGCCGCTTCGAGGCGGCCCGGCCCGGGCCGTCCAGATAAGCAGCGGTCTCCTCCACGAGGGCCATGCCCTCTTTGAAGGTGCGCTCAAAAACGCTCGATTTCGCAAACTGCACGATGCGATCGATCGCGGCGTCGGAGAGGGCGATGCGGGGTGTTTCGGTCATGGTCCTGGGTCTAGCAAGGAAAGGGCCTGCCCGCGGCAGGAGAAACGAGACCGCATTCAGGACACATCGCCCCGGAACAGGGCGTCCGCCTTCGCCCGTTGCGCTTGTTTGTGCGAAATCGCCGCCTCGCAGGCGCGAATTTCGTCCTTGAGCTGGCCGATGCGGGCTTCGAGCTCCTCGATCGACATCGTGTCCAGCGACAGGCTGTCGCGCTTTTGGGGCCGAGGCGCAAAAGGATCGTCGTCGAGCATTGGCGTGACCTCCTGTTTCGATCTAAGCCCTCCGAGGCTCCCATGAAAAGGGCCTTGCTAAGGATGAACGAGGCGGCGCGATGACCCTTCCCGAAACCATGCGTGCGGTGATCCATGGGCCGGACGCGCCCTTGCGGGTGGAAAAGGTCGCCTGCCCCCGACCAGGGCCCGGACAGGTTTTGATCAAAACCGCCGCCGCCGGGATGAACCGACCAGACCTGTTCCAGCGGTTGGGGCTTTATCCGCCTCCGCCGGGCGCCTCGCCCATCCTTGGTCTCGAGGTGGCGGGCCATGTGGCCGCCGTCGGCGAAGGCGTGGCGCGCTGGCGTGAGGGCGATGCGGTCTGTGCGCTCCTGGGCGGCGGCGGCTATGCCGAATACGCCGTGGCGTCTGCGGGCTCAGTGATGCCCGCGCCGCAGGCCTTGAACCTGATCGAAGCCGCCGCCATCCCTGAGACAACCCTCACGGTCTGGGCCAATGTGTTTGAGTCCGGCGCGCTGAAGCCGGGCGAGACGCTTCTGGTCCATGGCGGGGCGAGCGGCATCGGCACCACTGCGATCCAGCTGGCGAAAGCCCATGGCGCCCGCGTCTTCACCACCGCCGGAGACGAGGCGAAGCTGGCCCTGTGCGC
This sequence comes from Caulobacterales bacterium, assembly GCA_044370335.1. GTDB lineage: Bacteria > Pseudomonadota > Alphaproteobacteria > Caulobacterales > Aquidulcibacteraceae > REEB509. The sequence goes on from JBILVS010000135.1 coordinate 2,524, forward strand.
CCGGCTCGGAGCCGAACGAGCGATCGCCTACAAAACTGAAGATTTCGAAACAATCCTGACCGGTGTCGGCGGCGCCGATGTGATCCTCGACATGGTCGGCGGCCCCTACATCCAGAAAAACATCAACCTGCTGAAAGAGCATGGCCGGCTCGTGTTCATTGCTTTCCTGCAGGGGCCGCAAGCCGAGCTTAACCTGATGCGCGTGATGCTGAAGCATCTCACGATCACCGGCTCCACCTTGCGCAACCGACCCGAAGCGGAAAAAGCCCGTCTCGCTCAAGCTGTTGAGGCCGCTGTTTTCCCTTGGATCGCCGCCGGTCGCTACAAGCCCGTCATCGACACCGTGCTCCCGTTGGAGCAGGCCGACACGGGCATGAACCGCCTCCAGGCCATGGCGCACGCGGGGAAAATCATCCTCACGCCCTGACCGCGGTGACCTCCACGCCACACTGCAGCGCAACAGCGTCTGCCCCTTTGACCGCATCAAGACAATTTCATAACAGTGCGGCGGCCTCCGAAGGCGACGGCGGCACGAGGGACTCCGATGCGCGTTTTGCATGTCATAGCGGGCGCAAAGGACGGCGGCGCAGAGAGCATCATGCTCGACAGCGTGTTGGCGCTGGCCGAGGCCGGCGTGACCCAACGCGTCGTCACCCGCGGCCACAACCAGGATCGCATCGATCAAATCCGTGACGCCGGCGTGCCCATCGATCTCGCGCCCTTCGACAAGCTGTGGCGCCCCCCCACAACCGCCGCCATTCGCGCGGCCCACGACGCCCTTCAGCCGGATGTCATCCACTACTGGATGGGTCGCGCGGGCACCTTTGCGCCGCGCATCTGGCGCGCCAAAAGCGTCGGTTGGTACGGCGGCTATTACAAACTGAGCCGGTTTCGGAACTGCGACTGGCACGCCGGCATGACCCGCGATCTGGTCCGCCACATCATCGCCGAAGGGGCCCCGCAAGAGCGCGTCTCGATGTTGTCGTCTTACGCCAATGTCGAAACCGCCCCGCCCATCGATCGCGCCCTGCTCGACACGCCCGAAAGCGCGCCTGTGGCCCTCGCCTTGGCGCGGCTGCATTGGAAAAAAGGCCTCGACGTCCTGTTGAAGGCGGCCGCGGACCTGCCGGGTCTTTATGTCTGGATCGGCGGCACAGGCCCTCTCGAAGCCGAGTTGAAAGCCCTCGCCGAAAGCCTCGGCGTCAGCGACCGAGTCCGCTTTTTGGGCTGGCGCACCGATCGCGCCGCCCTCCTGGCCGCCTGTGACGTGGTGGCCTTCCCGTCGCGCTATGAACCCTTCGGCAATGTGACGATCGAAGCTTGGGCCTCCGGTCGCCCCTTGGTGGTGGCGGATGCAGCCGGGCCGGCCGCGACCGTCACGGACGAAGTCGATGCGCTCTTGGTGCCGAAAGACGATGTGGAGGCGCTGCGCACCGCGTTAAAACGCGTGATCGAAGACGCTGCGCTCTCCCGCAGGCTCGTGGAGAACGGCCTGCGCAGCTACGAGACGGGCTTCACCAAAACCGCCTTCGTCCGCAATGCGATGACGCTGTACGATCGGATCAGAACCTATGCGGCTGGGCCTGTTTGAGCGCTAAGGCCGCCGCGCTGCCCGGCCGCGCAAAAACCCGCGCAAACCCCGCCGCTCCCAGTCGCTGCAACGAAGCAGCAAGCGTCTCGCCCTCCTCGAGGATCAGTTCCGCCTCGAAACCCGTGGGATCGTCCGAGACATGGCCAAGCGCAGAGCCCGTGGCGACACGGTGGAAGAAGGCCTCATAGAGCCCCCGCGCTTCCGCCTCCCCCACGCCGACCAGTACCGGCACGCCCGCCTCTTCAAGCTTGCCGAAGCCCCCTGCCCCGTGCGGATGAGGATCAGCGATGGCGCAGACGACCCGCGATACTCCCGCCGCGATCAGCCGCTCCGCACACCCCGCAGCGCCCGACGACCGCGCGCCGCAAGGCTCGAGCGTCACATACGCCACAGCGCCCAGCGCCTGGCCGCCCAATTGCGCCAGCGCCGTCTCCTCTGCGTGCGGCCGCCCGCCGTCCCCGGTTGCGGCCTCAGCGATCACCGCCCCATCGCGCACCAACACACACGCGACCGAAGGGTTGGGCGCCGTCCGCCCCTGCCACGCCCCCGCCAGAGCCAAGGCTCGGGCCATGAACGCGCGGTCAGCGTCCGCCGTCACGGCAGCGGCGGCAGCGATTGCGCGCGCGCCTCGTTCAAGTAACGCGCGGCGGTGGGTTTCAACGCGCTGTCGAGCGTAATGAGCAGCGGATTGCCGGTCGGGATTTCAACGCCGACGATCGCGTCGTCAGCCACTCCGAACAGGTGCTTGAGGATGGCCCGCAGGGAATTGCCGTGCGCGGCCACGATCACGTTGCGGCCCGCCGCCAGATCCTTGGCGATCGTTTCAGACCAGAAGGGCAGCACGCGCTCCAGCGTGGTTTTGAGGCTCTCCGTCGCCGGCAGCGCCACGCCCGCATAACGCCGGTCGGCGGCAAAGCTGTAGGGGCTGTCTTCCGGCATCGGCGGCGGCGGCACGTCATAGCTGCGCCGCCAGATCTTCACCTGCTGCTCGCCGTGTTTGGCGGCGGTCTCGGCCTTATCAAGACCGGTCAGCGCCCCATAATGCCGCTCGTTCAGCCGCCAGTCTTTCACCACCGGCAGCCAAGCCTCGCCCATCGCCTCAAGCGCCAGACCGCAAGTGCGGATCGCCCGCGTCTGCACCGAGGTGTAAGCCTTGTCGAACGCCACGTTCGCCGCCTTTAACAGGGCGCCTGCCTCTTTCGCCTGCGCTTCGCCCTCCGCCGTCAAGTCGACATCGACCCAACCGGTGAAGCGGTTCTCCAGGTTCCATTGGCTCTGGCCATGGCGGATCAAAGCGAGGGTGGGCATGACGGCTCCTGAGACGTGTAAGGACCGCGTGTTAGCGTCAATCAAACAAGGCGTCGATGGCGCTCTGCGCCGGCTCCCCGTTGATGACGCCGCCCGCGTCGGAGATCAGGGCATAAAGCCCCGCCGCCGCATCCTCCGCCACGGCTTCCCCCGCATGAATCTGGGCCTGAATGGCCAGGATCGCCGCCTCCACCGCCCCGCAGGCGGCGTCAAATCGTTCCCGGACCCCAGGATCCGCCGCCTCATAGGCCGCCGCCGCCACCGCCGCCCCGCTATAGCCGGTCAGCCGGAAATGCTCCGCATAGGTCCGGGGAGCCCAGGCCAAAATATCCTCCGCCGCCTCCGGCATCGACGCCAGCATGTCAACCAGCATCGCCACTTCGTTGAAGTGGTTCAAATAGTCCGTGGCCAATCCGGTGGCCGGATTGACGTTGGCGGCAAGGAGGGTGTCCGGCGTCAGGGTCATGGGGAACGATCCGCATGTCTAAACCAAGACCGCTTAACGATCGGCTCACAAAAACCCCTGTTTTGTCAGCCATTCTTGAATAACGGTCACGGCTTCGGCCAGCTGCGCCCGTTGCCCCAGATAGTAGTGGTTGGCCCCCTCAACACGGCGGAAGGCAGGCGTGACCCGGGTGAAGCCGGCCTTGATCCGCGCTGCATGGCTGGGGGTGCAGGCGTCGTCGGCGCTGTTTTCAAGGATCAGCGCCGGAACTGTGATCCTTCCAGCGCAAGCGGGCCCGTCCGCCCGGCTCTTCTCGCTCCATTGCGACAGCCAAGACCTTAGGCTCGAATACCGCGCCAAGTGGGCGGGGCTCATGTTCACCACCCGCGGGTCACCCATGTAGCAACGCCCCGGAGGCCGGTCATTGGGATCGACCGTGGGATCGAGCCAACGCAGATCCGCCATGGTGCCATGAACGACAAACCCATGTTCGTCATGCGGCCGCCCCCGCGCTTTGAGCGTGGCGAGACGCTCCTCGACCCAGGCCGTGATCCGCGCCACCCGCGCCTTCTGCGCCCCCCGATAGCGCATGGTGAAAGCCTCCGTAAAAGGCGGGGTCGCTACGGGAGGCGACCCATAGATATCAAGGCTTTCGTCCCGGAGATCGGGATCGAACTCGTCGGCGACCGCCGGGTCGATCCATTCCGAGAGCGTGATCGCCCGGCTGACATGAGCCGCGAGCTGCATCACCCCCTCTGCCGGGATGAGGCCCTTAAGATCGACCGGATCCCCCGCCGGCGTGGTGTCGAGCGAAGGGTCTTCCGCCTCAGCCTGATAGAACAGGCTCAACGAGCCCCCACCCGACCAGCCCGCCAGCACCACCTGATCAAAACCCAAGCGCTCCTTCGCGTGGCGCACATAGGCCCCAAGGTCCGCCGCGACTTTTTCCATTATGAGCGCGGTGTCGTTGTGCGGATAGCGGCTCGCCGCCGTGATCACAGGGACCCCGGCTCGCGCCAACGCCACCGGCAGCGGCAGATGCGTCATCACCCCGGTCGGATGCATGAAAATCAGCACGGTCTTCGGCCGCGGCTCGCAGGCCGCATGCTGCAGAACCCCATCCAACACGACGGTGCCGCCTCCGCCGTAGGTCTCCTTGAAGGCAGCCTTCTCCTCAA
>JBILVS010000134.1:0-7045 GCA_044370335.1 Caulobacterales bacterium
TCGGAGTCGAACCGAGACGCGGGTTTTTGTGGGCCGATCGCTACCCGCGAAAACCGCTGCGCACTTTTCGCAGCGATCAGCCAAGGGCGCTCGGTTCGGGACTTTGTCCTTTAAATCTGGTGGCCAATCTCGGAGTCGAACCGAGACGCCCTTGCGAGCGGCAGATTTTGAGTCTGCTGCGTCTACCAATTCCGCCAATTGGCCAACCAGGACGCGGTTGATGCCGCGGGCTGGGCTTTCCGTCAAGGCGGATGCGATGTCGCCTCCGTCATTCGGACCCTCGCCTTTCGGGCCAGGTCGGGCTATGGCCGAGCCGCCATGACCGATCGCCCCATTGACCATCCCGAACCCACCGACGACCCCGCCCGCGGGTTCATTGCCACGACCCGCGCCGTGGCCGACGGCGCCGGAGAGGAGGGGCTGACAGTGGGTGAGATCGTCGATCAGCTCGATGAGCGGGCTTTCGGGCTCCTGATCCTTCTGTTCGTCCTGCCCTGCCTCGTGCCGGGGTTGCCAGGGGCGCAGATCATCGCGATCCCGATCTTCCTTTTGGGCCTGCAGCTGTTGGCCGGGCGCGGCGAGCCCTGGCTGCCGGGGTGGTTTCTGCGGGCGCGGGTGAAAAAGGGCTGGATCAAGGGGATCGCGACGTTCTGCGAAAAGCGGCTGCGGTGGACCGAACAAGTGGCGCGGCCGCGGCTGCGGTTTCTGGCTACGGGGCCGGCTGAGAGGCTGTTGGGGCTCATCATTGCGCTGGCGGCGGTGACGATCATGTTGCCGATCACAAACACGATCCCGTCGATGGCGATCACGGCGATCGCGTTGGGCCTGATCCAGCGGGACGGGTTGTTCACGGGGGCCGGGGCCGCTCTCGCCTTGGCGTGGATCGCGTTCCTTGGGACGCTGGTTGCGGCGGTGATTTACGGGGCCGGATTCGCCGCCGATTTCCTGCGGGATTATGCCCCTGGCGTCTTTGAGTGGTTCAATCGACCCTAATACCCTAAGTTTTTTGGCAGAACGTTTCCTGCGAGCGCATGCCTGTGCAAAGCCTTGTGCGACAAGGGCCTGCGGCCCCGCGCCGCACGAGACTTTGTCGCATTCCGACTACATTCAACCGACATGATCTCTTCTATGGCTTCTCCCCTCAAGGGCATCGCGCCGCACTGGCCCTGGATCGCGCTCATCGCGTCGCTCGCCATGTTGGCGGGGGCGCACGGCTTTGAGCGCTTCGGCGGGCTCTATCCGTGCCCGCTTTGCCTGCGGCAGCGCGAAATCTATTGGGGCGCCATCGCGTTGGCGGCGGTTGGGCTTCTGGCGCTGCGTTTTGCGCCGCGGCCGCACTTGGACCGGACCCTGAACGTGTTTCTGGGTCTCGCTTTTCTGACCGGAGCCTTGATCGCCTTTTACCATGTGGCCGTGGAACAAGGCTGGCTGCTGGCGCAATGCGAAGCCTATGGCGTTTCGGGCGATTTGACCTTGGGGACGGGGTCGGAGCCGATCGCGGCGCCGCGGTGCGATGCGCCGAGCTGGCGGCTGTTCGGGATCACCATGGCGGGCTATAATGCGCTTGTGTCTCTTGGGCTTGCTGGGCTCAGCTTCTTCTTCGCCCTGGCGAGCCCTTCGTGGATGGAGTTGAACCGTGGCTGACGCCGGCTCGCCTGCCCCAACCGAAACACCGGCCTTCCCCGGCGACGGCGGCCTGCGCCGTCTGGTTGATGAAACGCTCCGGGTGGATCACGCGGGCGAGTTCGGCGCCGTGCAGATTTATCGCGGCCAGCGGGCGGTGTTCTCCAAGGCGCGCGGCAAAGAACGGATCAGCGCGCTTTTGGAAGAGATGGAAGCGGGCGAACAGCACCATCTTGAGACGTTTGACCGGCTTTTGGCGGAGCGGGGCGTGCGACCCACGGTGCTGTCGCCGCTGTGGCGGGCGGCCGGGTATGCACTGGGCGCGGGCACCGCGCTGTTGGGCGAAAAGGCCGCCCACGCCTGCACGGCGGCCGTTGAAGAGGTGATCGAGGAACACTACGCCGCCCAGGCCGCGCGCCTGAAAGACCGGGAGCCTGCGCTTGCGGCCCTGGTCGAGCAGTTCCGGGCGGACGAGGCGGCGCACAAGGACACAGCGTTGAGCGAAGGGGCCAAAGAGATCGCCGGCTACGGGTTGTTCTCCGCCGTCATCAAGGCGGGCTGCCGGGCGGCGATCCGGATCTCGGAAAAGATCTGAGGCCGCCTTAGGTCGACAATCGGGCAATCAGCCTTCTGAAGAACGCTTCGCCTTGGCGGAGTTGATCGACGGCGATCCATTCGTCGGGTTGATGGGCCTGCGCGATGGATCCGGGGCCGCAGACAGCGGCGGGAAAGCCGCCGTTCTGGAAAATGCCTGCTTCGGTGGCGAAGGCCACGGTTCGCATGGCGTTGTCCCCGGTCAGGGCGCGCAGAAGCCGCTCAGCGGGACTGTCGAGATCGACCTTGAGGCCCTTGGTGTCGGACCGGCGGGTGATGTCGATGCGGGTTTCCGGAGCGATGGCCTGCATGGCGGCCTCGATCTCTTTGGCCTTGGCGCGGAAGCGGGCCTCATAGACGGACGGATCTTCATTCGGCGGGCATCGAAGGTCCCAGACAAAGCGGCAGTGGCGGGCGAGGATGTTCACCGCGGTGCCGCCTTCCACCGTACCCACGGTCATGGTGGCGCCTGGGGGATCGAACGGGCTTGTGGGATCGGCTTGGGCGCGGGCTTCGGCGGCCATCTCGGCGATGAGGTTCATCAGCGGCAAGGCGGCCATGATGGCCGACACGCCTTGGCCGATTTGGCTTGAGTGCGCCTCGCGGCCATAGACGTCGACGATGAAGGTGCTGATGCTTTTGTGGCCCGAAACGACCTGCATCTCGGTGGGTTCGCCAATGATGACGGCTTCGGGTTTCGGGGCGAGGGCGCTGAGCTTCTCCACCAGGCGGGGGGCGCCGAGACAGCCGATCTCCTCGTCGTAGGAAAAGGCCAGGATCAAGGGGCGCTTGATGGGGGCCGCCAGGGCCGTGTCCACATGGGCCAACGCGAGGGCCAAAAAGCTCTTCATGTCGGACGTGCCGCGGCCATAGAGCCGGTCGCCCTTGCGGGTCAGAACCCAAGGATCGGAGGTCCAGGGCTGGCCGTCTACGGGGACCACGTCGGTGTGGCCGGAGAGGACGATGCCGCCCTCGACCGCGGGGCCGACGACGGCGACCAGATTGGCTTTCTCGCCGTCGTCGTTCTCGACCCTGTGGCTTTCGACGCCGCGCTCGGCGAGGAAGGCCTCGACCCAGGCGATCAGCGCGAGATTGGAATTGCGGGAGGTCGTGTCGAAGGCGATGAGCCGTTCGAGGATGTCTTCGGTCATGGCTTGAGCATGGCAGAGGCGCAGGGCGAAGTCACCCGCCCCGCCCAAAGCGGCCTTATGGGGCGCTGACGACCGTGCCGTCCGCGCGCTGGAACGCCAGCAGTTCGACCCGGAAAATCAGGGCCGAGAAAGGCGGGATTTCGCCGTTGCCCGCGCCGCGGGCGCCGTAGGCGAGCTCCGCCGGGGCCCAGATGGTCACGACTTCGCCGGGCTTCATGTATTGCAGGCCTTCCCGCCAAGCGCCGATGACGCCGGTGAGGGGGAACTCAATCGGCTCGCCGCGGGCAATGGAGCTGTCGAAGACCTGGCCGTCCAAGAGCCGGCCTTCGTAATGGACGCGGACCACATCAGCCGCGCTGGGCCGTGGCACGTCCGCAGTGACGGCGCGCTCAACCCGATACTGCAGGCCCGAGGGCGAGGTCACGACACCGGGCTGGCCGGCGTTGGCGGCGAGAAACGCGGCGGAGCGGGCGCGGTTCTGTTCCGGGGTCAAGGCGCGGATCGGAGCGCGATCCACAAGGCCGGTGGACGCTCCCATCGGTTCGGCCGGCGCACGGCGAGCCGGGCCGTCATCGCCGCCCGAGGCGCAAGCCGCCAATCCGACCACCATGGCCGCCGCCAAAACTGCCCGCATCATTCGCCCTCCTGGAGGTTCATTCCCGGCGCATAATAGGTCTCTGTCGGTGAATTGGCGAAGGCCAAAAGCTCCACCCGGAAGCGCAGGTCGGCGTTGGGGGGGATATCCGGCGGAGACCCTTGCGCGCCATAGCCGAGCGCAGCCGGGATCACGAGGGTGGCTTCATCGCCGGGCTTCAGAAGCTGCAGGCCCTCCTGCCAGCCGGGGACGACGGCGAGGAGGGGGAACTCGGCCGGTTGCTGCCGCTCGTAGGAACTGTCAAAGACAGCGCCGGTGGAGACGAGGGCGCCTTCGTAGTGGACGAGGACAAAGCTATCGGCGCCAGGTTGCGGCAGGCAGGGATCGGCCGTCCGGCGAGTGAGGGTCACCTGCACGCCGCCGGGGGTGGAGGCGGTTTCGGGGCGGGCGTCTTCCTGGTTGCAGGCGGCGCGGGCGTCGGCGATGGCCTGGTCGCGCTCCTGCTGCTCGGCCCGCATGGCGTTTTCAACGCCGCTGCGCTCGCCGCAGGCGGCCAAGGTCAAGGCAAGGGTCGTGGTCAAGGCCGCGAGGGCCACAGTCGGTTTGCGCAAAACAGAACTCCTGAAAGGCCATCGCGCCGCGATCAGAGAGCGTCGGCCTGGGGGATAAACCAGGGTTCAACCTGGGCGGCGGCGTCCCACTCTTGGAAAGCGGGGTCCGCCAAAAGCGTATTGGCATAAGCCCGGGCCGGAGCCGAGAGCGCAACCCCGTAGCTGCGGAAACGGGTGGCGACGGGGGTGAACATGGCGTCGGCGATGGAGCGCGGGCCGCAGAGGTGGTCCCCTGCCCCGCCGAAGCGGGCGCGAAGGCTGCTCCACAGCTCGTCGATGCGGGCGATGTCGGCGAGGACGTTGTCCGCTGGGGCCTGTTTGGGGGGCACGCCCTTGCGGCGCAGGTTCATGGAATAGTGGCTGCGGAGGGCGGCAAAGCCGGAATGCATTTCCGCGGCGGCGCTGCGCGCCAAGGCGCGGGCAGTCGGGTCTTGCGGCCAGAGGCTCGGGTGTTTTTCCGCCGCCCATTCGGCAATGGCAAGGCTGTCCCAGATGGTCAGGCCGTTAACGTCCAGCGCGGGGACGCGGCCGGAAGGGCTGACGGCCAGGACCTCAGGGATTTGGCTTTTGCCGTAGCCGACGCCGCCCAGGGGGATCACCCGCTCCTCAAAGGCAAGGCCGGCCCATTTCAGCGCGAGCCAGGGGCGCATAGACCAGGAGGAGTAGGTCTTGTTGCCGATATAGAGCGTTGGTGTGGCCATGGGCGTGGGTGATGGGACCGATTTGCGGCGCGGTCAAGGCGAGGCTTTACAGACCGAACCTCGCCCGCTTAGCGGTTCGTCCTCTCAATCTTTGGGGAACAGGGACAGAGGCGTCAGGCTTGGTTTGGGGGCTGGTCGGTCTCTTTATGGCGGCGTTCGTCACCAGCGCGCTCGCTCTGCGGGCGCAAGAGCCTCCGGGACGCCCGCTCGCGTTCATGTTTGGCCAAAAGGTCGGGACCGCAAGCGGCGTCGCGCCCGACGGGACGCCTTACATGGTCACCCCAAAAAAGCCCGGCGTTCCAGCCGCTATTGAGGACTTCATACCCACCATCATCGAGGCCTTTGGTGCGGGGGATTGCGGCCCAGGCTTCATCGTTTGGGCAGCCGAACTTGGAGATCTGACTGTTCTGGAAGCGGACGACGGCGCAGCCCGCGCTTTCATGGGCTCCAGGGGGAATTTTGCGCATCGCGTTAAAGGCCAAAGGGGATTGAGCCGCCTTTCGCCAGCGAGATAGCCCCCGAACCGGCGGACTCCGCGGTGGTCTCTATCGGAAGCGGGGTCGATTTTTTGCTTGGCCAACTGGGTCTTTGCGCCGCCTCACCGGCCCACATTGCGTGTATTAAACTTGACTCAATGTTTGGTTTACATTACATCTTGTTGGGTGTTTCTAACAGGGCGTTTGCAATGGTTGCGCGTGAACAGTTCGCTTGGGTCTGGCTTGTGACGATGATCGTCACCTACTCGGTTTATTTTGTCGCTGTGGCGGTGCTTGGGGACGCTCCATTCTGGACACAGATCGGATTGTTTGCGGGCGTGTCTGTTGCGCAAATCTTGATCATCGGCACGGCTTCGGTGGTGATCGCCTTGCGCCATCGGGAGGGCCAGGAGCGGGACGAGCGGGACCGGGCGATTGAGCACCGCGCTGCGGCAGTCGGTTATAATGTGCTGATTGTGGGCATGATTTTGGTCGGATGCATCATGCCGTTCAGCCACTCGGGCTGGAGCTTGTTTCATGGGGCGGTGTTGATGATCGCGCTGGCGGAAATCGTGCGCCATGGGCTGATCGTCTCGATGTACCGGCGGGGCTGGCATGGCTGAGCGGCGGCTGACCAACACTATCCGAACGCTTCGGTTCTTGGCTGGAGAAATGACCCAGTCAGATCTCGGCGCCCGGATCGGTGTGACCCGGCAGACGATCGCTGCGATCGAGACGGGGAGGTATTCGCCGACCTTAGAGGCGGCGTTCAGGATCGCCGAGGTGTTCGGCAAACCCCTGGAAGAGGTCTTTCATTGGGAAGAGTGTTGAGGGCTATGAGGGCCCTCACGCCCACTCGTCGCGGAACAGAAAGAGGGGGGCGGTTCCGTCAGGCGCGGGGAACGGCTGCTTGACGGTGAAGGCCTGCTGTGTAGGGCCGAAGCGTTCGAGGCTTTGCAAGCGCGCCCACCCCTCGTCAATGGCAAGGATTTGGCCAGCCTCGATCCACCAAAGCGCCAGACACACCCGCGTGGGGCCCATCCATTCGCGGCGGCGGCGCATGATGGAGCGGTGGTCGGCGCTCAGGTCAACAAAGGCGGTGAGGACGTCGCGGTTGGTCCAGACCGATAGGTTCACCGCAAGACGCTGGTCGTCGGGGACCGCGTCCATCGCCATTGCGCTGTTGGCGCCGTCGCTTTTCAGCCGCCAGATGAAGCCAGGGCCAACCTCCGCCGCGCCGTGGAGGCTGTCTGGGGCGGTGATGAAATCGGCGGTTTTGGGGGGGTGTCCTTCG
>JBILVS010000136.1:0-7037 GCA_044370335.1 Caulobacterales bacterium
AAGCCTGTTTTTTAACGGCATGCGAACACCAACAAGGTAAAAGCTGGAAGCTGCAGAAAAAAGCGCCCGCTGCGAGAGCCCATGTCGCCCAAGCCCATGTCGCCCAAGCCGAGTTCGCCCCTGCCGCCGCCGACAGACGCTCAAGCGATGCTGCTGTTGGTCTGGCGCCCCGGCCCCCGGCGCACCGCCGCCCTGCGCCTTCTGCAGGATCTCGGCTTCACCGACGTGCGCTGCGCCGACACCGCGGTCGCCGCCTTCCCCCTCTTGGCCGCGGCGCGACCGCGCCTAGTCCTGGTGGAATCTGAACTCCGCCCCACGCCGGGGCTGGTCTTTGTCCGCGAGCTCCGCGCCACCACGGTTTCCGTTCGTGACGCCCCCGCCGTCATCGTCGCCCCGAAACCGACCGAAGGCTTTGCCGACCGCGCCCGCGCCGCCGGCGCCGACGGTGTGATCTTTGGCGCTCCGAACGCCGCCGCCATCCAGTTTTGGCTGTCCTGCACCGGACCCAACGTCCGCCACGTCGTTGAAGGTCGCGACTATCGCGGCCCCGACCGCCGCGAGGCCGGCCGCGCCTTCGTCACCGTCGAGCACGACCGCCGCAAAGCGCCGGTCTGCGCCTCCGTTCTCGCCGCCGTCGACGCCGACCCGGTGATGACCCGCCTCACCGAGGCGCAGAAGGCCGTCCGCGCCTGGTCCGAAACCGGCGCCGAGTCCGCCTTGGCCCAAGCCCTGGAGGCTGTCTCCGCCGCCGTTGACGTCGCCAAGGCCGCCCGCCAGGCGCTTTTGGCCGAAACCCTTCTCGCCGCCAAACAGCGTATGGATGAGGACGCCCGCACCTGGGACGCTGACCCCCTGGCCATTGCAGGAGTTTTGTCCTTGGTCCGCGACTTCGCCTTCCGCCGGCTCTCTGCGGGTCACAGCGGCGCTCGGGGCATGACCTCATGAACGCCGCCCGGGATTTTTCAGCCCTGATCGTGGATGATTCGCCCTTCCAGCGGAGTCTGCTGACCAGTCTCGTCCGCGCCGCGGGCGCCGGCCGGGTGCATCTGGCCAAAACCCCTGCAGAGGGATTCCAGGCCCTGCGCGACGCCGAACCCGACCTTGTCGTGATGGACTATGAGATCGCCCCCGGCGGCGCCTTGGAGTTCTGCCGCGCTATGCGTCGCGACGACAGCCTTCCGAACCGCGGCGTGCCCGTGATCGTCGTCGCCGCTACGCCCACCCGGGGGGGCATTGAAGGCTTGCGCGCCATGGGCGTCAATGCAGTGCTGGCCAAGCCCTGCTCGCCCTTGGCCATGAAGGAGAAGGTGACCGCGCTCTTTGCCGACCCTCGGCCCTTTATCGTCAGCGCCGACTATGTCGGCCCATGCCGCCGCCGCCGACGAGATCCCGCTTATCGTGGCCCTCTGCGCCGGATGAGCGATCCAGAAGCCGAAGCTTCCCCCGCCCGCCGCCTATCACCCGCCCGAAGCGATCCTGGAGGCGATTAGCCGGCTCGCTGAAGCCGCCGGGGCCCTGACCTCCAGCGGCACGGTTCAGCAGCGCCTGTCCAAGACGCTCTTGGTCCGAGCCGCGGCCATGCAATGCGACGACGCAGACCTTGCCGCCGCCGCCCAAGAACTGATGCGCTCTCTGGAGACCGTCGGCGCCACGGTCCGCCTGTGGCCGCAGACGCTCAAATTCAACATCCCAGCCAAGCGTCAGATCGTGAGCCTCGCCCCCATGAGCGGCACATCCGCGCGCGGTTGGTCGAAGGCGTCAAATGGATGAGCGGAAAGAAGCTGCATGCGGCGATGGCCCGCTGAGCCTCAAGGCTCCAACGCGACCTTGCCGATCACCTGCCGCGTCTGCAGAAGACGCAACGCCTCCACCCCTTGCGCCAACGGCATGACCGCATGCAAGTGCGGCAGCATCCGAGCGTCGGCCGCCAGCCCTAAGATCGCTGCCCGGTTCTCGCGGCCACGCTCAGGGAACCGACGGCCATACTCCCCCGCCCGCACCCCGACGACGGAGAAACCTTTGATGAGCGGGATGTTGCTCGGAACGGTCGCGATCCGTCCAGAGGTGAAGCCGATCACCAAAAGTCGGCCGCCAAAGGCCATGATCCGCAAGCTCTCGTCGAAGACATCCCCGCCCACGGGATCAAACACCACGTCCGCTCCCGCCCCCCCGGTGATCGCCATCACCGCATCGCGAAAGCCGTTTGCGGGCAGGGCCGCCGCCACCCCTTGCGCCTCCAACAGCGCCCGCTTGTCCGGCGTGGATGCGCAAGCGATGACCTGGGCTCCTAAAGCGAGCCCAAGCTTGACCGCAGCGAGCCCCACGCCCCCCGCCGCGCCATGCACAACCAGGGTCTCCCCGACCGCAAGCCCCCCGCGCCGGACGAGCGCCACATAGGCGGTGAGCGCCGCAGCCGGGTAGGCGGCGGCCTCCGCAAAGCTCCAACCCGATGGAATTGGATCAAGCGCCTCCGCGGCTACGGCGACAAACCCCGCAAAGCCTCCGAGCCGGGCCCCGCCCATGACCGGCTGACCGACCGCAAGGCCTTCAACGCCTGGCCCCAGCGCCGCAATTTCGCCCGCAAAATCGATCCCCGGAATGAACGGCGGCTCCGGCTTGAACTGATATCGCCCCTGACACATCAGCAGGTCTGGGAAGTTCACGCTCGCCGCCCTCACCTGGATCAGCGCCTCCCCCGGCCCCGGCGCGGGCGCGCTCATGGCCTGAAAGCGAACCCCGCTCAAGTCCTCGCTGATCGCCGTACAGACCAGCGCCGGCATCGCGCTCAAGGCCGGTCAGCCTTTGATCCGGCCCGGGCCAGGCCCCCCAAAACGAGGTCGCAGATAAAGTCGGCCGCCCCTTGAAGATCGTGCGGCTGCCGCATCAGCATGCAGTCCGCCACCTCTTGCGCCATCCCGATGCACGCGCAGGCGAGGTACTCCGCATCCACCGGCGGCGCAAACCCCCGGGCCATCACATCCTCGATCCCGTCTCGGACTTCTTCGAACAGCGCCGCCATTTCCGGTGTCGAGGCCCGCGCCCGCAGGGGCGGACCGTTCAGCCCCAAATCGGCGTGCTCGGCGCTTCGGAAATGCAGATACGCCGTCACCGCATGCCGCAGATAGGCTTCAAAGGTCGTCGCCTGCTCCCGCGCGGCCCGCAGCATCGGCCGAAACCGCCGCGCCCCGTCTTCGGCCAGGGCTTGGAAGACTTCTTCTTTGGATTTGAAGTAGTTGTAGAAGGTCCCCGCTGCCAAATCGGTGCGCCGAATGATATCCCGCACCGTTGCCGCGTCATAACCGAGTTCGGCGAAGACCTGCCGCCCGGCCGCCAGGATCGCCTCCCGGTTGGCGGCCTTGGCCTGCTCCCGCCGTCGGGGCGAAACAGGGTCAATGGCGAGGGGAACGGTCATGGATCAGGCGCCCAGGGCTGCAAATCGAGACGCCCATGATGGGCGCCGCAGGCCCCATGGTCAATCGAAGCGCCCCATCAGGGAAGGGGAGCAGCCTCGGCTTCGTTCAGAATCGCCTGCGCGAATAGGCGGCTGATCTCCGGGTCCATCGACCCGTCCGCCTGCTCGTACCCCACCTCCATCACGCGGTCATCGAGCAGGATCGCGTAGCCGCCCCGGGACAGCGCGCAGATCCGCCCCTGGGTGACCGGAATCGCGTCGCCCACCGCCGCGAGCGTGGGGCCCGCCTGCGCCTGCGGGCCCGGGGCCCCCTGCCGCGACAGGCGCGACGGCGCATCGCCTCGACACAGGGCCGCAAACCGAAGCTCGGCCGGGCCGGCGGCCCGCGGCTGATGCATGATGGCGCGCACCAGACCCTGCATTCCCCCCGCTCCCACCGCGTGGGCGCAAGTAACAGTGTCGTCGCTGACGGCGTTCACCACCATCGCCCGGAAATACGGCATGCCCGACACTTGCGTCGCCATTTCCGGGGTCAAAAGCGCACAGGGGCGCGACAGATCAACGGCGGGAGCGGCTTCGGCGGCCTGCATCGGCGGAGCGGCCTCCCGCGAACAGCCGCCAAGTCCGAAAGCCGCAGCCCCCAAAGTCAGCGATCCCAGTGCCAACGCCCCTGCTCTGGCGGCGCCGATGAAACCTGGGAAGTCTTTCCGCCGCATTCTGCGGGCTCCTTCGTTCTTCGGAGAGGGGGCAAACAAACTAAGATCAAAGGCGCGAGTGCAAAGGCTTTCTGTCATCGCGCACGATCTTTTCCCCAAGCGTGACGGATTCAGCTCTGTCTTTGCCGATATGAAGGTGAATGTAAAAGCCGCTCCAAGAGTGTCTGGTTCCCTGCCGACGACCGCCTGGCGCCCGAATTCACAATCCTTAGAAGCCGCGCTCTAGAAAACCTGTCGCCAGCGCGCAATGCGCCGCCACGCCGCGCGTCATGATGGCCTCGTTCAAAACCATCTGATTGGAGTGGCACGGACACGCCGTCCGCCAGTCCTGGCCCTCAGGGCACACCCCCAGAAACAGGAACGCCCCGGGGATGCGCTGCAGCACATAAGAGAAATCCTCCGCCCCCATCACAGGGTGCGCCGATGTCGTGAACGCCGCATCCCCGAACAGGCCCAATAGCGTATCCCGCGCGAAAGCAAACGCGGTGCTGTCATTCACCGTGACAGGAAAGCCGTTCTCGATGCTCACCTCCGCCACCGCCCCGTGGGCGGCTGCGACCCCCTCCGCCACGCGCCGGATTCCCTCTTGCGCGGTGGCCCGCGCCCGTTCCGACACCGCCCGCAGCGTGCCCAACAGATAGGCGCTTTCCGGGATCACGTTGCTGGTCGTCCCCGCTTCGATCTTGCCGAAGGTGATGACCACCGGATCGAACACATCGATCTGCCGGGTCACCAGCGTCTGCATGGCCGTTACGATGGCGCACGCCACCGGGATCGGATCGAGCGCATGGTGCGGCATCGAGGCGTGCCCGCCCCGGCCTCGCACCGTGATCGTGACCGTGTCCGACGACGCGAGCATCGCCCCCGCCCGGCTGCCGAACATTCCCGCCGGCGCGTTCGGCATGATGTGAAGCGCGAACGCCGCGTCTGGCTTCGGATCATCCAGAAGCCCGTCCTCCAGCATGAAGCGCGCCCCGTGCCAGCCCTCTTCCCCCGGCTGGAACATGAACATCACCTGCCCTGCAAGCCTGGACCGCTGCGCGCACAGGATCTTCGCCGCGGAAGCCAGCATCGCGGTGTGGCTGTCGTGTCCGCACGCGTGCATGGCGCCCGCGATCCGCGACTTGAACGGCACGTCCGCGTCCTCCGGCATCGGCAGGGCGTCCATGTCCCCGCGCAAAAGCACCGTGGGCCCGGGCCGCGCGCCCTCCAAGATCGCCACAAACCCCGTGGTCGAAGGCCCTTCCTTGATCGTGAGCGGCAACCCCTTCAGCGCCGCCTTCACCTTTTGCGTCGTTTTCGGCGTCTGCAGCCCGATCTCCGGCTCTTCGTGGATCGCCCGTCTAAGCGCGATGGTCTCCGGCTGAAGCTTCTCCGCCTGCGCCAGCCAGTCGTTGGCGCTGATCTTGACCGAAGCGCTCATGTTTGGTCCTTGCCGTGAAAGCCACTGTGGCCGCCACCATGCCCGGAAGGGGCGCGAAACGCCATGCCAGAAAAGCCCCCCCAAAGCCCTCAGGCGGAACCGCCGCTGTTCCAGCGCATGAAGGGCTTCGCCGCCCAGATGCTAAAGGCCGTGCCACACGCTGAGGCTTTGGGGCTTGAGATCACCGACATCGAACAGGCCCGCGCCTTTGGTCGCGCGCCCTATCGCGAAGAGCTGATCGGCGATCCTGAAACCGGCGTCATCGCGGGCGGGGTCATCATCACGCTCTTGGACAATTTGGGCGGGGTCGCCGTCGTGGCGGCGCTGGATGAGCCGACCACCGTCGCCACCCTCGATCTGCGGATCGACTATATGCGCCCCGCAAGCCCAGGCCGCGACGTCCTCGCCACAGCCCATTGCTACCACGTCGCCCGCAGCGCCGCCTTCGTCCGCGCGGTGGCCTATGAAGACAGCCCCGACGATCCCGTGGCCCACGCGAGCGGTGTGTTCATGTTGGACACCAAGGCTGGCCGGAAGTCCGGCGGCAATCTTGGCGCCTCCAAGAAAGGGGCGGCCGGATGAGCGACACGCCTCAAACCGCGCCTGAGACGGTCGCAAAGACCCTTGCCGCGATCCCCTACGCGCGGTTCCTCGGCGTCCGACCCGAGCTGCACGGCGATGAGCTGACGCTGGTGCTGCCCTACAAGGACGCCCTCATCGGCAACCCGATGTTGCCCGCGCTCCATGGCGGGGTCGTCAGCGCCTTTATGGAGCTGACAGCGGTGGCGCAGCTCGCGCTCACTGCCGGCGTCGGCCACTTGCCGAAGACGATCGACATCAGCATCGATTACCTGCGGTCGGGGCGCCCGGTGGACACCTTCGCCCGCGCGCGGGTGGTGAAGGTCGGCCGCCGTATCGCCAATGTCGCGGTGGAAGCTTGGCAACAGTCCCGCGCCGAACCGATCGCGGCGCTCCGGGGGCATTTCCTGATGCGGACGGTGGAGGGGGGATAGAGCTATCGCCGAGTTTTGGTGACGCAGTGTCCTGGTGAGGCGGGGGCTTCGGCATTTTGGTCGGTTTCAGCCTCGATGCCCTCTTTGAATTTCACCCCTTCGATGACTTTGGGCAATTGGTTGGGGCCGTTGAGGCGGCGCCACGATTTCTGGGCTTGCTCGACACGCTTGAACACCATGACGAGCGCGGTCCTGTAGACAAGCAGCCCTTTGATCGGACGGCGCGGTGTCGCACGGTGGCGAAGGCGCTCTCGATCCGATTGCAGGTGCGCAGGAGCCTCCAATGGCGGTGGGGAAGTCTTAGAAGGTCAAGAGCGCCTCCTTGTCGTTGGCGAGGCATAGGGCGGCTTTCTCGTATTTCGGCGCGTAGGTTGCGATGAAAACATCGAAGGCTTTTTCGGCGTCTTTTTGGGTCTCGGCCATCCAGATCTCATGCAGCGCACGCTTGGCTTTGCCGTACTGGCTTTGGAAAA
>JBILVS010000278.1:0-7029 GCA_044370335.1 Caulobacterales bacterium
GGGCGTGCCTTGCCGAGCGGCCCCGGCAAGGGCGTTGGGATGCCAGCGCGATGGACGCGCGAAGAGCCCAGCGCACGGCGTCGTGCTGCTTTTTGGTGGGTCCCGAGCGAAGCTCGGGCAGGCGCGCAGCGCCTTATCGAGAGAGTGGGTGGCCGCGGGGCGAGGCCGGAACGGCCGAGGGGCGCGCCTGACCGCAGGTCAGGAATGGCCTTCGGCGAACTTATCCACAGCGGGTGTTTTCTCTTGGCTGTTTATAAAGTTAAATAGTGTTAAATGCTCGGCAAGCGTTTTTAAGTTATTGAAGGGAATAAAGAATCTTGATCGGTCGGTTTCCAATAACCCGAAGTTATGTCACCAATCTCCCGAAGGGGTCGGAACGTTATCCACAGGCCATTGTTTCTGCGGGATTTCGTCACCGATAACCCGAATTTGGCCGCGCCATCACCCTTAACCCGAAGCGTCACGAAAAACCCGAAACTGCTGGCGCGATCACCGATAACCCGAAGTGGAGCGCAAACGTCACCAATAACCCGAATGACGCAGGCGAGATCACGGATCCCCCGAAGCATCTTCGATAACCCGAAACATTAGACAAAGCTAATGGAGCGTGGCACACTGGGGGATGCCGAAACCGCCCAAGTCCAAGGACCGCCTGCTGCCGATCCGTCACCCGCAGCGGGAGCTGTTCATCTGCGACATCGCCGATGCGGTGTTGAAGTCTGACATGGCGAGCATGGCGCATCCGATTTTCGCCCTGTCGAAGCAGCCGGATCTGAACATCCGCGAGTATCGCCATGGCGATGTGAAGCTGACGGTGACGCCGAGCGTGCGCGGCCTTGCCACCATCTACGACAAGGACATTCTGATCTTTGCGATCAGCCAGATCATGGCGGCGCGCAAAGAGGGCCGGCGCACCTCGCGCCAGCTGATCTTGAGCGCCCGCTCTTTCCTGGTGTTCACCAACCGCAACACCGGCGGCGGCGACTACGAGCAATTGGAGCAGGCGCTGCACCGGCTGACCGGCACGCGCCTGCACACGACGATCGCCACTGGCGGAGAGACCCAGGACAGCTGGTTTGGGCTGTTGGAGCAGGCGGAGGTGGTGCGCCAGGGCGGCGACGGCCGCATCAAGTATCTCAAGCTCGTGCTGTCGGAATGGCTCTACAACGCGATTGAGGCCAATGAGGTGCTGACCATGCACCCGGACTATTTCCGGCTGCGCAAGCCGCTGGAGCGGCGCATCTACGAGATCGCCCGCAAGCATTGCGGCCAGCAGCCGCTGTGGGTGATCGGGCTTGAGCTCCTGCACAAGAAGAGCGGGTCGGCCAGCCCGCTGCGGCAGTTCCGGTATCTCGTCAAAGAGATCGCCGAAGAAAACGTCCTGCCGGATTATCTGATCGCCTATGACGGCGAGAAGGACCAGGTCCGCTTCGTCGCCCGCAGCCGCGCGGAGCTCCTCATCGCCGACCAGCAGGCCCCGCAGCTCAAGCCCGAGACCTATGTCCGCGCGGAGCGCATCCTCGGCCATTGGGATCCCCATGAGACCGAGCAGCTCTGGCGCGATTGGCTCGACATGAGCGACCTGCCGCCGCCCGCCGATCCCGATGCGAGCTATCTCGCCTTCTGCCAACGCTGGATCACTAAGAAAGAACCCGGCCGGCAAGCCATGGAGGCCAAAACCGACGACGTGGTGGCGCGTCTCGCGGCGAAGCTACGGGTGTAGATAGGTTGCGCCAAACCGCCCCGTTCTCTGTGCAGCGAGCCTGTGCATTATAAGTCCAATCCATCTGCACATTGGAGGGGGGGATGATTGAGGCCCGAGCTCTGACAGTGGAGCAGCTTTTTCTGCTAGGAGTGTTTGAGCCGGCCCGAATTCAACGGAGCTATAGCTGGACCGAGCGCGAGTGCGGAGCGCTGATCGATGATCTCGAGAGGGCGTTTCGCGCAGCGGGGCTCGATCCAGATTCATCTGTCGAGGCGTCAGACGAAACTGATCATGGGCGCGATGACGACGATGCAGATGAGACTGGCGCTGATGACCTCGGTGACGAAATGGCCGTGCAGCCGACTCCGGTCCCGCAGCGAACCAGGCTTGGTGTGAGGCCCGTCGAGACGCGCCAGACGCCCTACTATCTAGGTCAGATCGTCTTGATGCCGCGGGATAAGCCGAACGCCTACTTCGTCTTTGATGGTCAGCAACGGCTCACGTCGTTGACGATCCTGCTGTCGGTCTTGCGCGATCTTATGCGAGACGGCGCCTGGCTACCGCTCCAAGAGTTAATTCGCGTCCCGCACGAACATCTGACGCGATTGGTAGCGAAGACGCCAGGTGGGAATTTGGAGCGGATCGCCGGTACGCTCAATGGCTCACGAGAAGCACGCTCGCACGCGCATCGATCGCCTGCGGACAGACTGCTGTGGCAAGCCTGCGTCACATTTCGGGAGCGATGCGAGAATTGGAGCGACACGAAACGGCAAGCCTTCGTTGGCTTTCTGCGTCAGCGAGTCGTCGTCGTGGTGACCACCATCGCCAATCGAGGCCTTGCGGAGGCGGCCTATCAGACCACCAACACCCGCGGACGCGCGCTCGGAGCGGATGATGTGGTGAAGGGCTATCTGGTTGAGCTGGTAGGGCGTCAGAGCGCCACACTCGCCAACAACTTGGCGGAAAATTGGGAGCGCGTGAAGCGCAGTATTGGGCCGCGGTTCGACCAGTTTTTGGAAGCGAGCTTTGTTCTCGGCAATCACCACATCGACGAACGGGGCTATGCGGCAGGTCTTATGGATGCGTTCGATGGGGCAGACGCAGGTGCACGTGCGCTCAAGTGGGTTCAGGAAGATTTGGCCGCCAACGCTGCTGTTTGGCGCGACATCCATAAGCATCTGCGGTGCGATCCCTGTCTGGGGGTTGATGTTCCGCTACGGCGGTTGTCATTCATCCGATGGAAGCACTGGGTGCCAGTCGCGATGCGGCTGGGACTGCGCGATCGGCATGCGCCGCAGCGCTTTTTCCAATCGATGCAAGCGCTTGAGCGATGGTGTTACGTCGTGAACTTGCTCGGTTGGACTGATGCACGTGTCGCAGAGGTTTGCGGCCGTGCAGTCGCGCAAATTGACGACAAGGGAAACCCTTTCAGGCGGCATCCATTTGAAAGAGCTGGCCCGTACGGGGCGCTCCATATCTCCGACAACTACAAAGAGCGGGCGCACGCGAATCTTTTTGCGCCGATGGAAGACCCAGAGCGAGTCGGCGCGCACGTACGATGGCTTGAGACGCTGTATTGGCTCGATGAGGCATTGCCGCACGCACCGACGAACGACACAAGCGTCGAACATGTGTTGCCGAAAAGCCCAACGGGACAGTGGCTCTCGGATTTTCCGCCTGAGCAGATTGCGTTATGCACTGATCTAATCGGGAACCTGTGTCTTGTGCCAAAGCGCTTCAATCAGGAGTTAGGGAACGAGCAATTCGAGAGCAAAAAGCTCCGAGCTATGCTTGAATCTGGGTGACGGGTCCAAGTGAGCAAATCGGCGTATCGTGGCTGGTGTCCAAACCGCCATGAACCCTCTCAAGGAGAGCGATACGCCATGAAAGAAGCTAAAGTTGTCCGCCTGGTTCAGCCAGGAGAATTTGAAGATGCGTTGACAGCCGTGTTGCGCGCTGGCGCGCGGGACCTGTTGGCGCAGGCGATTGAAGCGGAGGTTGAGGAGTTCCGGTCGCGCTTTTCCGATCAGCGCTTGAAGGATGGGCGTGAGCGGCTTGTGCGCCATGGCTTTGGACCGGAGCGGATCATCCAAACCGGCATCGGTCCGGTGCCGGTGCGGCGAGCAAAGCTGCGCGATCGCGGCGAGGCTGATGCCGGTGAAAGCCGCACGGATGAAAGCCGCACGGATGAAAGCCGCACAGGCCGCATCCGCTTTTCCTCGGCGCTGTTGCCGAAATGGTCCCGCCGCTCGAAGAGCTTGGACGCCCTTATTCCCGCCCTTTATCTCGGCGGCATTTCAAGCGGCGATTTCCAAATGGCGCTCGCGGCTCTGCTTGGCAAAGACGCGCCGAATGTCTCCCCGGCCGTCGTGGCGCGCCTGAAAGCGACGTGGGAAGATGATTTTGCGCGTTGGCAAAAGCGTGATTTGTCGGCGCGGCGTTATGTTTATCTGTGGGCAGACGGTGTTTATCTGCAGGCGCGGATGGAAGACCAGGCCGAATGCATGCTGGTCGTCATCGGCGCCACGCCGGAAGGCAAGAAAGAGTTGGTCGGCTTCCAGACGGGCTTTCGCGAAAGCGCCCAAAGCTGGCGGGAATTGTTCAGTGATGTGAAGGCGCGCGGCTTGGCTCATGCGCCGGCCATCGCTGTTGGCGATGGCGCTTTGGGGTTTTGGAAGGCGCTTGAAGAGGTTTTTCCCTCCACACAGGCGCAGCGCTGCTGGGTGCACAAGACCGCCAATGTCTTGAACAAGATGCCGAAATCCGTGCAATCGAAAGCCAAGAAGGACTTACACGAAATCTGGTCAGCGCCCGATAGAGCCGCCGCGAACACGGCGATCGATGTTTTCTTCAAAAAATACAACGCCAAATACGACAAGGCCGTGCAGTGCCTGTTGAAAGATCGTGTCGCGCTCTTGGCCTTTTACGATTTCCCCGCAGAGCATTGGCATCATCTGCGCACGGGCAATCCCATCGAAAGCGTCTTCGCCACCGTGCGTCACCGCACGACGCGGACCAAAGGCGCGCTGTCGCCAGACACCGCGCGCCTCATGGTCTTCAAGCTCGTGCGAGAGGCGGAGAAAAACTGGCTGCGCCTGCGGGGACAAAACCTCTTGCCCAAAGTCATCGACGGCGTCACCTTCAAAGACGGCGTCGAGGCCATCAAAGACGCCACGAACGCGGCTTGATCGAAGACCGCGTCACCCAAAATCAGGCATAGCTCATGCCGGCGATGGCCAACGACGGCACATCGACCGATAACGATGCGAATGCTAATAATGGCAGCACCGCGATTGTTGAGAACCTGTCGAACAACAGCTCGACGGAAGACAACAGCGACAACTCGGATGACGACAGCTTGACGATTGCCGACAACGGCAATGACAGCTCGGTTAACACCGACAACAGCGACAACTCCGATGACGATCATCTGTCCGTCGCCGACAGCGGCAACGACAACTCCACCAACACCGACAACAGCGACAACTCCGATGACGACAGCTTGACGATTGCCGACAACGGCAACGACAGCTCGGTTAAAACCGACAACAGCGACAACTCGGATGACGATAATCTGTCCGTCGCCGACAGCGGCAACGACAACTCCACCAACACCGACAACAGCGACAACTCGGATGACGATCATCTGTCCGTCGCCGATAGCGGCAACGACAACTCGACCAACACCGACAACAGCGACAACTCGCTGAACGTGGCCGACAGCGGCAACGATAACTCCACCAACACCGACAACAGCGACAACTCCACCAACACCGATCTCGCGGTGGATGTGGCCAATTCCGGCAACGCGTCCGACGATAGCTTCAATTCGGATGACGACACGCTGACGATCGCTGACAACGGCAACGATAACTCCATCAACACCGACAACAGCGACAACTCGGATGACGATCATCTGTCCGTCGCCGACAGCGGCAACGACAACTCCACCAACACCGACAACACCGACAACTCTGTTGACCTCGCGGTGGATGTCGAAAACGCCGGCAACTCGTCTGAAGACAGCTTCAACTCCGACGACGACAGCCTATCGATTGCCGATAACGGCAACGACAACTCAGTCGATAACAGCGACAATTCGGACAACTCCGACAACTCGCTGAACATTGCCGACAGCGGCAACGACAACTCCACCAACACCGACAACAGCGACAACTCGACTGACGTTGCGGTGGACGTGGCGAACGCCGGCAACACGTCCGATGACAGCTTCAACTCGGATGACGACACGCTGACGATCGCAGACAACGGCAACGACAGCTCGGTCAATACCGACAACTCCGACAATTCTGACAATTCCGACAACTCGGTGAACATCGCCGACAGCGGCAACGACAACTCGACTGACAACAGCGACAACTCCACCAACACTGACCTCGCGGTTGGCATCGAGAACGCAGGGAACTCTTCGACCGACAGCTTCAACTCGGACGACGACACGCTGACGATTGCTGACAACGGCAATGACAACTCGGTCAACACCGACAACTCCGACAACTCGGACAACTCGGTCGACAACAGCGACAACTCAACCAACACTGACCTCGCCGTTGGCATTGAGAACGCCGGCAACTCTTCGACCGACAGCTTCAACTCCGACGACGACACGCTTACGATTGCTGACAACGGCAACGACAACTCAGTCGACAACTCGGTGGATAATTCCGACAACTCGCTGAACGTCGCCGACAGCGGCAATGACAATTCGGACAATTTGAGCCACAACACGGACAACTCGGACAACTCGATCAACGACAGCAACCTGGCTGGCGGCGATCAGACCTACACCAAGGAGGCCAACGACAACGTGACTGTGGATGTCGCCATCGCTGACTCGTTCAACGACAACTCGGTGGACAACTCGGACAATTCCGACAATTCCGACAATTCCGACAACTCGATCAACGACAGCTACAACGACAATTCGGACAACTCCGACAGCTCGATCAACGTCAACGACAGCAATGTTGCCGGCGGCGATCAGATCGCTGTGTCTGACAGCGGCAATAACAGCGGGAACGACAATTCGGATAACTCGGATCACTCCGACAATTCGATCAACATCGCCGACAGCGGCAACGACAACTCTGTCAACACTGACAACTCCGACAACTCCGACAATAGCGACAACTCGATCAACGTCACCGACAGCAATGTCGCCGGCGGCGATCAGATCGCGGTCTCGGACAGCGGAAACGGCAGCGGCAACAACTCGGTGTCGGGCAGCTACAACGACAGCTCGGATAACTCCGACAGCTCGATCAACATTGCTGACAGCGGCAACGACAACTCGGTCAACACCG
>JBILVS010000137.1:0-7022 GCA_044370335.1 Caulobacterales bacterium
GTGCTGCACGACAAATTCGGCCGCGGCGTCATCCGGATAGTGGAAGGCAACAAGCTCGTCGTGATCTTTGAGACGGGCGGCGAAAAGCGGGTCATCGACAGTTTCGTTCGGGCGGCGGGATAGGTGGCGTTAGATCGCGGCCGGGGGGGCTGCGCATGCGCGCTTGGTTGATGGCTCTATCTTTGGCTGCGTTGGCGGCCTGTGCGCATTCGCAGGCCTCCCCCGCAGCGGCGGGCCTCGGGGTCCGGCTGTAGGTCATGGATTGCGGCCGGATGCAGGTCGGCGACACCGATATGTTCGCTGATAACGGCAGCGCGGCGGGCCGGGCGCGCGGGTTTGTCGATCCTTGCGATCTGATCCGCCACCCGGCAGGGGATCTGACTGGGACACAGGGCTTCCTGAGGCGATCGTCGCCAACCCGCTGCCACCGCAAGGAGTGTCCACGCTGACGATGGCGCGGACGCTGACCGACCAGCCCGCCAATCTGAGCCTCACGCCGTCCGACATTGAGTTTCTGTCGATATCCCACAGCCATTTCGACCACATGGGCAATGCCGGCCTCTTCGCCGGGGCGAGCTGGATCGTCGATCCCGACGAATACGCTTATGCGTTCGGGCCTGAAGCGCGCGCCGATGCACAGACCTTCCCGCTCTATGCGGCGTTGGAGAACGCCGCGCGCCGGGATGTGGCGGGCGACACCAACGTCTTCGGCGACGGGACGGTGACCATCCTCGAACCCCCGGCCACACGCCGGGCCACACGATCCTGAAGCTGCGCCTCGCCAACGCGGGGATGGTGCTCCTGACTGGGGACCTGTTCCAGATGGCCGAAAGCCGAACCAACCGGCTTGTGCCGCGATTCAACACCAACCGGGAGCGGACCCTCGCCAGCATCGCAGGGGTCGAGGCGATCACCGACGCCACCGGCGCCCGGGTGACCCGTCAGCATGTGGCGGAGGGTTTCGCCGCCCTCCCCGCCTTCCCCGCCTTCCCCGCCTATCTTGATTGAGTCCTCTGGGTGACAGGAAAGCCTCCGCCCAGTAAGCAACCGCGATGCTGATCCTGACCGCCCTCGGCCCGCTTCCTTCCGTAAGGGCCGCCGCCGCCGCTTTTGACGGCCTAGACCCCTCTCCCGCCGACGCGGTGAGCTGGTTTGAGGAAGGCGCAGGCAAATTCCGGCTGGAGGTCTATGTCGGCACAGAACAGGATGCCGATGCCGCGACCGCGGTGGTGGCCCAGGTCTCTCCTGACCTGCACGTCCACGCCGCCGCCCTTGAAGATGCCGACTGGGTCGCCATGGCGCTCGATGGGCTGCCCCCCGTCCGGGCCGGGCGTTTCGTTGTCGCCGGCGCGCACGCGTTGAACAAAGTGCGCGGCGGTCGCCGCCGGATTTGGATCGAAGCCTCCGAAGCCTTTGGCACAGGCCACCACGGCACCACGAAGGGCTGCCTCTTGGCGCTGGAGGACATCCTCCGCGTTGCGCCGGCGCCCACATCCGTGCTCGATGTCGGCGCAGGCTCCGGCGTTTTGGCGATTGCGGCGGCGAAAATGGGCGGCAAAGCGCTGGCGGTGGAGATCGACCGCCGCGCCGCCGCCATCATGGGCGAGAACGTCCACAACAACAGGATCGGCGCCCGCGTCCGCTGGCTTGCCGCCGACGGCGCTAAAACCGCGAGCGCGCCGGCTCGCTATGAGTTGATCTTCGCTAACATCCTAATGCGGCCCTTGATCCGCCTGTCCCCGATCCTGACCCGGGCGTTGAAGCCTGGCGGGCGGCTGGTTCTGTCTGGCCTGCTGACCCGCCAGGAACCTCTCGTCCGCCTTGCTTACCAGAACCGGGGGCTCGTTCTGGAGCGCCGCTACGCCCGGGAGGCCTGGAGCACGCTTGTCTGGCGACGTCCGCGAGCGTAATCCTGGAGCATGTTCCAGACCTATGAAGTCCAAGGCGGCCCCGCGCTCGGCCGCGCTCACCTGCCCCTCCTCCGCAAGGCGATGGCCAAGCTGAACCTTGATGGGTTCATCGTCCCTCATGAGGACGAGTGGCAGAACGAATATGTCCCCGCCGCCTACGACCGCCTGCAATGGCTGACCGGGTTCACAGGCTCCGCAGGGGCAGCTATCGTGCTCAAGGACGAGGCCGCGATCTTCGTGGACGGGCGATACACCTTGCAGGTCCAGGCCCAAGTGGACGGCCGATTGTTCTCTTATCGCGACCTGGTGGAAGAAGGCGTCCACGGCTACCTCCGCCTTAAGGCGCAAAAAGGCTGGGTCATCGGCTATGATCCCAAGCTCGTGAGCCCGGACGCGCTGGCCCGCCTCGCCGCCGGCGCCGCCGATGTCGGCGCGGCCCTGAAGCCCGTGACCCCCAACCCCATCGACCTGGTGTGGAAAGATCGCCCCCCCGTCCCCATGGCGCAGGTCCTTCCCCATGCCGACCGCTACGCCGGCCAGGAAGCCGCCGACAAGCGCACCCAGATCGGCGAGGCCATCGCCAAAGCCGGAGCGGACATGGCCGTCCTGACCGCCCCCGCTTCCCTTGCCTGGTTGTTCAACATCCGCGGCGGCGACGTCGCCCGTACCCCGCTGCCCCTGGGCGAAGCGATCGTGCGCGCTGACGGAACCGCCGATCTGTTCCTGGCGCCGGAAAAGGTCAGCCCGCGCCTGCGCGATTGGCTCGGCAACCAAGTCGCTCTGCGCCCCTCCGAAGACTTCACCCCCGCCTTGGGGGGGGTGAAGGGCGCCAAAGTCCTGGTCGATCCGGCCGCAAGCTCGGCTTTTGTCTTCGCCGCCCTCGAACAGGGCGGCGCGACCATCGTCCGCGGCCAGGACCCCGTCGTTCTCCCCCGCGCCCGCAAGAACGGCGTTGAGCTCGACGGCGCCCGCGCCGCCCATCGCCGCGATGGCGCGGCCCTGACCCGCTTCCTGAGGCTCCTTGCCGAAGAGGGCCACACGCTCGATGAAATCGAAGCCTGCAAGCGCCTTGAGGCCTTCCGGATCGAAACCGGCGTTCTGAAGGACCTGTCCTTTGACAGCATCTCCGGCGCTGGGCCCAACGGCGCCATCGTCCATTACCGGGTCAGCGAAAAGACCAACAAGAAGCTCAAGAAGGGCTCGCTGTTCCTGATCGACAGCGGCGGCCAGTACGAAGACGGCACCACCGATGTCACCCGCACCGCCGCCATCGGCCGCCCGACCAAAGAAATGAAGGAACGCTATACCCTGGTGTTGAAGGGCCATAGCGCCCTGTCGCGGGTGCGCTTCCCCCCCGGCACGACCGGCTCGGCGCTGGACGCTCTGGCGCGTGTGGCCCTGTGGCAGGCCGGCCTTGATTACGACCATGGCACCGGCCACGGCGTCGGCAGCTATCTCGGCGTGCATGAAGGCCCCCACCGAATCTCGAAGGCGCCCAACACCGTGGCCCTTCAGCCTGGAATGGTCGTCTCTAACGAGCCCGGCTACTACAAGGCCGGCGCCTACGGCATCCGCATCGAGAATCTGCAGGTCGTGACCCCGCCCGCGCCCATCCCAGGCGGCGAGCGGGACATGCTGGGCTTTGAGACCCTCACCCTCGCTCCCTTCGACCGGAGCCTGATCCTGCCGAAGCTGCTCAGCTCAGAAGAGCGCGCCTGGGTGAACGCCTATCACGCCCGGGTGCTTCAGGAGATCGGCCCCCTCCTAAACGGCGCGGATAAAGCCTGGCTCGACCAGGCCTGCGCCCCGCTTTAATCCCGTCGCGCCGGCACGGGCTTTGCGGCGCCGCAGAGGACAGTGTCCTCTGAGGTGAATCCCGTGCCATCGCTCTGCGTCATTGTGCCGACCTATCATCGCCCCCAGGATTTGGCGGACATCCTGGCCTGCCTCAAACCCCAGATTGAGCAGGAGCATGACCGTCGCCTTGTCGTGGTGAACGATGGGACGCACGACGAGGCCTACGCGCAGGTTGTGCGCAAGCACCTGACCTGGATGACCTACATCCCCCACCCGAAAAACGGCGGGCCCGGCGCGGCGCGCAACGTCGCAGCCCGGGAGGTGAAAGAAGACTTCATCGTCATGACCGACGATGACTGCCGCCCTCCGCTCACATGGCTGGACCATATCCAAGGCCGGTTGGAGGCGGACCCCTGGCTTGATGGCCTTGCGGGCTATACCCGTCCCTTCTTCCACAACCCCAAGAGCCTGAAAGAGCGGCTGATCGCTGAAAGCCGCGTGCTCCCGGGCGCAACCTATGACGAGGTCGGTCGGCTGACATGCGCGGTCACCGCAGCCTTTGCGATCCGCCGGAGCTTCTATGAGCAGGTCGGCGGGTTTGACGAGCGCTTCCGGCCTTCGGGGGAAGATTTGGACCTGACCCAGCGCCTGCTGCGCGCAGGCGCGATCATTGAAGCAGACCCGAACTGGTGGACTGGGCACAGCACCAACGACACGCTGAAAGCCTATTTCAAGCGGTATTTCACCTATGGCGAGGGCTCGGCGCGGTATGCGTTCGAACGCCAGGACTGGCTGCATCCGGACCTGCGGAACTATCTCGACGACGATGACGCCGAACGCGCCGTCAAAGCCTGGGCGTCCTCCGCCAAGTCCACCACGATGTGGAAGAAGGGGAATCTGATCGAGAAGGCCCTGATCGCCTGGTTCATGCGAGAAGTGGCGGAGAATTACGCCGCCGGCTTCGCCGCAGGCGTTGAGAAGTTTGCTCCCGCCGGCGTCACGCCCCCGCGGGAGCCTTGGCTGCGCTGGCCGCGCTTGGGCTTGGCGTCGGACGGGCTCTTGCGGCGCTGAACCTTGCCGCCGAAGGCCACGATAAAGCGCTCCACATCCCACTGCGCCTGCGGCTCAAGCTCCTGCGACAAGCGCCCGGCCCCCAGAGCGCCGTCCGCAAGCGCCCAATCAATGTGTTCAAGCACAGTGTCCCGAGCGCCGCCCCAGGCGACTTTGGCCGCGCCCACACGCTCCAACGCCACCCCGTTGAGCATGGCTTCAAAGTGCTGCGGCAGGATCACCTGCGGCCGCCCCGCCCGCGTCGCCAACAGAGACAACCCGTGGCCGCCTTGGCTGACCACAACCCTTGTGCGATTGAGCGCCTCAGGCATCGTCGCCGGCCGTTCATGCACCACAGCCCCCCGCCGCGCGAGAAACCGCATCGCCGCCGCAGCGCCCGGCCCCCGCAGGTGCGCTTCAACCGGCAGCCCTTCGGCGAGAAGTCCCAGCGCCTCTACCGTCGCCGCGGCCTCTTTGCCCCGCATGTCGAGGGTGGCGAAGATCCCAGCATGCACCCCCAAAGGCTCGAAGGGCTCCGCTGGAGGGCTCAGCGCCACATAAGGGTCGTCGCGGACAGCGACATAGGGATCGAGAACCCCGATCGTTTCCACAAGACGCGCCTTGACCGCGAGCAGCCGCGGCAAGCAGGGCAGGCCAGCCTCCCCGCGCTCGGCGAGGAGAGCGTTCACGGTTTGCAGAACCTGGAACTCGGGCCGGAAGCTGGCCGTGTCCGGCCGCAGCGCCGGAAACACCGGCATCGAGGCCGGCGGCAGGATGAACCCTGTCCCGACCGCGGCCACCGCATACCGGCCCCGCGCCGCAAGGATCGCCGTCGGGGCATGGCTCGCGACCACAAAAGCCGGCTTCACCAAATCAAACAGGGCATCCCAAGATGAGACAAGGCTCCGCAGCTCCGGCAGCGCGCCGAAGCCGTAACAGGCCAGAATGTCCCCATAGGTCGCAGGGCCTGCCTTGGGCCGCAGCGGTTCCGGGTGGGACGGGGCGGACAACACCGGCCCCGCCGCCTCGACGAGGACAGCCGCCGGGGTCACCGGATCGCCCAGCGCGTAGACCGGCTTAACCCCAAACGCGGCGAGCCGCTTCGCCATCCGGACCAACGGGCCTACATTGCCGTAGCCACGACCCAGCTCGTTCACGAACAGAACTTTCATGGCCCCCACTCGCCCCCTTTTCAGGTTACGACGCAGCCCTCGTCAGCCTCGCCGCAATAGGGTTGGTTCGCGCTCGCCTGATCATCGGGCAGACGCTCCAACTCTTGAGGCAAGATGGGGGCTACGCCCCGCAGCCGGCGGGTCTGCTGAACCGTGCGCACGTCTTCCTGACCAAGCATCCAACGCAAACCGACCCGGAAGCTCTCTTCACCGTCGTCATGCCAGGCGCCGTCCGCATCGATCATCAGGTTGGCGAACACGCCCGAGAAGGGCCGGGCCGTCAGACCCGCGCCTGCGCCCGCGCCGGTGAGGGGGTCCTCTTCGACGAACAGGTCCAAAGCGAGGTCGGGCGTGGCGAACCAGGTTCCTTCAACCCGGGCAAAGCCGCCCTCCGGATCGTCAAACCCGTCGATGACGGCATAACCGCCCCGGACCACAACCTGGAAGCGCTCGCCCATCAAAGCCGCGCCGATCCCCGCCCGAGCGATGCTGAACTGCTCCCCGTTAAGATCAGCGCTCGAGACGCCCGAGACAAAGCCGCCGATCGCGGCCTCCCGATCTTGCCCCGCCTCGAGGAAGCGCTGGATGGCGACCTGCGCCCCGCCAGCCCTCTCTCCGTCGATCTGCCCGATCGCCCCTTGCAGGTTCAGAGCATAGTCTCCGCCGAGGTCGAATTGGCCTTCCGCCACAAGCACGCCGCCGCGTTGTTCGGTGCGGTCAACATAGTCCGCGCCGAGATCGAAATAGGCGCGATCGGGCTCTGGCGGGGGCGGCGGCGCCACGGGCTCCGGCACGGGTTCCGGCTCCGGCACGGGCGGCGGCGGCGCTTCGGCGCACACCGCGGCGCGAATGATGAAGTGATATTGGTAGCGCGGCGCCCCCGCAGCCGCCGGATCAGGCACCCGCATATTCTCCACCGAGACGATGCGCATCCAGCTCGGCGGCGCTTCGGCCGAAACACCCCGCTCTAAAGCGGTCATCGGCTGACGGCTGAAGAAGCTCAGCGCTTCCCCAGACCGCTCCTGCTCCCCGCCGGGATCGGAGGCGTCGAACTGGGCGAACGCGAAAATTCGGTTGTCGTTAAACGCGACCC
>JBILVS010000138.1:0-6964 GCA_044370335.1 Caulobacterales bacterium
CCGGTCAGGTCCAGAAGCATAAAGAGCTCGCGTGCGGCAATGATTTCGTTAACGCCGCTGGCCACCGCCGCCTGGCCCAGCACCAGGCGTCGGTCCGAAGCAAAGGCGCTGACCACATGCAAAGCCGAGCCGCCTTCTGACTTGTCGAAAGAACGCCGCAGGGTCTTGCCATCGATGGCCAGCACGCCACCGCCCCTTGCCCCAAGCTGGTCGAGAAACGCTGAGAAGGCTGAATTGAACCGTGCGGGCTCGATCAGCCGGAAAAGTCGGGAGAACGTATCGTGACTGGGCAGTCCCTTGCTCAAGGGTCAAACACGACCTGCATAAAGCCTTTCGATCGACAGCAAAGTCCGCGAAGTCAACGCCGGTCTTCGCTCCTTCATACCGAGGCCGTCGGCGCAATCGTTAAAACTTCAAGAAATTCATCACGCCAGGCGTGGCCGGTCCGCGGATCGGACACATCGACAAAGCACATGGTGAATACCGAGATCAGAGCGCCTCCCAGAAGAGCCGCTCGCCGATGGAATCCCCGTCTTGCCCCGGCGCTACCTCAATTTCTCAAATGCGATTCCCCTGAAGGGTCTGCTCTGGCCCATTGGCGCATTTCCCTTGCCGCGTATTGGAACGAAAATCGCTGCGATTTGAGTGATAAGCCACGCGATAGAAATGGCTTCGTCAACGCGAAGCGGAGCCAACCTATCAAGTCCCGCAAGAGCCCTTATCGCGAGAAACAGGCCGACGCCTGCACCGAAGGCCGCCATCAGGCTGAGGCGCAAGACAAAGTCACGGACCGTATCGATACAACTTTGAATGGCTGGGCCTCCTCTGTATGCCGGGCCTTAGTTACACGGTTTAAGAGGGGCTTTGGAATGCTCGGCCTCAAACGCCGGCCTTGGTGGGCGCTGTGCCTGGATTGACCCTCTGCAACCTCGCGGCTAAGCCGGCCTCATGACCATCGCATTCCTCTTCCCCGGCCAAGGGGCGCAGGCCCCCGGCATGGGTAAATCCCTTTTTGACGCCTTCGGCGCCGCCCGAGAAGTCTTCCAGGAGGTGGACGACGCCCTGGGCGAGCGCCTGTCGCGGCTGATCTTTGAAGGCCCCGAGGACCAACTCACCCTCACCGCCAACACCCAGCCCGCGCTGTTCGCGGTGAGCCTCGCGGTGATGCGGACGCTTGACAAAGAGTTCCACGTCCCCGTCACGAAGGCGGGGTGTGTGGCCGGGCACTCTCTGGGCGAATACAGCGCCTTGGCGGCGGCAGGGGCTTTGACTGTGGCGGACGCGGCGCGCCTGCTCCGCATCCGCGGGCAGGCCATGCAGGCCGCGGTCCCGGTGGGACAGGGAGCCATGGCGGCTCTGATCGGGAAGGTCGATTTGGCGCTGGCCGAAGAGATCGTCGCTGAAGCCCAAGGCGCAGGCGTGGTCGTCGTCGCCAATGACAACAATGTCGGCAATGTCGTGATTTCCGGCAGTAAAGAAGGCGTGGACGCGGCGATTGCGGTCGCCAAGGCCAAATCGGCGCGGGCGGCGCCGCTGAACGTGTCCGCTCCGTTTCATTCGCCGCTGATGGCGCCCGCGGCGGAGGCCATGCGTGAGGCGTTGGCGGAAACCACGATCGCTCCGCTCGCCGTGCCGCTCGTGGCGAATGTGCTCGCCGGCCCGGTGCAGGAACCGGCCCGGATCAGGGACCTTCTGGTCGCACAAGTGACGGGCCGAGTTCGCTGGCGGGAAAGCGTCGCGTGGATGGCTGCGGAGGCCGGAGGCGCGGTGACCCGGTTTGTCGAGGCCGGCGCGGGCAAACAGCTCTCTGGCATGGTCAGGCGCACGGCGCCCGAAGCCGAGACGGTCGCGCTGAATGGCCCTGATGATCTTGAGGTTTTTGCAAAGTCGCTCTGACCCCTGATTCGTCAGACTTTCGGGGAGGCGAAGATGCGTTTTAGAGCGCTTGTTGACGGCCTGTTTGCTGTGGCTCTTGCGGGATGCGCCAGTCTGGTTGCGGGCGGGCCCTTGATCCGTCCCGACGAGCCGACGGGCGCAATTCGGTTTGTGAATGCTTCGTAAGCGCCAGTGACCATCATTTTTTACTCTCCGTGCTCAGCGAGCGCCTGCGGTTTGAATTGGTTGCCGGGGGGGCGTCGTTGTGCCGCCTGGACGAACTACACCTTCACGGTTTGCCCTTGGTGTTGGGCCCTCTCCGCAGGATATGGGACCGGCAAATCCAGCTGGGACGAAGCTAAGGGACAGATCTAAGTCGCTCCCGGACGAACCTCTGAATGGGGTGTCCGTTAGGGTCAGCCTCTTGACGGAGGCGCTTCGAGAGGCTCATGCCTCCGGTCCATTCTTGACCAAGGACCAAGCCCCCATGTTTGATCTCTCCGGCAAAACCGCCCTCGTCACCGGCGCTTCGGGCGGTATCGGCGCTGCGATCGCTGTGGCGCTCGCCAAACAGGGGGCGAAGGTCGCCCTGTCTGGCACGCGGGTGGAGGCTTTGGAGGCGACGCGGGATCTGACGGGACAAGATTGCCCGATCCTGCCGTGCCGGCTTGACGACGCGGCGGCCGTCGACGCCTTGGTCGGTCAGGCGGAAGCCGCCCTCGGCGGGCGTTGCGACATCCTGGTCTCCAACGCCGGGGTGACCAAGGACGGGCTGTTGCTGCGGATGAAGGACGAGGATTGGGAAAGCGTCCTGAAAATCAATCTTGAAGCGTATTTCCGTCTCGCCCGCGCCGCGCTGCGCAACCAGATGAAGAACCGGTGGGGCCGCATCATCGGGATCACCTCGGTTGTGGGGGTCACAGGCAATCCGGGCCAGGCCAACTATGCGGCCTCGAAAGCGGGGATGATCGGGTTTTCGAAGGCTTTGGCTCAGGAAGTGGCGAGCCGGAACGTGACCGTGAACTGCATCGCCCCGGGCTTTATCGCTTCGGCTATGACCGACGTGCTGCCGGAGGCGCAGAAGACCGCGCTTCTTGGGCGAATTCCGGCGGGGCGTCTGGGATCGCCGGAGGACATCGCGGCAGCGGCGGTCTATCTGGCGAGCGACGCTGGCGGCTATGTCACCGGACAGACGCTGCATGTGAACGGCGGGATGGCGATGATCTGATCCGGGAGGCGGCGCGATGACAGGACTGACCCGCCGCGCCGTGAGCCAAGGCTTGGCCGCGCTTGCGGTCCCCGGCGTCGCCGCGGCGCAGGAAGCCGGCCGCTGTCTGAGGATCGCTTTCGGCTCCTGTGCGAAAGAAACCAAGGATCAGCCGATCTGGGACGCGATCCTGGGGCTGCAGCCAGACCTGTTCGTCATGCTCGGCGACGGCGTCTATGCTGACACCACCAATCCCGGGCGGATGCGGCGCGCCTATGCACGGCTTGCGGAGAAACACGGTTTCCAGCGGCTCCGGGAGCAAGTCCCGGTGTTTGCGATCTGGGACGACCACGACTACGGCGCCAATGATGCGGGCGCGGACTATCCGATGAAGGATGAGTCGCGTCGGCAGTTCTGCGATTTTTGGGGCGAGCCGGCCGACAGCCTCCGCCGCACCCAGGAGGGCGGGATCTTTGCCACCCGGATGCTGGGGCCGCCGGGACGGCGGGTGCAGTTGATTGCGCCTGATCTGCGCTGGAATCGCGATCCGGAGACCTCCAGCGGAGGCTGGTGGCGCATGGCGCGGCAGTACGTGGCGGGCCAGGTCTTTCGGGGGCGCGCCATCGCAGGCCCGTACCAGACGGTTGACGACGCCAGCGCGACCAAAATGCTGGGCGCCGCCCAGTGGGCATGGCTGGAGGCGCAGTTTCAAGAGCGGGCGGACCTGCGGATCGTCTGCTCAAGCCTTCAAGTTCTGTCACAAGGGACAGGCTGGGAAGCCTGGGAACAGTTTCCCGCCGAACGCGCCCGGCTGCTGAGCCTGATCGGGCGCGCTGAGAATGTCATCCTGATGAGCGGTGATGTTCATTATGGCGAATTTTCGGCCCTGCCGCGGCCGGGCGCTGCACCCTTGTGGGAGGCGACGTCTTCAGGGTTGACGGAGGTTTGGGCCAGTTTGCCGCCGAATGCACGGCGGACCGGCGCCTATCGGGGGCGCAACTTTGGGATTTTGACGATCGACTGGGAGGCCCGCCAAGTCCGGATGGAAATCCTTGATGAACAAGGCGAAACCCAGTTGGCGCAAGCCGTATCTTTCGGTTAATCGAGGCCGCAGGGCGCCCTATGGTCACGGGCGGCCGGATATGTTACGGGCGCAGCGATTGCTCAGTTCGCGCTTTGCCTTTCGGTTCGAAGCGTGCTTTGTCAGAATCCGTAACAAACCATAAGGCGAGGCGTTCATGTCTGACGTGTTTGACCGTGTGAAATCTATCGTGATCAAGCACTTGGCTCACCTGGAAGAAACGCCGGAAAAGGTGACCGAGAAGGCCAGCTTCATCGACGATCTGGGCGCTGACAGCTTGGACAACGTTGAGCTCGTGATGGCCTTCGAAGAAGAGTTCAATATCGAGATCCCGGACGACGCGGCGGAGCACATCCAAACGGTGGGCGACGCTGTGAAATTCATCCAGGAGAAGCTGGGCAAGTAAGCCCAGCACCGCTCTGTCGGCGCGCGCCATGGCTGCGTCTTCCCCCCGTCGGGTCGTCATCACCGGGATTGGTCTCGTCACACCGCTTGCGGCGGGGCGAGAGCTCTCCTGGTCACGGCTTTTGGAAGGGCGATCTGGGGCCAACCGGATCACCCACTTCCAGGTCGAGGACCTGCCGGCCAAGATCGGCTGCCTTGTGCCGCGCGTGGATGGCCGCGGCGGCGGCGGGCCCGACATCGAAGGCTCCTTCGATCCGGACAAGACGCTCAGCGCGCGAGACCAGCGCCGGGTGGATGACTTCATCCTCTATGCGATTGCGGCGGCGGATGAGGCTGTCGCGGACTCCGCCTGGAAGCCGGAAGACGAAGCAAGCCGTCTGCGCACCGGCGTGATGATCGGGTCCGGCATCGGCGGTCTTTCTGCAATCGCCGACACCGCGCTTCAGCTTGAAAAGGAAGGTCCGCGCCGGATCAGCCCGTTCTTCATCCCTTCGGCGCTGATCAATCTGGCGTCGGGGCAAGTCTCGATCCGCTATGGCTTCAAGGGCCCTAACCACGCGGTGGTGACGGCCTGCGCCACAGGCGCACACGCGATTGGGGATGCGGCGCGGCTGATCGTGCGCGGCGATGCGGATGTTATGGTCGCCGGCGGGGCCGAGGCGTCCGTTTGCCGTATCGGCTATGCCGGCTTCTGCGCGCTCCGGGCCATGTCGACCAGCTTCAACGACGAGCCGGAAAAGGCCTCGCGCCCTTACGACAAGGACCGGGACGGCTTTGTCATGGGCGAAGGCGCAGGCGTCCTCATCCTTGAGGAATACGAGCATGCGGTGGCTCGTGGGGCGAAAATCTACGCCGAGGTGAAGGGCTATGGGCTTTCCGGCGACGCCTATCACATCACCGCCCCGAGCGAGGACGGCGACGGCGGCTTCCGGGCGATGACCGCCGCTTTGGCCGACGCGGGCATGACCCCGTCGGATATCGACTATCTGAACACCCATGGCACTTCGACGCCGCTCGGCGACGACATCGAACTCAAGGCCATTGAGCGCCTGTTCGGGGAGGCGGCGGCGACGCTGTCAGTCTCCTCGACCAAATCGGCCATCGGGCATTTGCTGGGCGCGGCCGGGGCGGTGGAGGCGGCCTTCTGCGCTCTGGCGATCCGGGACAGCATCGCGCCGCCCACGCTTAATCTTGAGAACCCGACGGCGGAGACCGCCATCGACTTGACGCCGAAAGTCGCCCGGAAACGACCAATCCGGGCGGCCCTGTCCAACTCGTTCGGTTTTGGCGGCACCAATGCAGCCCTCGTGCTTGTGGCGCCGCCTGTATGAGCCGGGAGCGGGGCCGCGGCGGGGGCGCCTTTTCCGCCCTCTGGACGCTGATGTCGTTGCTCTTCATGGGCGTTTTGGTGGCGTTCGCTGGAGCGCTCCTGGCGATGACCGAGATCAATCGGGACGGGCCGAACGAGCAAGAGGTCGTCTTCAATGTTCCCGCCGGGGCCGGTGCGATCCAGGTGGCGGCTCTTCTGGAAAAGCAGGGTCTGATCCGCAATCCTCTCGCCTTCCGGGCGGCGGCGATGCTCTACAGCCGCGATCGGCCTCTGCAAGCGGGGGAATACGCCATTGCGCGGGGGGCTTCGCCGCGGGAAATCGTGCAGATGCTCGCCTCCGGAGACGCGCTTTTGCATGAGGTCACGATCCCGGAGGGATGGACCACGGCGATGGCCATGGAGCGGATCGCCGCGGCGGAGTTTCTGTCGGGCGATATGCCTGAGACGCCGCCGGAAGGCTCGATCCTGCCCGATACGTATCATGTGCCCCGCGGCATGACGCGCGCCGCTTTGGCGAGCCAGATGCGCGATGCGCAAAGCGCTTTCCTGGCGCAGGCTTGGGAAGGGCGGGCCCAGGACCTGCCAGTCCGGACGCCGGAGGAGGCGGTGATCTTGGCCTCCATCGTCGAGAAGGAAACCGGCATCGCCAGCGAGCGTGCTGAAATCGCAGGCGTCTTCACCAATCGCCTGCGTCGAGGCATGCGGCTCGAGAGCGATCCGACCATCATTTACGGCATCTGTCAGTGCAACCGCCTGCGGGATGCCCAGGGCCAGCCACGGGGCATCCGCCGGTCTGAGCTTGATGGTCGCACGGCCTACAACACCTATCAGATCGACGGCCTGCCGCCCGGCCCGATCGCGAACCCGGGGCGAGATGCGATTATGGCGGTGCTGAACCCGCCGCAGACGAACAACCTCTTCTTCGTCGCGCTCGTGCCTGGCGATCCGTCGCAGGGCCATGTGTTCTCGCCGACCTACGCGGAGCACAACGCGGCGGTGCAACGCTATCGGGCCCTCGAGGCCGAGGCTGGGGGCTGAGCCCAGTGGCCTTCAGCGGCATGACGGG
>JBILVS010000139.1:0-6810 GCA_044370335.1 Caulobacterales bacterium
TGGTGGCGATCGCGGCGCTGGTGACGCGGCTTGCGCCCTCACGCCGGCGGAACGGACCATCGGGGCCGCTTCTGCTCGAGGGGCGGGCGACGGCGGAGGGCTGGGTGGCCGAGCGCCCCTCGCTTTAGCGATAAACGCAGATTAAGGTCCGCGGGCGGCGCGGGGGGAACCGGCGCCGCTCTTTCTTTTTCGGACCGGTCCAGACCTCGCTCGTGACTCTGCGCGACTTCCTTTTGCTCACGCTCATCTGCCTGGTGTGGGGGGTGAACATCGTCATCACGCGCTTTGTGGTGATCGATGTGCCGCCGCTGTTTTACGCGGCGTTGCGGTTCGGGCTGATCGCGCTTGTGCTGCTGCCGGTGCTGTGGCCCGCGCCGCGGCAGTGGGGGCATGTGCTTGTCGCGGCGATGGGGGTCGGGGCGCTGAATTTCGTCTTTCTGTTTGCCGCGCTGGCGACGGGGACGGCGTCATCGGTGGCGGTGGCGCTGCAGCTGGGGCTGCCGTTCACGACGATCCTGTCGATGCTGTTTTTGAATGAACGGATCGGATGGCGGCGCGCGCTTGGGATGGCGTGCGCGTTCGTCGGGGTTGTGGTCCTCGCCTATGATCCGGACGGGTTCGGTCTGTCGCTCGGGGTGGCGCTCGCGGCGCTCGCGGCGCTGACCGGTTCGATCGGCGGGATTGTGATGAAGCGCATGGAAGAGGTCGCGACCTTCCGGCTGCAGGCGTGGGTCGCGATGGCGTCGTGGCCGGTGATCGCGCCGCTGACGTTTCTGTTTGAAGAGAACCAATGGCAGGCGGCGGCGGCGATGGGCGGGCCGTTTTGGGCGGCGTTGCTGTTTTCGGTTTTCTGCGTTTCGATCTTCGGGCACGCGATGTTCTACAGGCTGCTGCGGCGGTACGAGGCGACGCTGATATCGCCCTTGACGCTGATGACGCCGGTGTTCGCCATGGCCTTGGGGGTGACGGTGCTGCACGAGCCTTTGACCGAGCAGCTGCTAATCGGGGCCGGTCTTGCGCTCTTCGGGGTGGGGATCATCGCGGTGCGGCCGAATGCGCGGCTGCCTGATGTGGGCGCCTTTTTGAAGCGGTGGCAGCAATGAGCCTTGCGATCACGCCGCGGCCTTCGCCGAATTTCGATGCGAGGCAACGACCGTTGGACCTTGTGGTGCTGCATTACACGGGGATGCAGACGCTGGAGGTCGCGCTTGACCGTCTGACGGACCCTGCGCCGAAGGCATGGCGCTATCCTGGGCCATGGCAAGACTCGGGGATTGATCCGAATACGGATTTGAGCAGGGTCAGCGCGCATTATGTCGTGGCGCGGAGCGGGGAGATTTTCGGCCTCGTTGAGGAAGAGGCGCGTGCTTGGCACGCGGGGGTGTCCTCCTGGCGAGGGCTTGAGGGGGTGAACCACAACGCCATCGGGATCGAGATCGAAAACGGCGGGCACGATTTCGGCCTGCCGGCTTACCCTGACGCGCAAGTCACCCGTGTGATCGCTTTGGTGCGGGACATTCTCGAGCGGCGGCGGCTGCCGATTACGGCGGTGGTGGGGCACTCCGATATAGCGCCGGGGCGCAAGGCCGATCCGGGGGAGCATTTCCCGTGGGCGCAGTTGGGGGCGGCGGGGGTTGCGCTATGGCCGGATTTTCGGCCCGGCGCGCCGGGGCCCGTCTTTGCTGTGAGGAGGGATGAGGCGATGGGGGATGAGGCGCCGGAGGTCGCGGCGCTGCAGGAGGCATTGGCGGGCATCGGTTATGGGGCGCCGGTGACGGGCGCCTATTGCGCGACCACGCAGGCCTGCGTGGAGGCGTTTCAGCGGCGCTTCCGGCCCGAGCGCGTCGATGGGGCGCTGGATGCGCAGACGCTGGAGCGGGTTTCCGCAGTGCTTGCCCTCAGCTTGCAGTTGTCGCTTCCGCGTCGGCGCTCTTGAGCCTATAAGTCTCTTGCGTCAGTCGGCTGGGCGGCCGCTCGCACAAGCGCTGAAAGGCCGTGCGGGAGGAAAGTCCGGGCTCCACCGAGGCACGGCGGCGGGTAACGCCCGCCCAGGGAAACCTGAGGGATAGCGCCACAGAGAACCAGTCCGCCGATGGACGCTTTGCCGGACTTTTGTTCGGCGGGCGTCACAGGCAAGGGTGAAACGGTGGGGTAAGAGCCCACCGCGCGACCCGCAAGGGAAGCGGCACGGCAAGCCCCGCCGGGAGCAAGACCGAATAGGACCGCCGCCCCTTTGGTGGGGTCAGCCTGTCTCGCGGGCGAGAGCGGTCGGGTAGGTTGCGTGAACCGGGGTGCGAGC
The DNA here is from genome assembly GCA_044370335.1 of Caulobacterales bacterium. Lineage (GTDB taxonomy): Bacteria > Pseudomonadota > Alphaproteobacteria > Caulobacterales > Aquidulcibacteraceae > REEB509. Next base: position 2,300 of record JBILVS010000139.1, read on the forward strand.
CCCGGTCCAGAGGAATGGCCGCACAGCGTCCGCAAGGGCGTGGACAGAACCCGGCTTATAGGCCGGCTGACGCTTTTGGTTTTGTTGGTCCCCGCGACCTTAAACACGGCCGTCATCAAGTTAGTGACAACTCCTCGTCGTTTTTCGCTCGCAGGTCCTTGATGATGGCGTTTGCGCAGACGAGGCGTTTGCGGGCGACTGCTGTGCGGGGCGAGGCGTTTGGGTTGGCCGGCTTTGACGAGGCGCTTATAGAAGGCTTTGAGGGTGGGGCAGTCTTGGACGGCGCGCAGGGCGGCGTGCAAGAGCGGTTCCTTGATGCCGGATCGGGCCGCGCCGATGGTCCGCCGCGCGCTGGTTTGACCGCTGTCGCGCGGGTGCGGTGCATGGCCCGCGAGACTGGCGAGTTGGCGCTTCGACAGGGCGCTTCGACAGGGCGCTTCGACAGGGCGCTTCGACAGGGCGCCGAGTCCGGGCAGAAACGCGATCAATGCGCGCGCGCTGACCGGACCGATCCCGGGCGTTGCGCGCAAGGCGGCTTCGTCGCGTTGGATTATCGCATTGGCTTTGATGATGGCGGCGAGGTCGGCATGGCGTTGTTTGATCTGGGCGGTGAGTTTGGGCGGTCGGTCTGGGCGGTCGGTCTGGGCGGTGGGTTTGGGCGGTGAGAAAGTCGATCTGATCGTCGAGGTGGCGGGCGATCCGCTCAGCCCCTGGACCGTGGTCTTTGCTGCGCAAAACCAGGGTGACAGCGTTTCGGTCTCTTTACTGCAAGCGACACTGGGTGACTCTTCCTTAACCCTCTTTTGCCAGCCAGCCCCCTTCCCAAATCATCCCAAATTGGCCCATAGTGTCCCTGATGGGGGCGTCGCGTCCCAGGCGCGTCCCTCCGTTGGGCAAAGGGTCATGTTTTTCAGATGTTTTTCACTGGGCGACACCCGATCAGCGTGGAGGACAGCGGGCGGTGCAGCCTGCCGGCCTCGCTGCGGGCGCCGCTGCGGCCCATGGGCGCTCCCGACGGCGCCGATCTCACGCTTTATGTGTTCCCGTCGCTCGACCGGAGCTGCCTGGAGGCGGCGGGGGAGGCTTACCTCGCGGGGCGGCGGGCGATCCTGTCGCGGATGAAGCCGTTTGATCCGCGGCGCGAGGCCTTGGAGCGGCTCTATTTCGGGGAAGCGCGCGCAGTCAGCGTGGACGCGAAGGGGCGCGTGAGCCTGCCTGCGGAGTTGCGCGAGGTCGCCGGGATCAATGGCGAAGCGCTTTGCGTCGGCATGGGGGACCGGTTCCAGATTTGGGCGCCGGGCCGGGAGGCTGTGCGGCGCGAAGCGGCGATTGCTGCGGCCGGGGATTTGCTCGACATCGACGCGGTGGAGGACGCGCCATGAGCCACATCCCTGTGCTGATTCAGGAGATGCTCACCGCGCTCGCGCCCGCGGCGGGGGAGACTTACTGCGACGCTACTTTCGGCGGCGGCGGCTATACGGCGGCGATTTTGGCTTCGGCGGATTGTCGGGTGATCGGCATCGACCGGGACCCGGACGCGATCGCCCGTGGGCAGGCGCTGGTCGCCGCGCACGAGGGGCGCTTGTCGCTGCGGCACGGCGCGTTCGGGGATTTGGAAGAGCTTGTCCCGGAGTCCCTCGATGGGGTCGTGATGGATATTGGCGTGTCTTCGTTTCAGATAGATGAGCCGCATCGGGGCTTTTCCTTCCAGGCGGATGGGCCGCTTGATATGCGGATGAGCCTTGAGGGGGCGAGCGCTGCGGATGCGGTGAACGGGCTCACGGAAGCGGCGTTGGTCGATCTCCTCCGGGACTATGGCGAAGAGGACATGGCGCGCCCCATTGCGCGGGCGATCGTGCAGGAGCGGGCGGCGGCGCCTTTGGTTTCCACCGCAGCGCTTGCGGCGTTGATCGAGCGGGCGGTAGGCGGTCGGCGGGGCGCGCGGACGCATCCGGCGACGAAGACGTTTCAGGCCCTCCGCATCCTGGTGAACGACGAGCTCGGCGAGCTCGCGCGGGCGCTAACGGCGGCGGAGCGGCGGTTGAAGCCCGGCGGCCGGCTTGTGGTGGTGAGTTTCCATTCACTCGAAGACCGAATGGCGAAGCAGTTTCTGGCGGCGCGGGCGGGGCTTCTGGGGGCGGGCTCGCGGCACATGCCGGAGGCGCCCGCGGGGCCTGCCCCGAGCTTCAGCGTGACAGTCCGCAAGCCTGTGACGCCCTGTGATGCGGAGTGCGACGCCAATCCGCGGGCGCGGTCGGCGAGCCTGAGGCAGGCGGTGCGGACAGAGGCTGCGCCTTTCGCCGCTTTTGAGCCGCCGCCTTTGTCGCCGCGGGTGGCGGCGGAATGGCGGGAGATCAGCCGATGAAAGCGCCGCGTTGGTTCGCCTTGGCCGCTTTGGTCGTGATTGCGGTTCTGGCGGTCGGGCTTTATCGCGCCAAAACCGACGCCATGCGGGCGCGGGATCGGATTGCTGGGCTTGAGGCGACGGTGAACCAGGCGGAGCGGGAGGTGTCCGCGCTCGAGGCGGAGGCGCAAATGCTGGAAAGCCCCGCGCGCCTAGAAGAAGAAGCGGCGGGGCGGCTGGGGCTTGAACCCGGCGCGCAGGCGCGGGCGCAGGATTTGAGCGCGATTGAGGCGATCCCCTTGCGGGACGAGGCGGCTGGCGCGCCATGAAGCCGTTTCGCGATCCTTTGGAGGACCTCGTGGAGGACGCGCCGCCGATCGTCGCTGCGCCCGCGCGGGGGCGTATCCGGATCGCGGCGCTGGTCGTGGCGCTTGTGTTTACGGGTCTTGCGCTGCGGGCGACGCAGCTGGCCTTCGCCGGGGCGCCGGAGATGGCGGCGCGTTCGTCCTCCTCGACGGCGCGGACCTTGGGCGAGGTGGTTGACCGGCATGGAACTTTGCTGATCGGCGCGGGCCAAGGCCAGGTGCTTGTGGCGCACCGGGAGCTTGTCTGGGACGCGGCGGCGACGGCACGGGCGCTGGCGGCGGTGCTGCCGGGGCTTGATGCGGACAATCTCGCCGCGCGGCTGAGCGAGCGCGATCGGGGCGTTGTGTATGTCCGGCGGGGGCTCACTCAGGCGCAGGCGTGGGCGGCGCTGGATTTGGGCTTGGCGGGATTGAGCGTCGAGGCCGAGCCGCGGCGGGTGTATCCCAATGGCGGCCTCGCAGGGCAGACGCTCGGCTATACCGACATTGACCTTGATCCTCTGGCGGGGGTGGAGCGCGGGTTGGCCTCGCTGATCGCGGGGCAGGACGAGGTGCGGCTGTCGCTGGATTTGCGGGTGCAGCACGCGGTGGAGGCGGAGCTCGCGGCGGGGGCGGAAGCCGCAGGCGCGCGCAGCGGGGCGATGGTGGTGCTGGACGGGCGGACGGGGGAGATCCTTGCGCTGGCGTCGTGGCCGTTCCTCGATCCCAACCGGCAGGGCGGCGCCACCGAGGAAGAGCGGCGGCATCATGCGGTCGGAGCGCGGTATGAGCTGGGGTCGTCGGTGAAGCCTTTGACCTTCGCCATGGCCCTTGACGCCGGAGTGATGCAGGCGGGGGATCTGTTCAACACCACCGACGGGGTGCGGGTCGAAGATCGATTGATCGCGGATTCAGAGCCGGCCGCAGCGCCGATCGGGCTTGAGACGGCCTTGGCGCAATCCTCCAATGTCGCGGCGGCGATGGCGGCTCTGCGGGTCGCAGGGCCTTTGCAGACACAGTATCTGCAGCGGCTCGGTTTTGACGAACGGATCGATGTCGGCCTGCCGGAGGCGGCCGCGCATCGGCTGGCGCCGCCGTCCCGCGCCACCGATATCGCGGCCCGCGGCTACGGCTATGCCATGTTGCTGTCGCCGCTGGCGCTAGCGGACGCCTACACCGTGTTCGTCAATGAGGGGCGGCGGGTGAGCCTGACTTTGCGGCCGCGGTCGGAGTCTGAAGCGGAATACACCCCAGTGTTCTCGTCGGAAGCGACGCGGATCGTGCGCGAAGCGATGGCGCGGGCCCTGCCGGAAGGCACGGGCTGGAGGGCGGCTTCGGCGAGCTTCGGGCTTGCGGGCAAAACCGGCACCGCGCGCCGGCTGGCGGCGGAAGGCGACTATGAAGAGAACCGGGTCGTGGCGAGCTTCGCCGCCGTGTTTCCGGCAGCAGCGCCCCGCTTTGTCATGGTTGTGGTTGTTGACGAACCAGTGCGAGGGGTTGAAGAGGGCGCCGGCCCCACGGGAGGTGGCGTCGCGGCTCCGATCGCGGGGCGCGCCGCCCTGCGCATCGCGCCTTTCTTGGGGCTTCGGACGGCGCAAGCAGCGCCTGTTGGGACCGGAGAAGCCTCCCCATGAAGCTGAGCGCGCTGTTCGAGGATGGGTTGCCGCCTGGAGCGGCGGAGCTTGAGGTTGCGGGGGTCGCCGCCGACAGCCGGGCGGTGAAGCCCGGGTTCGTGTTCGCCGCTCTGGCAGGCAGCGCGCAGCATGGGCGGGATTTCGTCGCGCAGGCCGTGGCGGCGGGGGCTGTGGCGATTGTGTCGGCGG
>JBILVS010000039.1:0-22567 GCA_044370335.1 Caulobacterales bacterium
TGGCCCTATTTTCGGGCGCCGTTGACAGGCCCTCAGCGCTAAATTGCGATTTTATGGTGCGCGATGAAGACTCAAGAGAAGCTGGGCGGATTGGGGTAACAATGTCGCTCGCTTGCAGTCCCGACGGGAGAAGAAAGTGAACATGAGGCGGGGCCGCACGCCGCCACTATTTGCGCCTAATGGGACACGCCTTGATCATGTCGACATCGAGTTGCTGCGTCGGCTGCAGGAGAACGCTCACATTCAGAACCAGACCTTAGCGCGCGCGTTAGGTTTGTCCGCGAGCGGATGTCTTAAGCGTGTGCGCCGCCTGGAAGAGGGCGGCGCGATCAAGGGCTATGTCGCGCTCGCGGAGGAGACGATGTTTGCGTCCTGGTCGCTGATCTGGGTCAATGTCAAATTGCGCCGCCGTGCACACACAAGGCGCGATGACTTTGAAGCTGCGTTGCGCGCCACTCCGGAAGTGATTGAGGCGCACAGGATCGCTGGGCGTTTCGACTATATCCTTAAAGCGGCATTGCCCACAGTATCAGCCTGGGACTCCCTGCGTGAGCGCATCGACCCGGAAAACGAGTTCATCAAGTCTGTCGACGTTCTCCCTGGTTTGCGGACGGCCAAAGCGACAAGTCCGCATCCCCTTCTCGGCTCTTTGGAGCGAAGTTAGACCTTTCCACAGGGCAGCATATGCCATGTGATCTTCGCAGGTCTAACAGGCGGCTTACGACACATCTTGTGTCCAGGGTCTAAAAATCTAGGTCCTGAAGATAGCTCAGAATCGTCTCGGCAAGCAGTCGCGGTTGCTCGGGCAGCAGGGCGTGGCCAGCCCGTTCGATGTAAGCCACGCGGACGCGCTCTCCGCCCTCGCGTCTTAGAATTTCAGCGTTCTCTGGGGGCGCAAGAACGTCTTGCATCGGTTGCACAACTAGAACCGGAAGGTTATTTGCGAGCCACCAATCGTCGATGGACGTCCGTTGTGTAGCGCCGATCTGCATCTCCGCGACGGAAGGAAACCAGCCCGTTCGCCAGGTGTTAGGATCATTGCCAGGCGCGAAGAAAGCTTGCTGAACATAAGCCATCCTCTCGTCATCAGGCAGGCTCAGATCGAATGAGCGAACAAGAGCTTGCTCGATTTCGGGCGCCATCGCGACCTTTCCGCCTGCCGCGAGTAGAATGAGTGCGCGCGTGCGTTCCGGGTTTTGGGTGGCGATCATTCGCGCAACGCGATTGCCAAAGGCGTGTCCGACGACAACAAAGGATCCCAGATTGATCTGTTGCACGGCGATGAGGACGTCTTCGGCAAGATCAGCAAGGGTTGGATTGAAGTCGTAGGTCCGCGATGCGCCAATGCCGCGAGGCTGGGGACGGATGACGCGATAGCCTGCATCCGTTAGCCGTGATGTGAGGTCATCGAAGTCCTGAGCGCCGCGTCCCAGTGATGGCAAGAGCACCAGTGGCGGGCCATTGGGGGGGCCGTCATCGAAAACTTCAAGCGGCCCCCGCGCCGTATCGATGTTGACGCGCCGCGCCGCACGGAAGGGGTCAGACGAGATGCAACCTCCCAACGCCAGTGTCAGAACTATGACCCGGCGAGAGATTGACTTGGACATTGGCAAGGCGAGCACCGGCGTCCCCTAGTTGAACAATTCTACGCGCGATCCATTGACGTCGCCTCGAACGCCGCGTCGACTTGTCCATTGGGGCTCCACGTTTTGCAGATTCCAGTTTTCCCATTGCTGCTGCAGTGCGGCGACGACCTCGGGGTGCTGGGCAGCGACGTCGAAGCGTTCGGCTGGGTCTGAAGAGAGGTCATAGAGGAAGGTCCATTGGCCGAGCGCAGAGACGTTCGCGGACATACCGTCTGGGATGCGAGAGTGTTCAAGTTCGTCGCCACCACCAGCTGTCGCAGATCGATTAACGGTGATAAGTTTCCATCTTCCTGATCGAACGACGCGCGTGGGGCCCATGCGCCAGAACAAGGCGCGCTCGCTCGACCAAGTTGACGCCCTCAGCGCCGGGGTGACGCACCCCTGCTGCCGCTGCTGCGGTCGCTGCGATATCGAGCGAGCTGACGGGCGCATCGCTTGCAGATGGTGCAAGGCGATCTGGCCAGCTTACGATGTAGGGAACGCGTATGCCGCCTTCCCACGGGTACCCTTTCCATCCGTTGAGTGGCGCATTGGAGCAGGAAACGTAGCTGGGGCAGCCATTGTCGCTGACGAATATGATCAGAGTGTTGTCGAATTGGCCCGTGCTTCGCAGGTAATCGGACAAGCGTCCGATGCCGTCATCAAGCGAAGTAACCATTGCGGCATAGACCCGCTCACTATCGGAAGCATCCGCAGGCGCCCGCTCGAGGTAGCGCGCTGGGGCCTGAAGTGGGGTGTGCGGCGCGGTGTAGGCAAGATAGAGGAAGAATGGCTGTGTTTGCGATTGGCCCATGAATTCAATCGCTCGTTCGGTGAGCAAGTCCGTTACATACTGATCCGGGTCAACGCGCGTGTCTTGATCAAAGATTGGAAGTCGGTCTCGGGTAATATATTGATCTTCAGCGGTGACAACGTGCAGGTCGTCTGGGCCAATCGATGTCAGATAGGGCGTAGCGCCGCCGAGAATGCCGAAGAACCTCTCGAACCCTCGATCTAGTGGACGGAAGCCAACAGCTTGGCCCACGTGCCACTTGCCGACCATACCCGTACGATAACCTGCGGCCCTCATGGTCTCTGCAATGGTGGTTTCTTCAAGCGACATGCCGCCGCTTTCGTCACGTCCCACCGGATTGAACTCAAAACCAAATCGAGTCTGCTGGCGTCCAGAGAGTATGGCGGCGCGAGATGGTGCACAAACCGCTGCGGTGACGTAGCCTGACGTCATGCGAACACCACCAGCGGCAAGTCTGTCGATGTTGGGCGTTTGAATGCTGCCGCCGTAAGCGCTCAAATCATTGTATCCAAGGTCGTCGGCGACGATAACAATGACATTAGGACGTGACTGTTCACTTGGAAGAACATGCTGTGGCTGCGAAGGTGAAGCGCATGCGCTGATGATGCATGCAGCAGTCGCCAGAGTGAGGCGAGGGACAAACTCGAAGAAGCGACCCATGATGTTGGAGCCAGTATTTTCAAACCAAAGCATCATTGACCTCCGAAGCCCTCACGCGTTGCCCTTGGCGCTCGTCTCACTGTGCGAAAACCGATGTGATTTGTGCCCATGGATGGATCTGCAGGTTGGCGCGCTGCAGGACGGTAGTTGCGGCAAAAGTTATCTGCACAAAGCCAAGAGCCGCCTTTGATCGTGTGTGCGCCATCTGGGGCGGATTCATTCAGAGGCGCCGCTGCTGCTGCGTCTGCGCCGGGTCGCAACCCCCATGAGTCCTTTGTGAGTTCCCACACATTGCCAGTCATGTCGTAGAGGCCGTAAGGATTGGGTGGGAAGCACCCCGCTGGAGCAAGTGTCGGGAAACCATCTTCGTCCGTGTTCAGGACCGGGAAAACGCCCTGCCAGTGATTGGCTCCGGGGCGTCCGTCTTCAAGTCGAGATGATGAGCCCCAGGCATATTCAGCACCCGCAATGCCGCCGCGGGCGGCGGCCTCCCACTCAACCTCGGTCGGTAGATCTCGTCCGCTCCAACGCGCATAGGCGAGGGCGTCTTCATAGGTGACCTGCACCACTGGTTGGCGAGGTTGTGCGCGTGGGCCGTCTGAACCAAAAGGATAGCGCCAGGTTGCGGTTGGGTCGAGGCGCCATTGGCCGTTCTCAAAAACCGCGCCCCCCGCACTGTCTCGCTCTGCGAAAGTGACGTAGCCGCTCGCGTCAACAAAGCGCTCGAAATCCGCGTTTGTTGTTTCAAACACATCAATCCAGAAGCCGTCGATGCGCGCGTTTACGCGAGGCGCTTCCTCAGGATGAATTTCTGAACCGAGGGTAACCACTTGGTCGGGGATCCATGTTTCCGCATAGGCAGATGCGTCAGGTCTTGCGTTCGCAGCCACGCAGTGTTCGGCCGTGTGGTGAGCAGAGTCTTCTTCAGCCGAGCACGCCGTCATCGCGCAGCCAGCCAGGAGAGGGATAACGCCAGCGCGCACGAGCCTCCCCATTGACAACCCCTCCTGACGAACCGCACAAAGTGTAGACACTTGTGGCCAGATATGGCGACAAGAGCTGACCTTGGCAAGCGTGCATATGGGGCGGGATCCATGCAGCGGTTTCTTCTTGTGGCGTTCTGTGCGGCTCTTGCGCTTGGCTGCTCGACTGTGAGCGGGGAAACTCAATCGGACCAGCGAAGGCCGAACATTGTACTGATCGTCGCGGATGATCTGAGTGTGCTTGATCTTGCGACCTACGGTGCAGGATCCGTCGCTGTTCCGACGCCCAATATTGATCGGCTCGCGCGCAGAGGCCTGCTGTTCCGGCGCGGATACGCTACTGCGTCCGTGTGCAGTCCCTCGCGCGCGGCATTGATGACGGGGCAGTACCAGCAGCGCCACGGGTTTGAGTTCTTGACGCCGGAGGGCCCCGACAGTGGGGGGGCTGGGTTAGCTTCATCCCAAAGGGTCTTCGCCAGCGATCTACAGGAGGCAGGTTATAGAACTGCGATGATCGGCAAGTGGCATCTCGGCGCCTCGCCCGACCGAATTCCAACTGCACGCGGATTTGACTATTTCTTCGGGTTCTTGTCAGGCGAGACCGCCTATGTTCGAGCGGGAACTCCCGGCACGACAAGTCTGCCGGCTCCTTATGTAGGGGCAAGAAGTTTTGAGCGGCGGGCGGACTGGGTTCAAGTGTTTCAAGATATGGCGGGTGACAATCGCGAGCCAGAAATCGTCGCCAATGATCAAGCCTATCTCACCGATGAACTGACCAGAGAGGCCGTTCGCTTCATCGAAGCCTCTGAATCTCAACCCTACTTCCTGTACTTGGCGCATTTGGCCCCGCATGCGCCGTTCCAAGCTCTGGACGCCGATTTGAGCCGGTTTTCTTCGATAGAGGATCCGCTCCAGCGAACCTACGCCTCAATGATCCATGCGCTTGATCGCAGCGTCGGTGCAGTCTTGGACGCCATTGAGCGCTCCCCCGATGGGGACAACACAATCATTATCTTCACGGCCGACAATGGTGCGGCGACCTATATGGGGATTTCAGATTGTGACACCCTTGCTGGAGGCAAGCTCAGCTATTTCGAGGGCGGCGCTCGAGTACCCTATATCATCAGTTGGCCTCGGCGTTGGCCGCGTGGGCAGAGCGACGAACGCGTTGTCTCCCATCTCGACATCGCGCCAACGCTGCTTTCGGCTGCCGGCGTGCAGACGGCTCGCTCCTACGATGGACTAGACTTGTCGCCAATGGTGCAGCCCGCGCGCGCGCGTGAGGTTATTCACGACACGCTTTTCTGGCGCACGGGTTCAGAGTTCGCCGTCTTGGCGGGTGATTGGAAGCTCTTGTCAAACACCAGACCCGGCGCGTTTCCCTGGCTATTCAATCTATCTGTCGACCCCGAGGAGCGGTCGTCTCAGACCTTTGCGCGGCGTGAAATCGTCGCCGACCTGCAGCGCAGGTATGAGGAATGGAATGCTCAGATGCAGCCGCCGGCATGGCCTGCGGGCCAGACCATACAGGTTTTTCAGTGCGGCAGGATTTCTTTCCATGAACAATGACACTGTGGCGTCGATGTTTCCCATTTCAGAGCGCGCGGCGGCCTTACATGCGCGCGTTCGTTCGTTCATGCGCGAGCGAGTCCTTCCCAACGAGGAAGTGTTTCATCGTCAAATAGCAGCGGGATCGACGCCTTGGACCACGCCGCCGGTCCTGGACGATTTGAAACTTGAAGCTCGGGCAGAGGGTTTGTGGAACCTTTTTCTTCCCGACCTTGAGGGAGGGGCGGGGCTGTCAAACCTTGAATATGCGTCGCTTGCCGAAGAGATGGGGCGTGTGTTTTGGGCCTCGGAAATCTTCAATTGCAATGCGCCTGACACCGGCAATATGGAGGTCCTCCATCGTTATGGAGATGCCGCTCAGAAAGAGCAGTGGCTGAAGCCGTTGCTCGCGGGCGATATTCGTTCCTGCTTTGCTATGACCGAACCGGCAGTGGCGTCATCGGACGCCACAAATATCGAGACCAGAATCCGAGGTGATGGCGATTTCTATGTCGTGAACGGACGCAAGTGGTGGATCACGGGCGCGATGAACCCACGTTGTCGTGTCGCGATCGTGATGGGGAAATCGGATCCCAATGCGGCGCGTCACAGCCAGCAATCCATGATCCTTGTCCCTATGGATGCTCCTGGCGTGAGGATTGTTCGTCCATTGAGGACGCTTGGTTTTGACGAGCCCCCGCACGGTCATGCCGAACTCGTCTTCGAGGACGTGAGGGTCCCAAGGAGCAACATGATTCTGGGAGAGGGGCGTGGTTTTGAAATAGCGCAGGGACGTTTAGGGCCCGGCCGAATTCACCATTGCATGCGTTTGATTGGCTTGGCGGAGCGCGCTCTGGAAGCGATGTGCGTGCGCGCAAAAGCGCGTGAGGCCTTTGGAAAGCGTTTGTCCGAACAGGGCAGCGTACGCGAAAACATCGCGCAATCTCGCATCGAGATCGACCAAGTACGGTTGCTTGTTATGAAGGCGGCGCACATGATCGACATTCAAGGCGCCAAAGCCGCTCGAACTGAGATCGCCATGATCAAGGTTGCGGCACCCCGGATGGCGCAGGCCGTCATCGATCGCGCCATTCAGGTTCATGGCGGGGCGGGTTTGAGTGACGACTTTTTTCTTGGCTATGCATTCACCGGGGCCCGTATCCTGCGGATTGCAGACGGGCCCGATGAAGTCCACTTGGAAACTGTGGCGCGGTTGGAGCTTGGACGCAGCGAAACAAAAAAGGCGCTGTCATAGCGAGAATTCATCAATTGTGTTGTGGGGGGCAGCGTCTGCCATGATCGCGGGTGCAAGCGCTAGGGACTTGGCCCAGACGTGATGCACCATGTACGCGGCTGCAGCGCGTTTGCCTTGTGAAAAGCGATCAGTGCGTCCGCTCAGTGCGGAAACTTGCGCCAGCCACATCCAAGAGGCCGCCATATCCCCTAACATGAGCGCAATGGGGGACGCGAAAGCCAGAGCAAGGTCCGGATCGCACTGGGGGGCGCTCGTTTTCTCGGTGCATTGGCGGATGACGCTCAGGCCTGAGAGCAGCGCTGTAGCAATGGCTGGTTCGTTTGGCATCGCCCTTCGTGCATCGGCTTCCACGGCCTCGAAAAGAGGGGTTAACCCCTGGCCCTGCTTGGCTTTGCGTGTCACTAAATCGATCGCAAGAATGCCATTTGTTCCCTCATGAATAGGGTTAAGACGCTGGTCGCGAAACAATCGTTCTACTGGGTGGTCGCGAACATAGCCTGCCCCGCCCATGGTTTGGATGGCCAGGGAATTGGCTTCCAGACCACGTTCTGCACTCCATGATTTGATCAGCAGCGTGAGAATATCGAGTAGCGCTTGGAGGCTCTGACGTTCATGATGATCCGTCGAGACGCGGATCTGGTCGATCAAGTGCGCGCCGCGTAGGCTCAGGCACAGGGCGCCTTCCGCGATTGCCTTCTGTTCCAGGAGCATGCGTCGAACGTCTGGGTGCTCGACGAGGCGCGCGGCTGATTGGCTTCCGTTGCGGCGGCCCTGACGGCGTTCTGCGGCATAGGCGAGCGCATATTTGTAACCGGCATAAGCTGTCGCGGCAGAGGTTGTTCCGACACCGACGCGCGCTTCATGCATCAAGTGAAACATCTGTTGCAGGCCTCGGTGAGGTTCCCCCAGCAGATAACCTGTGCAGGCGTCGTTCTCTCCGAAGACCAGCGCGCAATTTGTCGTCGCTTTGTGTCCCAGTTTCTTGTTCAAACCCGCAACAATTATGTCGTTCGCGCGCCCGTCCGGCCTCTGTCTGGGAACGATGAACAACGATAGTGGGTTGCTGGAGGCATCGTCCGTCACGATGCGCGCCATCACCAGATGGACGATGTTCTCCGAGAGATCATGGTCGCCCCCTGAGATCCACATCTTCGCGCCTTTGATCTGAAATTCTCTGTCTGCGACGGGGATTGCGCGTGTCGTCACATGATGGAGTGACGAGCCCGCCTGAGGCTCGCTCAGGCACATGGTTCCATACCAGCGTCCTTCAAGCATCGGCGGAAGGTAGGTTGATTTTTGGGTGTCGTTACCGAAGGTGAGGATGAGGCGTGCGGCGGCCGAAGTCATAAACAGATATCCTGCAGCGGGTGTGCACGCTGCACCGAACAAGGCCATGTTGGCGCCGCCGATGATGGCGGGTGCATCTAGACCGCCCCAATCCCTCGGAAATGTCGCAGCCAAGAAACCTAGCTCGGCGTACGCGCGCAAAGGCTCGGCCAGCGCTGGTGAAGCAATGGCCTTTCCCTCTCGCAATTGCGGTTCTTCCAGATCGATCTGCGCCGCAATAGGCTCAAAGGACCTGCGTGCAAGCGTATCTGCGCTTTCGAGTGTGGCGCTCAGAATATCGAGATCGAGATGGGCAAACGCTTCGGTTTTCAGAAGCCCCTCAGCCTCATGGACGTCAAACACGAGAAACTTCAATTCCTGCAGCAGCATCAGGGCAGCCTCACAAAAGAGTAGACACTTATAGATAAAATCGTAGACATATTAGCGCCGAGTCAAGCTGGGTCTGGGATCAGCGCGCCGCGGGTCTTACTTTCCCGCGAAACCTGTGTCGCGAGATGGCCGAGAGAGACAACCGAGAGACGACAAAGTGACCGAGTACGATCGCAGCCCCCCCGTCATCGCCGACGAGATTCGGGCGCTTATTCGCGCGGGTGTGGCGCGCCCCGGGGATCATCTGAGCGCAATCGAGTTGGCCTCCCGCTTCGGTGTGAGCCGCGGGCCAGTCAGGGAAGCGTTGCGATTGTTGGAGTCTGCGGGGGTCGTTCGCATCGTGCCGCAAAAGGGCGCGTTCGTCATGGCTCTGGATGACGGAGCTATCCAGGATATGCTCTCGATCCGGGAAGTGCTTTTTGCGCTTCTTGCCCAGCGTTGCAGCGAACGCGCGTCGACCGGCGATCTGGCAAGCCTAGAGCGTGCTGTCGCAGATTTAGAGGCATTGAGTGCAAAGCCAGAATGTAGCGCTCGAGAGTTTCAAGCCGCCACCGACCGGATCGTTTCGAGACTCTATAGGATATCTGGGATGCCGGGGCTTAGCCTGATGATTCAGAATATCAGCTCCGGTCCCGCGGAACTTTTCGGGCCCTTGGCTGTCGCCACGAGGGACATGCGCCTTGCGGATTTGCGCGGTTATCAACGCCTCTTGAAGGCGATGCAGTCCCGTCACAGCGGGGCGGTTTTCAACGCGGCCAGAGCGATGCATGCCGAGGGCGTCAAGCGCGCTGTGGAGCTGAGTGCAGTTCTGACTCGCGCAGCGTCAGAATCGCCCGCCGCGCTTAAAGGCCGGCGTCGCCGCCGCTGAGGGGCCTCGTTTGATGAACAAGCGCGCTTTGCGTCTTCCCTATATGTCGACATCTAGAGCGAAAAAGGTAGGCGAAGTGTGGCGTGTGGGGCGCACATGAATGGATTGCATATCCGGCGGCGCAATCTCCTGGCCGGTGCGCTCGCTGTCGGTTTGCCGGCAGGTTGCGCTTCGGGGCGGTCGCACATGCGTAGCTCTTCTATGGTGACGCCATGCCGGGACTTGTTCCTGTTCGGGCTGCCAGTTCTGGAGATGGCGCGCGCGAGGGATCGCACCATGGGCCCGCGGCCCAATGTGTTTCGGCACGTGAGGCGGCTGGCGTCAGCCGCCTCACGACTCGTAACGACACCAAATGCGGACACGCTCTATTCCTCAGCGTGGATTGATTTGAGGGAAGGGGCCGTCGAGATCAGCGTGCCGGCGACCGGCGGTCGCTACTTATCTCTGGCGCTGCTCGACATGTTCTCCAACAATTTTCACATCGTTGGCGGTCGAGCGACGCTTGGTCAGGCGCATAGGTTTGTACTTGTACCGCCAGACGCGACGCCTGGTCGGGGCCAAGTGCGTGCGCCCAGTTGGTGGGTATGGGTTCAAGCGCGAACATTGGTCCTAAATGACCGCGACCTCGCAAATGCGCATGCTGTCCAAGATGGATTGAGCATCGCGGGCCCCAGCGGTCAGTCGACCCAGCAAGCGGTGGGGCGCGAACAGCCCGCGCACGTGCAATTGGCAGACATATTGCGTTTGCTTGAGACCGAGGCTCCGCCCACTCCAGAAGATGGGGCATTTGTCACTTCATGGACGTCGAGAGCCTTGTCCAGTTCAGCCTTCACGATGCCGGATACTGTGCTCACTCGTGCGGCGGAAGAGGGAGTGAACGCGGCCAGGGTCGCGATCGAACGCGTGGTCGACGATGCTGAAGCGGTGGATGGCTGGATCTATCCCCGGCAGTCGATAGGCAATTTCGGGGCGGACTATTTATATCGTGCGTCGATTGCGACTTGGGGCTTGGGCGCGCTCCCCGCATCCGAAGCGATGTACATGCGCGCGTCTGGCATGCAGGCAAGTGCGACCTTTGATGGCCGCAGGGCCTACAGGCTCTTGTTCCCTGCCGAGGCCGCTCCGCCGGTCGAGGCATTCTGGTCGCTCTCGCTTTACGAGGCTCTGCCCAGCGGTGAACTCTTTTTCTTCGATAACCCCCTTCAAAGGTTCGCGATTGGCGACCGCACCCAGGGGCTACGTTTTTCCTCCAGTGGGGCGCTGGAAATTCTCATCGCTCCCGATGATCCCGGAGAGGCCAAGCGCGCGAACTGGCTTCCGTGTCCTCGCGGACCGTTCGCGCTCGTTATGCGCGCATATAGGCCGGCGCCCGCTCTTGTGCTCGGCGATTATCGTTTGCCGCCGGTCGAGGGTGCTTAGGTAGTGAGCAAATCTTGGAGAGGCCAAACCGTGTCTGAAATGTTTTCGACGCCTATCGTCGCCGCGCAAGATGGAAGCGGCGCACTGCATGGGGCATGGCGCAGGCCGACCAATCTTCTCATCAAGCAGACCTATAACGCAGGCGCTTCGATCCACGATGATGCAACGGCGCAGAAGTTGGGATTTCGCGGCGGCACTATCGAAGGGCCGACGCATTTTAGCCAGCTGACGCCGTTACTGTACCATTATTGGGGGAAGGCTTGGTTCGAAACCGGGACGATCTCCGCAAACTACCGTTCCCCAAGTTACGAAGGTGAGGCGGTCCAGGCGCTAGCATCGCTGGCGGGTGATGGCGTCGCAAAAGTGGCTGTGAAGAAGGAAGACGGCACGGTTGTGCTTGAGGGCAGTGCATCGATCGAAAATGCCGGACACACTACGGCGGTTTATGCAAAGCTCCAGCGATCAACGCCTCTGCGCGCGGCGCGTATACTGAAGGGTGCCCACGTGGGCATGCGGACGGCTTCACGTGCAGTCATCATGAGCTCCGACGATAATTTTGGCGCGCTCTATCCGTTCTCGCTGCGAGAGAAGCTTCAGGTCATCACCGAGCCGTCGTTGTGGTATGAAGAGGGCGCGGCGACGCCTTGGGGGCGGCCTCTCATTCCTGTCGAAATGGTGAGCGTGCTGTGTCAGCACGTCGCTGCGGACGATCCGTTTCCCATATCGCACCCAGCGATTGGGTTGTTCGCCGATCAAGAGGTGAAGTTCTTGCGGGGCCCGCTCTTTCAAAATGAGGTCTATGCATTGGAGCGTGAGCTTATTGCACTGACAGAGACGCCGCGCACGGAGTGCATGTGGATCCGCTCCAGGCTCACATGCGAGGGTGTCGTCATTGCGGAAATGACGTTGAACCAAGCCTTCTTGAAAGCTTCGTCGCCTCTCTATCAAGATGCGTGAGGGTTAGGCGCTTGAAGGAAGCATATCCTCAAGTGTCTCGTCCTCGCGTCGATTGGGGCGCCAATTCGAGTCGGGCATCCATTGGCGGTAGAGAGTGTTGAGCGACTGTCGGGCCCAGCGAAAAAAATCATCGTCCCTCTTCTTGTCGCCATTCTCGATCCACCAAAGAACAGCATCGATCATGAATCCGGTCACAGCCTGAGAGCAAAGTTGCCGGATGACTTTGTCCTTAGCCATCGAGGGGCTCGAAAGTTCCAGCAATTTGTCGGTTCGATCGACAATGCTGGAGTGCAGGCTTTCGAAGAAGGGGCGTAGATCGGGGTCGGTCGCGCTGTGCCGGGCGAGTAAGAGAAATTCGCTCTGATTGGCGCGCGCCAACGCAATGACTTCGTGCAGATTGTGACTTAGGCCTCGCCAGCGTTGAGACTGCAGTTCCGTCCATTGGTTCAGAATGCGCTGGAGAATGGACCTCACGATCTCATCCTTGGAACCGAAGTAGCGATAAAGCACGGTCTTGGGGATGCCGAGCTGCTCCGCGAGTGCATCCATCGATGTGTGCCGCACACCATTGCGCGCGAGAACCAGGGCAGATGCGCGCAGCAGTTCGTCAGTGCGTTCTTGGCGACGCGCATTCGCTTCCTCGCGGGGTGGGCGGCCCTTTTGAAGATGCGTGACTTTTGCGGTTTGTCGCGATGTCGATCGTGTCAACTGGTCCCCCATTAAGCGCATGAATCGCACGCCGGGCTTGACTTCGCAACTTAAATGATACTAAATCGAACCATATAAAGAGGCGCCGGTTTAGAGTGGATATCGGCGACCAGAGACGGGGGGAAGTAATGTCTACAACGCGTGTTGGGCTTCTGATGTCGGTGTGCTTGGCGTCGGTGGGGGCAGTTTCCGGCCCTGCTTGGGCGCAGTCAGGCTCTCCAGAGCAAACTGGAAGCGATGACACATCCGCCCAAGCGGGCGCTGATTCGGATACGATTGTCGTCACCGCGCGCAGGCGCGAAGAACGATTGGAAGATGTCCCCGCTTCGCTCAGTTATTTCGATGCGCAGTATCTGGAAGATTTAGGTGTCGGCTCGGGAAAGGATCTTACGCGGATTACGCCTGGTCTTTACGTCATCGACAATGGGTCTGGCTTCAACGATGAGTTCCTCATCCGCGGGGAAGGCGCGGCGCGGCAGAACAACGCTGAAACCGGATCAGGTCTTTATCGCAACGGTGTCTTTGTGCCCGGAGGCAATGCCGGCGGGCGCAACTTCGTTCCCGTCGATTTCTTTGACGTGGGATCGGTCACGGTTCTTCGCGGTCCGCAAGGCTCGTTTTTTGGACGCAATGCGCTCGGCGGGGCTGTCAACATTGTCTCGCAGAGACCGACCGATCAATTCGAGGGTTCGTTGGATGTCGAATATGGAACGAACGAGAATCTGAGTGGCGAGGCGGTTCTCAACGTGCCTGTGTCGGATCGTCTGCAATTCAGATTTGGCGCCTTGGCCGTCGATCAGTCCGAGGGCTTCTACACGAGTTCCATTACGGGCGAAGTTCTTGATCGAGAGGAGAGCTCAGCCTTTCGTGCGCAGATGGCTTGGCAACCGAGTGCTGAGTTCAACCTGAATCTTCTGCTTGAGCGCGCCGATGAGTTCGGCCCGAATGTCATCGCCTTCAGTCAAATCCTCCCCGAGAATGATCCGCCGGTGAACCCTTCGGGGTCGCCGTCGGGTTATTCGGTGGGGCGTTTTGTTAAGCCTGTCGATACGGCTAGTTTCTTTGATCGCGTAACGGAAACCAACATCCTGGAGATGTCCTGGGATTTGGGAGGCATCACGCTGCAGTCCACGTCTGCGCAGCGTAATCGCGACGCGCGAACGCAGTCGGAAGTGGATGCGTTCGGGAATAACAAGAATGCACGCCTCGTGCCCACTGTGGCGCTGGGCTCGGAGGAGTTTGAGCGCTTCACGCAGGATCTGCGGTTGCTCTCCAATGATGGCGGGGCGATCGATTGGCTAATTGGCGTTGAGTACAACAAGGTCGATTCCGACTTCGGCACGGTGCGGTTCGCGGATGCAATTCATAACAATGTGTTCGAGGGTTTAAGCGACGTGCCAAGTGTGCTGCCAGCTGCGTGCACTGTGGCGCCCACATGCACCTTGGCGCAAATTCAAACAGTCGCGCGAAATGCCTATCGGGTCGAGGACTCGGGAATCGACGATACCTCTTATGCGGCGTACGCAGCGCTGAGTTGGCGTTTGCGGGATGATCTGCAGGCGAGTTTCGACGTCAGATTTAATCACGATGAAAAAAACTTCGCGCTGGACAACGTTTTCAGGCTCGACAACCCGGCAACGGTGCCGAATGAGCAGCTGACGCGCTCGGTGGTCGCTTCAGAGACTTTTGAACGCTGGACGCCCAGCGCTTCCATAAACTGGCAATGGGCGGACAATCATTATCTGTTTGGACGTATCGCAACTGGTTTTCGCGCCGGCGGCTTCAACAACGACCTCGGTGAGCCTGGGGATGGCGTGAGTGATCTTGCGATTCCTTTGGTGTATGATGAAGAGTTTGTTACCGCGTACGAGGCGGGGGTTCGCGGCCGCATCGGGCGCGGATTGAGATATAATATCAACGCGTACTTCAATGAGAAGGAAGGTACGCTGGTCAATTATTCTGTGTTCGCCGGAACGGCCGCAACCAACACCGTTCGCAACGTTGGTGTGTTGGCCAGTGCTGGGGATTCTGTCCAATTCGGCGTGGACGGTGAATTGGGTGCGCGGCTGAACTTTGCTGGAGGCGTGCTCTCTCCGCGCCTCAGTTTCTCATGGGCTGACGGCGAGTACGAAGGCGGCTCAATCTTCTCGAATGCACAATCCAACCCGGCCACAACGCTTACGACCATTTCGATCGATGGCCGCAGACTGCAGCGCTTGCGGGAATGGACGAGTGCAGCAAGCTTGATATGGCGTTTCCCGCTTGGGGGCGGTTTCGATTTTGTCTCGATGGCGAGTTGGCGTGGTGAATATGGGGGATTTGAAGACCCTCAGAACACCAACGAAATGGACGATGTGAGCCTGTTTGACGCTTCCATTGGGGTTGAAAGTGAACAATGGCGCCTTGTTCTCAGCGGTAAGAATATTGCCGATGAGAGCTATTTCAACATCTCGCCAGGAAGCCAGGCTTTCAACGCACAGGAGAATGAGCCTGCGACCTGGCGGATTGCGCTGGGCTACAGGTTTTAGGGCCTAGTGAAATCGGCCCGGGACCCTTTCCATTGGGGCGGTTGTTGTCGGTAGCGTGGGACGGTTTGCAGCCAACGCGCGATCGAAGGCGACGGGATGGCCCTGGGACGACGTTAGATGTCCAGGCGCGCATGAAGCGCGTGTGTGGATGGTGGATGACGATGAGATTTGGCGTTCTCTCATTAGCGCTGACGGTTGGGCTCGCATGTTTGTCGACCCATGCGCTCGCGCAGTCGTATGAGGAAGCAACGAGCCCTCAGGGAACTGTCGTTGAAACAGCTCGATCTCGTGGCGCCATTGCCCCGCCGCCAAACTCCACTCTGCGCACGATCTCAGTGGACGGCGCAGAAAGGAGCTTCTGGATCGTGCAGTCCCCGTCGGCGCGTCATCCGGCGCCTGTAGTGTTCGTCTTGCACGGCGGAGCGACGGGCGACGCACGGGTCACGTTTCGCTATCGCTTTCAGGATCTCGGCGCGCGCGATGGCGTGGTGACCGTGCATCCCAATGGTGTTGGCGAGGGCTGGAATGATGGACGCGGCACCCAATTCTTGCTTGCGCGCGGGGACGCCCCAGACGACGTCGCGTTTTTCCGGGCGATGATTGATGCCCTGGTTCTTGACGGAACGGCTGACCCAAAGCGCATCTATGTCACCGGAGGGTCAAATGGCGGCATGATGAGTATGAGGCTTGCCTGTGAACTGGGTGATCGCCTCGCTGCTGTCGCGCCATTTTCAGCCAATCTGCCGGCGCCGCTTGTCGAAAGCTGTACGCCCGGCCGACCGGTCCCCATCATGCTCATGAACGGGACCGCAGACCGCCTAATGCCATATGCCGGCGGAGCCGTCGCGGCGATGTCTGGGGATGATCGGGGGCAAGTGATTGGCGCGGAGGAAACCTTCCAGTTCTGGAGCGGGAAGAACCGCTGCAACGGCGCGCCCGCCCGACAAGACTTGCCAGACCTGGATCCAGCAGATGAAACGCGGGTTCGCACGCAAACAGCGCAAAACTGTGCGGCGCCTGTTGTGCTTTATACGATCATCGGCGGCGGTCACCGCCTGCCCGGCGAAAGTGCGCGCGTCTATGCCGATCAACGTATGGCAAGGCTCTCCGGCGTCTCCAGTCAAGACATCGACGGAAAGGCCTTGATCTGGGAATTCCTCATGGCCAACCGCCTGCCTTGATGTGTCCGGTCGTGTTGAGGCGGTGACGTGATCCGGGGCTCTTGAGGTCTCCTTCTCGGGCTTGCCTGCATGAGCCTGGACGAATTGTAGCGCCAAGGACCAAGTGGTGAGAAAATGATCAATTGGAATCCAATGCATCTATGGCTTGCCGCTGTACACGCCATTCGTATGGGGGCTCTTATGGCGGTCGCTGCAACGACGGCGGCTGCATGTTCTGCGACGGCGCCGCCGCAGGCGCTGGCTCAGTCGTCTCCCTCATCTGAGCGACGTATTGAAGAGATCACCATCAGGGTGCGTGATGGCCGCACGCTACGCGCAGTCGTTTCGACCCCCGGCGCGCCTGGCCGATACCCGGTTCTTGTGTCGGTGCACGGTGGGCAGGGAGATCGCCCGATCGATGTGATGCGCGATGCCGCGGCACCCGATTCTGACAGCCCGACCGTCCAAATGTTCAATCGGCAAAATTGGATCATCGTTGGGCCAGACTTCAGAAATGCTTGGTTCGACGCTGAGGAAACAGACATCGTTGATGCCGTCGATTTCGCCCGTCAGTTGCCAAACGCAAACCCCGAAAGGGTCGCCATTTTCGGAGGAAGTAACGGCGGTCGACTGTCCTTGAGGGCATCCATCATGGCGCCCCAATCAGTGGACTGCGTCGTGGCGGGCTCTCCGTTTCTGACAAATCCTGTCCTCTTCTTCGAGGGTGATCCCGCGCAACCGCCGTGGTCTACCGCGTCGGCGAGAGCGCAAGCATGGATGTCGGCCGCACGGGAGCGACTGCGCCCTCTTGTGAGCCGAGGGGCCGACGCGTCCTCTTTATCAAGGCAAGATTTCCTGAGGGCCCACTCTGTGGAAGAAAATGCAGAGCGCATTCAGGCGCGCGTCCTCTTGCTTACCAGCCGCGCAGACGAGCAAGTGCCGCATGAGTTTGTTCAAGGATTGATTGATCGGCTGCGCGTTGCTGGAAATCCTGCCGAGGTTCTGACAGTCGAGCAAAGCCTGCATGGTTTTTATTGGGGACGCGAAGGCGATTTTGGCGCTCGCGCTGGACGAGGAGAAAGAACGCCGGCCCAGCTGGAAGAAGAGGCGCGCGTAAGACAACGAGTGCTAACGTTTCTCAACCAATGCCTTGAGGAGTAGAAAGCGTGCCATTGTTCGGGTCGCCAGGCAAAAGACGGCGCGACAAAGGCCCTGCCGCGCTGGGCGGTGGCCTGACGGAGCAACAGTGGCAGGTGGCGCCAACGCCCACCAAGATGGTCTTGAGCGCTCTTGCATCTTATCCCGCGCGTACAGCGTTCCAAATGGGCTCGCAGAGCCTAACCTATCGCGCAACACTCGATCTGATCGGTCGTATGCAAGGCGTGATGGCCCGATCCGGGGTCGGGCGTGGGGATGTTGTCGCGGGGCTGTCAAGCAATCGCTTTGAAGCATGGTGCGCTGGGGTCGCCGCGCATGCGCTTGGCGCCATCACCACGCCTTTACATCCGCTGGGATCCCTGCAGGACCACATCGACCAGATAGAGGACACCGAAGCGTCCTTTCTGGTTGTGGATGTTGATCATTATCGAGAGCGTGCGGGGCAACTCGCAGAGGTTGCGTCACTCAACACGATGCTAACACTTGGGAAAGCGGGGTTGGGGTTTGATCTGCTTGAGGCCGCTTATGCAAACGCCTACTCGGCAATCGATCTGTCGCAACTGGGCGATGTAGCCTCTTTGAATTACACTGGCGGCACCTCTGGTCGTGCAAAGGGCGTCGTCAGGACACATCGCGAATTATCTGCCGGTTCGGCATGTATCCTCGCAAACTTCCCGCTGCCGAGAGCACCGATTTTCCTGACCGCTGCGCCCATTACTCACATGGCGGGTTTGTTTGTCGCGCCGGTACTGGCGAGAGGCGGTACAGTTGACTTAATGCCGTCATTCTCCCCAAACGGCGTCGTCAAACGTATTCAAGAGAACAGCGTGACTTTTACGCTTCTCGTTCCCTCAATGATTTACGCCATGTTGGATGATCCCTCCTGGGGACGTGAGCATGTTCGCTCCCTCGAACTACTGGTCTACGGAGCATCTCCAATGTCGCCGACAAAGTTGTCGGAGGGGTTGGAGCGATTTGGGCCCGTTTTTTGCCAGCTCTATGGGCAAACGGAGTGCTTTGTTATTTCAGCGCTTGGGTTTGATGATCACGATCCCCAAAAGCCTCATCTCCTGGCCTCGGCCGGGCGGCCAATGGTCGAGTGTGATGTCAGGATCAGGTCTGACGAGGCGCAAGATCTCGCTCCTGGACAACGTGGAGAGATTTGTGTGCGAGCCCCCTATGCAATGCGGGGGTATTGGAAGCAGCCCAAGGCGAGCGAAGAAGTGCTCAAAGACGGTTGGGTCCACACTGGAGATGTAGCGTGGCGGGATGAAGAGGGGCGTATTTACATTGTCGACCGCAAGAAGGATCTCATCGTATCCGGCGGGTTCAACATCTATCCGCGTGATGTGGAGGATGCGCTGAGAGCGCATCCGGGCGTTATCAATGCGGCCGTTGTCGGCGTTCCAGACCCTAAATGGGGCGAGGCGGTGAAGGCCTTCGTAGTGCGCCGATCGAACGAGGGGCCGAATGGAGATACCCTTTCCGCGTGGGTGAAGGAGAAAAAGGGATCCACGCACGCACCCAAATCTTTTGAGTTCGTCGAAGAACTTCCGCTCACCGCGCTTGGAAAAGTGGACAAAGCGAGCTTGCGAGCGCCGTTTTGGACGGGACTCGATCGCGCGGTGAATTGATGGCCCTGTCGAAGAGGTTTCACAGCCGGCTGAAGTTGCCTTTGGTTGCCGCGCCCATGTTTACGGTGTCGAGCCGCGACTTGGTCGTCGCCGCATGCCGTGCGGGCGTCATCGGTGCGTTCCCGACAGCTAATTGTAGAAGCGTCGATGATCTCGATGCCTGGCTGGGCTATTTGGGAGAAGTGCTGCAGCCCCAAGATGCTCCCTACTGCGCCAACCTCGTTATCAAGCGTTCTGATCTGCGCGACCATCTTGCCGTGCTTTGCCGGCATCGGGTGGAACTCGTCATTACAAGCGTTGGCTCCCCGGAGCATGTCATCGATCCCCTTCATGACGCCGGCGCCCTCGTGTTCGCTGATGTGGCTACGTTGGAGCACGCGCGAAAAGCGGTGGCGCACGGCGTCGATGGGCTTGTCCTATTGTCGGCCGGCGCGGGAGGCCAGAGCGGCAGTCTGAACGGTTTCGCCTTCGCGCGCGCCGTGCGGGAATTTTTCGAAGGTCCAATTATTCTGGCGGGCGGGATAAGCGATGGGGCATCCCTTTGGGCGGCCTTGGCGCTGGGCTGTGACCTCGGCTACATGGGTACGCGGTTTATCGCAACGCATGAGAGTGCGGCTTCAGAGCGCTACAAGCAGATGCTCGTCGAATGTGACCTTGATGACATCGTGCTCACCTCGGCTTTTACTGGTTTGCCGACGAACATGCTTGAGCCGTCGTTGCGAGCCCAGGGCATTGTGCTGGGAGACATATCTCCACAAATGACGCGTCATTCTGCGCAGACACTGTTTGGAGCTGTTGCGAGCGATAGTGCGCCAAAGCGTTGGACTGACCTTTGGAGCGCAGGTCATTCAGTGAGCGGGGTTAAACGCCTGATCTCGGCGACTGAATTGGTGGGTGAAATTCAAGAAGAGTTTCAGGCTGCCGCCCGAGTTACTCTCGCATCGCTGTGGGCGCACGCGAGTTCACGCTGAGGTGTTTGGGTATTTATCCACGGATCTGCGTCAATCTCTCATAACAGAATGTTGGGAACTGAGGGCCCGAAATCATGACCGGAACATCGCTGGGCGCGCAGCCCACGACAGCAGAGATCGCTGAGGCAAATCGCTTGGACGAAGGTGCGCTCGCGCGGTGGCTGCAATCTAATGTGGAGGGGTTTGAGTGTCCGTTGACCGTACGCCGGTTCGATGGAGGTCAATCCAACCCCACTTACCAACTCATTACCCCAAGCCGATTCTATGTTCTTCGAAAAAAGCCGGCAGGCAAGCTCCTGCCCTCTGCGCATGCTGTGGACCGGGAATTTCGCGTCATGGAAGCGCTTTGCTCGACGGGGTTCCCTGTGCCCAAAGTTTATGCGCTTTGCGAGGACGTTGGGGTAATTGGCTCGATTTTTTATGTGATGCAGATGATTCCGGGGCGTATTCTGACGGATGCGCTTGTTCCCGGCGAAACCTCCGCGCATCGACGTGCGCTCTACGAGAATAAGATCGCAACGCTCGCGCAGCTTCATAGCGTCGACTTTGAGGGTGTCGGACTGTCCGACTTCGGCAAGCAAGGCAATTACTACGCTCGACAGATTGATCGTTGGAGCAAGCAGTACAAGCTCAGCGAGACAGAATCGATCGTTGAGATGAATGAGCTGATGCGATGGTTGCCAGAGACGATTCCCGCGCTCTCGAAGACGTCGATCGTGCATGGGGACTTCAGGCTCGACAACCTGATTATCGATGCCAATGAACCGCGCGTGGTAGCCGTGTTAGATTGGGAGCTGTCTACGCTAGGAGATCCGTTGGCGGATTTCACCAATTATCTTCTCAATTGGTTTTTGCCGCGTGATGGTCGCTCGCATGTAAAGGGGGTGGACTTACGAGCTCTGGGGATTCCGGAGTGGGAGGAGGTCGTGGCGATCTATTGCCGGCATACTGGCCGCGACGGTATCGCACACTTGCACTGGTATTTGGCATACAACGCGTTTCGATTGGCCTGCATCCTTCAAGGTATTGCAGGGCGGGTGCGTGACGGAACGGCTGTAAGCGAACACGCCAAGGGTCTGATCAGACGCATGGGCCCCTTGGTGATGAGTGCGCACGGTTTTGCCAAGGTCGCAGGTCTCGATGAGTAAGAAGGGGCTCCCTTGCGCCGTCTAAAGATGACCCAGGTCTGTGGCGCCATTCCGCATCAATTTGGAGTGCAAGGCGACGCCAAGCCGGATGATGTGCGTTGCAACTGTTGGCTGATCGAATTGGCGAGTGGTTCAATCAGCGGGGGGCAACTGAAGAACGTCGAGCGATCAGGCCGCTCGCGAACAGGCAGTGCGACGGTCGACTATCCGCTGCCCGCGAAGCAGCAACGCTTGACCATTTTCACGCAATGGGAGTGCTTTATCCCTACGCGTACACTTCGGGATCAAGTGGTCGATGACGGCAGGTGAATCGTCCCTCGGCGATGGGCCGCGCGCCGAACTGCGCCCACCGAGCTTCGGCACAAAAATGGCCTATGGTTTTGGCTCGGTTGCGTACGGCGTGAAGGAGAACGGGTTCGGCTACTTCCTCCTCTTATTCTACAGCCAGGTGATCGGCGTTGATGCAGGGCTGGTTGGCCTCGCCATCACACTGTGCCTGATCTTTGATGCGCTTTCAGATCCGATCGTCGGCTATTGGTCCGACAATCTGCGCGCTCGTTGGGGCCGCCGACATCCCTTCATGTACGCTTCGGCCTTGCCGGTCGCTGCAAGCTATTTCTTGCTCTGGGCCCCACCGGAAGGTTGGTCGGACACGGCACTTTTCTGGTATCTGCTGGTGCTGGCGGTAATTATCCGCACTGCCATAACCTTCTACGAGGTGCCCAGTTCGGCGTTGCTCCCCGAACTTACCAGCGACTACGATCAGCGCGTCTCGCTCACGTCCTACCGTTACTATTTCGGCTGGACCGGGGGCAACTTGATGTCGGTGCTGATGTTCGCCGCGATATTTCCTGTTTTCGCGACCACTGGCGCTCCCAACGGTCAATTCAACCCCGCCGCCTATGAACTTTACGGCCTGATCTCCGCAGCGCTGATCTTCGCCGCCATCATGATATCCGCGCTGGGGACGCATCGGCGCATTCCATATCTTCAACAACCACCGCCAAAACGACGATTGACGCCACGCCAAGTTTTCAATGAGATTGCCGAGAGCTTGGCGAACCGCTCCTTCGCGGCGCTGTTTGTCGCCACGATTTTCGGCGCCATCGCCACCGGCCTCGCCGCTGCCTTGTCCTTTTACCTAAGCATTTACTTCTGGCGTTTCTCATCCGCCCAGATCGGTATTTTGACTATGGGCGTGTTCCTGTCCGCCGCTATCGGTGCGGTGATGGCGCCGATCATCTCGCGTACCATGGGCAAGAAGAAAGGTGCGATCATCGTTGGGCTGGTGGCATTTTTGGGCGCGCCAGCACCGATCACGCTACGGCTTTTGGGCGTTTTGCCTGCGCCAGCGGAGGCGGAGTGGGTGTTCTGGGCTTACTTTGTTGCCACCGTCATCGACGTCGGTCTGATAA